>JBCBJG010000038.1:0-17513 GCA_038523655.1 Pseudomonadota bacterium | reverse complement strand
CGTTCGAGCAGTACGCGAGCAACGGCCGCCAGCAAGGCCCATGGACCGATATCTACGCGCTTGCCGCGACGCTCTATCTCGTGGTCACCGGTGCGCGGCCACCCGATGCGCCCTCCCGGCTGACGGAGGATGAATATGTCTCCGCTTTGGTCGCAGCGAAGGGGCCGTTCCGCCCGTCGTTCCTGGCGGCGATCGATCATGCGCTGACACTCGCGGTTGCCGATCGGCCCCAGAGTGTCGATGCGTGGCGTGCCGACTTGTTTGCAGAAACGGGTGCGCCTGCGGCCGTCGAGACCATCGCCGGCATCGATGCAGCAACCGTGCGGGCAACGCGGAAGATCGCCGGTGAAGGCGTGACGCCGCTTGCGTGGAGGAAAAAGCCGCAGTCGCCGGGTGGACCAGGCAACGTGTTTGATGATGCCGGTGCACGGGGTTTTAGTAAAGATCCGGACGCTGGCGCGGCGGCAGGACAGCTTGCGGGCCAGTCGGCAGAGCGGCTGGCAGGCCATGTTGCACAGCTCCCCGTCGCTGCTGGCCGGCAGATCGGCGCATTTGCAGGCGGTGCGCGGGACATGGGCCGCGCGGTTGCGGGCGGTATAGCCGCCGGTGGCGCCCGCAATGGCCGTCGGATTGCGGATGCGGCTGCGTCGGTGCGCGGTCGGATCGCTGGGATCCGCTTTCCGGCCCTCCCTGCTCGGCCCCGTTTGCTCAGCTTGCCTCGACTTCCGTCACGTGTGTCGGTTGCCGACGCGATTGCGAAGCGTAATCCTTTTGCCAAGCGTGATCCGGCCCGGGAGCGACGGTCGCTGATCAAGGCGCTCGAGGAGGAACTCGCCAAACCGGTCGTGTCCGAAGACGCGGTCGCCGCAGTCGATCAGCCAGCAGCACCGCGCAAGCGATGGGCCATATGGCCTGCATCGCGGTCCTCCGTGCGCGCAGCGAAGCCCTCCGCGCGCCGCATGAAGCAGACACGTGCGCCACGGCCAAGGCGGTCGGCGGTGCAGCGGCTCTGGTGGACGGGTGGGATGGCACTGCGGCTTGCGGCTATCACGGCTTTTGTCTCCGCGATCGTACTGCAACCGGACGTTACTTCCTCGACGGCAAAGGCGCCGAAGGGCGCCGCCGTTGCCGCATGGTCCGAGTCTGCGGAGAATAAATCTCCAGCCACGGCAAACGCTCTCGGCCTCGTGCGGACGCTTCGCGCGCATGCGGCACCGCTTACGTCGCTCGCCGTTTCGCGAGACGGCAGCCGGATCGCCTCGATCTCGAACGATGGGCGCAGCGTGATCTGGCATCCCGAAACCGGCAAGGCATTGCAAACGATCGACGTTGGTGCCGTGACCGTCAACGCGATCGATCTCGCCGCCGACGAACTCGTCATGGCGCAGAACGATGGGGTCGTGACGTTGTGGGATGTGCGTACTGGCAAGCGGAAGCGGCGCTACCGGCGGCATAAAGGCCCGGCGAACGCAGCGGTTTTTTCCGAACGTGCGAAACGGTTTTTCACCGCCGGGGCCGATGAGCGGCTTCGGGTCTGGAATACGCGGCGCGGGTCCTGGCGCAGTCTTCGTGGGCATGAGGGCGCGGTGACTGCTCTGGCGGTGTCGCGTGACGGGCGCATGCTCGTCTCGGGCGGCGAGGACCGGACGGTCAAACTCTGGAACGCGCGCCGGCGCAGCGTGATCCGCACGCATTTTGCGCACGATGGTCCGATCACCGCGGTTGCGGTCGCCCCGGACGGGCGGGCGTTTGCATCCGGAAGTCGTGATGAGAGCATCCGCCTTTATCCGGCTGGCAGTGATGGGGAGATCCGCGTGCTCTACGGGCACGCGAGTGCGATCACGGCGCTCTCTTTTTCTCCGAATGGGCGGTTGCTCGCATCGGCGAGTGCGGACCATGCGGTGAAACTCTGGGACGCCACGACCGGGGCGCTGTTGCACACCTTCATCGGGCATACGGATGCGGTGAAGGCGCTGGCGTTTCTGCCGGACGGGCGGCGGCTCGTGACGGCGGGGGCCGACAAGACTGTGCGGATTTGGGAGGCTCAGGTCGCCGGTTTCTAGATGCTGGCAGGGTATGGGCCGCCAGCGGATCAGCCCGCCGCGCGCTTGACCTGAAAGACTTCCAGAATGCGCGCGCCGCGGTGCGGGCCGTCGGCGACGAAAACCCAGCGACCGTTCGTGAACGTGTCGCACATTTTCGTCCCTCGAACGCAGATCCAGTGCCCTTCGCGCCCTTTCATGACGGCGAGGACGTAGTGCGCAAACGCGGAGCGCGGTCGCTGCATCCATGACCAGACGGTCGGGCGTTCCTTGGCAGGCAGGTGTTGATGGTCGGCGAGTTGCGCCAGGCGGTAACCGAATACGCCGAGGGCAGCGTCGACATCAGCGGTGGTCGTGCCTTTGATGACCGCATCCGCCTCGGCGCCGGCGAGGTCTCCGAGCGCACGACGGGCACTGCGGATTTCGTCTTCCACCCGACTGACGGAGAAATCAGTGATTGCGGCGACCACGACGGGCCCGCAATAGGCCGTGCGGCCCGTGTCATTGCGGGCGACCGAAAGATCCGGCGTCAGGTGATGGCGCATCCCGTAGAGCTGATGTGGTTCGGGTTACGCGTCGGTTAATGGCGTGACGACGGTCATCCCGGCGCGGATGCTGCGCGGTCAGGATACCGATGTCAGATCGAGGGAATAGCCGACGCCGCGCACGGTGCGGATCGGATCAGCCTGGCCGGGGCGCGTCAGGGATTTACGGAGCCGGCCGATGTGGACGTCGACGGTGCGGGTGTCGACATCGGCTTCGCGTCCCCAAACGCGGTCGAGCAGTTGATCGCGGGTCCACACGCGGCCAGGCCGCTCCATGAACGTCGACAGCAACCGATATTCCGTCGGTCCGAGATGCAGCGGGACACTGTCGCGCGTCACGCGGTGGCGCTCGGGATCGACGGCCAGGTCGCCATAGGTCATCGTCTCTCCGCCGACCGCCGGGCGGCTTCGCCTGATCAGCGCTCGGGCCCGGGCAACCAGCTCCTTCACCCGGTAGGGCTTGACGATGTAATCGTCCGCACCGGTCTCGAGCCCGCGCACGAGGTCGCTTTCTTCGCCCCTCGCTGTGAGCATGAGGATCGGGATCGCCTTGGTGTCGCCGCGGGATTTGAGCTGACGACAGGCCTCGATGCCGGAGGTATTCGGCAGCATCCAGTCGAGCAGGATGAGGTCCGGCATTTCCTCCTCCGCCACCATAACCGCCTCGTCGCCGTCCTCCGCGGTCACGACGCGAAAACCGGCATCCGCCAGGTTGAACTCGAGCGGTTCACGTTGGGCGGGTTCGTCCTCGACGATGAGCACGAGGGGCGATGAGGTTGTGGTCATGGCGGGTAACCGAGTGCTTATCGTTGGGGGCGATGGCGCCGCGATCTGATCAGGCCGCCGGCGGTTTAACGGTCAGGCTACTCGTCACGTCGTGCTTGGGGCGCGGTTCGTCCGGCAACTCCCCGGAATTGCGGAAATGGACCTGCTCGGCGATCCCGGTGATGTGGTCGCCGATCCGCTCCAGGTTCTTCGCGATGAACAGAAGATGCATGCACGGTGTAATGTTGCGCGGATCTTCCATCATGTAGGTCAGGAGCTCGCGGAACAGCGTGTTGTGCAGCTCGTCGACCTCGACATCGCGCTCGCGCACGTCGCCGGCGAGGGCGATGTCGCGCTTGAGCTGCGCGTCGAGCACATCCTTAAGCATGCTCTGGACAAGCGAACTCATCCGCCGAACGATGTTCGACGATGCGCCGATGTGGCGGAACTCTCCGAGCACCGACGCGCGCTTGGCGGTGTTTTTGGCGTAGTCGCCGATCCGTTCGAGGTTCGAGGAGATTTTCAGGATCGACACCAGGGTGCGGAGGTCGCGCGACTTTGGCTCCCGCTGCGCGATCATCTGGACGACTGCCGCATCGATCTCGACGTCGAGATCGTCGATGACCGAGTCCCGCTGGCGGACCTCCTCGCTCAACTCGTCATCGCGGGCGAGCAGACACTCGACGGCATCGCGAATTTGAATTTCGACAACTCCGCCCATCTCGAGGACGGCGCTCTCGAGTCGTTCGAGTTCTTCGTCGAAGGTCCGGAAAATGGTCTGATCTAGAATAGCCATGGCGATTATCCGATGCGTCCGGAAATATAGCTCTCGGTCCGTTCGTCGCGCGGACTTTTAAAGATCTGTTCGGTCATCCCGTATTCAACCAGTTCGCCGAGGTGGAAAAAGGCGGTTCGTTGCGAGACGCGTTGGGCCTGCGCCATCGAATGTGTGACGATCACGATCGTGTAGTTCTCGCGCAGCTCGTGCATCAGCTCTTCGACCTTGGCGGTCGCGATCGGGTCGAGCGCGGAGCAGGGCTCGTCCATGAGGATAATATCCGGCTGGGTCGCGATTGCGCGGGCGATACACAACCGCTGCTGCTGACCGCCGGACAGTCCGGTGCCGGGCTCATCAATGCGATCCTTGACCTCGTTCCACAGTCCGGCGCGCTCAAGGCTGAGCTGGACGAGGTTTTCGAGTTCCGCCTTGTCGCGCGTCAGCCCGTGAATACGCGGGCCGTAAGCGACGTTCTCGAAGATCGATTTCGGGAACGGGTTGGGCTTCTGGAATACCATTCCGACCCTGGCCCGCAATTCGACGACGTCAAGGCTGTCGTCGTGGATGTCCTGCCCGTCGATTTCGATCCGCCCCTTGACCGAGCAGATCGAGATCGTGTCGTTCATGCGGTTGAGGCACCGCAGGAACGTCGACTTCCCGCAGCCTGACGGCCCGATCAGCGAGGTCACTTCGTGCGCATTGATGTCGAGGGTTACACCGCTGAGCGCTTGTTTTTTTCCGTAGAACACGTCGACGCCGTCACTGACGATCTTGACGTCGGCAGCCTCGACGTCGGGACCGGCGCCGGGTGTAACAAGCGATGCACTCACGGTCTGATCGTCGCGCGTTTGCGGGGCGATCGTGTAGGTATCGGTGGCTACCATCTGCGTTCGAACCTCTTGCGCAGGAGCACGGCGATCGCGTTCATGATGACGAGAAAACCGAGCAGGATCAAAATTGCTGCAGCGGTGCGCATTTCGAAAGCGCGCTCCGGAAAATCCGACCACCGGAAAATCTGCACCGGCAGCACGGAGGCGTTGTCCCAAGGTGATGTCGGCACCTCGGTGATAAAGGCGACCATGCCGATCATGAGGAGCGGAGCGGTCTCGCCGAGCGCTTGGGCCATGGCGATGATCGTCCCGGTCAGGATGCCGGGCATCGCGAGGGGGAGAACGTGATGAAAGACTGCCTGCACGTTCGACGCGCCGACGCCAAGCGCTGCTTCCTTGATCGACGGCGGCACCGCTTTGATGGCAGCCCGCGATGCGATGATGATCGTCGGCAGTGACATGAGCGCGAGCACAATACCGCCCGCGATGGCCGTCGAGCGGAGATTTTCGCCGAACAGGTCGTTCCCGAAAAACTCGACGATGACTGCAAGGCCGAGCAGGCCGAACACGATCGAGGGCACGGCAGCGAGGTTGTTGATGTTGACCTCAATAAAGTTCGTGATCCGGTTTTTCGGGGCGAACTGTTCGAGATAGATCGCTGCCGACACACCGATCGGGAAGGCGAGCAGGAAGGTAATCAGCATCGTCCAGATGCTGCCGGCGGCTGAACTCCAGATCCCGGCGGTCTCCGCTTCCCGGCTGTCGGCTGCGGTGAAGAAGCGGGCGTTGAAGACGCGGTCGATCTTGCCCTGCTCGCGCAGTGTCTCGACCCAGGCGATCTGCTTGTCGCCGATCCGGCGCCCGGCCTCGCTTGCTTCGTTGACCTTGAGCGACCAGGCACCGGTTTCTGCGGGTGCCTCAGAGGCGAGCGGCACGAGTGCCTGGCCCTCGATGGTATCCGGCGTGACCGTCGTGACCTTCACCGTCCCGCCGTTGATATCGACGAAGAAACTCGGCAGTGCACTCGAGATCGTCTCACGCCCGCCCGGTGAATTCGCTTTGGCTTCGAGCGCCTCGGCGCTTTGCTCGAGGCTCGCCTTGCGGTTTTCGTAGGCGGTGATGCGACCGCGATAATTCTCCGCGAGTGAAGGGTCCGCGTCCTCGGAAAGTGCCGCGAGCCGGCGGCTGAACACGTCGATGCCGCGCTGCTCGCGGGCTGCCTGCTGGCGGAAACGCTGCGCCTTGTCGCGAAGCTCGTCTTTCACGAGGCCAAGCACGTCCTGAAACGCGTTTGCCTCCACGACAACCTTCACATCGCCAGTCGTCCCGATTGGCGTCGCCCGTCCGCGCGTTTCGATGGCTTTGAACTGGCCCTCGAAACCCTTCATGTACAGATCGACATCGTCGGATGCGAGGAGACGCACGTTCTGGGTCGTCCCGATCAGCGATGGGTCTTCCATGGCGCGCGTGCGCAGCTCCAGCTCGGCGCCGTTACTCGTCAGTTTGTACAGCGCCAGCTTGTCGCGTCGGCTCGTAATGTATGGAAATGCTTCGCGCAGCGATTTCTTGATGACGCCGGAGAAATTTCCTCCGCGGATCACCGATGGATCGCCGGTGTTGCCCGGATCGATTTCCGACTGGGTAAGTTCGATCGGGAGCGTGATGTACGTCTCTGTAAACGCGCCGAGGCTTTTCCCGACGACGGAGGAGAGGAGCCAGACCAGCGCGGACGCCGCCAGCAGTATCGCCGCGATCCCGAGGATTTTAAACCGCGCTTCGAAGCTATAGCGCTTGCGCAGCCGACTGGTCGCCGCCTCGGTCGTGTGGACGCTGCGGGCAGGGCCACGGCGCGGTGCTGACGTCATCGACATATCACCGCCTCCCTATTCGTACTGCAGCCGGTATTTCTGCACGATCCTGAGCGCAAACATGTTCAGGAGCAGCGTCAGGACCAGCAGCGTGAAGCCAAGCGCGAAGGCGGGTCCGGCCGCCGTATCCGCCTCGGTGTCGCCAGTGATGAGCGCAACGATTTGGACCGTGACGGTCGTGACCGCCTCAAGCGGGTTCCAGGTCAGGTTCGCCCCCTGCCCCGCCGCCATGACCACGATCATCGTCTCGCCAACTGCGCGCGAAATTCCAAGCAGCACAGCCGACACGATCCCCGGCAGGGCGGCTGGCAGAACGACCTTCGTGATCGTCTCTGCCTTCGTCGCGCCAAGCCCGTAGGAGCCGTCGCGGAGCGATTGCGGGACCGCATTGATCACGTCGTCCGACAGTGAGGAGATAAAGGGAATGATCATGATCCCCATCACGACACCCGCGGCGAGGGCACTTTCCGAGGCGACGGAAAGCCCGATCGACTCCCCGGCGCGGCGGATAAGCGGCGCGACCGTGATGGCGGCGAAAAAGCCGTAAACGACCGTCGGGATGCCCGCGAGAATCTCAAGCAGCGGCTTTGCGATCGACCGCGTGCGCGCGCTCGCATAGTCGGAGAGGTATATTGAGGCCATCAAGCCGATGGGCACCGCGACCAGCATCGCGATGATCGTGATCATGAAGGTGCCGGCGAACAACGGGATCGCGCCGACGGTGTCTTCGTTGATCTTTCCGCCGAAGACGCCGGAAAGCGGTGACCAGTGCGTGCCGAACAGAAACTTCCAGAGAGGGATGTCGCTGAAGAAGCGGGTGGTCTCCCCGATCAGCGAGAACAGAATGCCAATGGTCGTGAGGATTGCGATCCCGGCGCTGACGAACAGCACGCCGCGAATAATCCGTTCCGACGCGTTCCGCGCACGCGAGGTGAGCGTTATCCGGCTGTAGATAAAGAGGAAAACAAGTACCGACGCGAGTATCGAGGCAATCGCGATGCTCCATTCGCGCCACGCGTTGAGCCCGCCATATATCTCCGCCAATTCGGCGCGCGCGGCTGCGTACGTATCATCGGACGCACGCATCACGATTTCGCCGCGTCCAAGCGCTTTTGCATCCTCGATCAGACGGTCAGTGCGGAGGCTATTGTAGGAGGCGACGCTCTCCGGCAATGCGGCGCGAAGCTGGGTATCAACCAGTGGGCGTGAGATCGTCGTTGCAACCAAGAGGATTGCGATGCCGACAAGCCCGACGGTGAGCGCCGTGTATAGACCGTGATAACTCGGACGCGAATGCAGTTCGCTCGGTCGCTCCCCGGCGAGCGCAGCCGCCCGACGCCGGCTCAGCACAAAACCCGCAAGGCTGATCGCGAGGATGATGAGTGCAGTGATTGTCAGCATCTTCGCGTCCTCGAAACTGTGTCAACTGCACGCGGTGGGTTCGTTACGATCATACGGTTGGTTGCCGCCGGCCAGTATCCGTTCATCCGCGCGTTGCGTGCCTCGGTCATGCGTGGGCGACCGGAGGAAAAAGCGCCCCGCACCGAAGTGGTACGGGGCGCTCTCGTCATGTCGTCAGTTCACACAAGAAAGGAGCATGCTCATTTGAGCTTTTCCGAACCGTCCATCGTCGTGAGTTGCGCTGCCTTTGCGGACGTATCACTCCGCTCACCTTCGGGCAGCGGGATCAGACCTTTTTCCACGAGGTAGCCATCCGGTCCGAACGTCGCCGACTTCGTCCACTCTTTGGCGTATTCCTGGAGACCCGGGATCACACCGACGTGGTCTTTTTTCACGTAGAACCAGAGCGAGCGGGAGACCGGGTACTCGCCTGAGGAGATCGCTTCGAATTCCGGCTGCACGCCATCGACCGTCGCGCCCTTCACCTTGTCGGCGTTCTGCTCGAGGAACGAGTAACCGAATACACCAACGGCTTTCGGGTTGGCTTCGAGTTTGGAGACGATCAGGTTGTCGTTTTCGCCGGCTTCGACATAGGCACCGTCTTCACGGACCTGGCGGCAGACCTGCTTGTACTTTTTCTTGTCCGCCTTCTTCATCGCTTTCAGGAAGCCGAACGTTTTGCAGCCGCCTTCGATGGCGAGCTCTTCGAACGCGTCACGCGTACCGGAGGTCGGCGGTGGGCCAAGCACTTCGATCTTCTGGTCCGGGAGGGACGGGTCGACTTCCGACCAGTTTGTGTAGGGGTTGGCCACAAGCTTGTCGCCGCCCTTCGGGTCCGGAACCTGCTTGGCGAGGGCGAGGAAGATCTGCTTGCGCGTCAGTGCGAGGTCCGGGCCCGACTTGGCATTCGCCATCGCGATGCCGTCGAAGCCGACCTTGAATTCGATGATGTCTTTGACGCCAGCTTCCTGGCACTTCTTGAACTCGCTCGCCTTCATGCGACGCGACGCGTTCGTGATGTCCGGCGTCTCGGTTCCGACGCCTTTGCAGAACAGTTTCAGGCCGCCGCCCGAGCCGGTCGACTCGACCTTCGGGGCCTTGAACTCCGTTGAGTTACCGAACTTTTCGGCAACCGCTGTTGCGAACGGGAACACCGTCGACGAGCCGACGATGTTGATCTGGTCGCGCGCCTGCGCGGTGCCTGCAGCCGCAACTGCGAAAGCCGCTGCGGCTGTCGCCGCAAGCGTCAGTGACCTTGTCATAGACATGTTGGGATCGCCCTCCTGAGGCGGACTTCGTTGTACCGACCTTGTCGATGGAGCGCGGCCTACGAGGACGACATTGAACCTCTATGACGGTTTTGTAACAGTTTTCTGACAGTCGACGGTGCGTGTGTAGCGTGGAGGATAATTGCGCAAAGGGGGCCGCGCAGTCTCGATGCGGCCTCGGTCTGCACGCGTTTGAAAAACGATCAAAAATTCAATTCCGCCCGTCGCACTGGAGACTGAACTTGCCCTTCCGCGGTGCCGACTGAAAGAATCTGAAGGTTGTGGATGGAGCTAAATGACGTCGATGCGGGCAGGGTGCGTCGGCTGGGTCAGCGGGCTCGGTCAGCGCGCAGAGGCGTCCCGCGGGAGTGCGACCGCGAACACGCTGCCAACGCCCGGCTGGCTGCGGATCTGCAGGCGGCCGCGATGGCGCGTCACGATGTGTTTGACGATCGCGAGGCCGAGGCCCGTCCCACCCTTCTCGCGTGAGCGTCCCGCATCCACCCGGTAAAATCGCTCGGTAAGGCGCGGAATGTGTTCGCGGGCCATGCCATCGCCTTCGTCCTGTACGGACACGATTGACGCAGAGCCGTTGATCCCCGGCCATTGCCCGCGTTCCTCCACGGTGACACGGACGGTCGCTTTGGCAGGCGAGTATTTCATCGCGTTATCGAGCAGGTTACTGAAGACCTGCGTCAGTTCATCGGCGTCACCGGGGATTCGCCGGTGCGCTGTCGGTGTATCGACGACCAACTCGATCGGGCGATCCGGATCGCGTGCCTGTGCCGAGGCGGTTGCCTCCTTCAGCAACTGCGCGAGATCGACGACGGAGTCGGGGCGGATCCGGGCGTTGGCCTCCAGTTTCGAAAGCGACAGGAGATCGTCGATCAGCCGGTTCATGCGCAGCGCTTCACGCTCCATGATCTGGAGGAAGCGGGTCTGCTTTTCCGGATTCTCGCGGGCGCTCGTCTGTAGCGTCTCGATCAGGGCGGACAGCGAGGTAAGCGGGGAGCGTAATTCATGGCTGACGTTGGCGACGAAGTTGGAGCGGATCTCCTCGGCTTCGAACACGTGGGACACGTCCTGCAGGCTGAGCACAACCGCGACATCCGCCAACGCATCGGTGTCCAGGTCGACCGCCAACTCGGGGACAACCGCGCGCTCTCTGCCTTGTGGATCGTGGCGCGCACGCACGGCGAGCGCGCGGTAGTGTGCGCGCACCGGCATCGTCAGCGTGAAGGTCGTCTCGGCTTCGCGGCGGCCCGCGAGCACCCGGTCGACACACGACAGCACATCAGGCACACGGATCGCGCGGACGAGATTGAAGCCGGTGAGGCCAATGCCGAACAGATCCTCCGCAGCCGCATTGGCGACGATCACCCGTCGCTGGCTGTCGAGCAGGATAACAGGTTCCGGTAGTCCGTCGATGATCGCGCGCATAACCGCCCTTTATCCCGCATGGCGCGGGACGCAAACCGCTCCGATCCCTGAGGCCGGCGTAGGCTTGCGTCCAGACGCTGCATTGGTGATCGGATGAGCGTGGATGGTCCCGGAGCGCGCGGTGGCCAACGCGGGTGGTCGGGGCGGTCGCCCGGCGCCAACGTAGCCGGCGTCGCGGGCGGTGTGTGGGCCGGCACAGGTGCGAGCGTTGGGGCGAGCGCGGTTGCCGTCGCCAAGCGCTCGGAACAAGGCACGTACCGGCATGGGCTGATGCTGACGATCATCGGTGTGCTGCTGATGACGCCTGACGCTTTGCTGATCCGTCTCATCGACGTCGATCCCTGGTCACTGCTGATCTGGCGTGGCGGGCTGACGGTAGTTGCGATGGTGGTCTTTCTCGCAGTGCAGCAGCGCGGGCGGCCGTGGCGCGGGTTCGCCGGCTTCGGCGCAGCCGGGATACTCGCGAGTATCGCGCTCGGGTTCGCCAATATCGGGTTCATCATCGCGATGACCCAGGCGAAAGCGGCGCTGGTCATGGTGATTTTCGCGACCGTGCCCCTGTTCGGAGCGCTTATTGGCTGGCTCGGCTACGGTGAGCGCGTGCCGCGGCGGACGTGGGTCGCGTTGCCGTTTGCGACCCTCGGGCTTGCGGTCGCCGCACAGGGGCCGGCGATGACCGGCTCTGCCTTCGCGCTTGCGATGGCGCTCGTCGGCACCTTGATGCTCGCGACATTCCTCACGGTGCTTCGCCACGAGCCGCAGGTGAACAACTACGCGGCGCTCGCGCTCGGTGCTTTGCTCGCGGCTGTCGCCGGACTGATCGGCGGAGATTTTATGGCGATCGGCGGCGACCCGACGCGGCTCGGCTATGTGATCCTGCTCAGCCTCATCATCATGCCTGCGGCGACCGCCTTCTTCACGGCTGGGCCGCGGTACATCTCGAGCGCGGATGTGGGGCTGGTGTTGCTGATGGAGACCGTCATTGGCCCGTTCTGGGTATGGCTCGCGCTTGCGGAACGCCCAGCGCCGCTCACCATCGTCGGCGGAGCAATTCTGATCGCGACGCTGGTGGTGCATTCGCTCGTAGCGCTGCGTGCTGCCGGCGCCGCCCCGATCCGTCCTGAATCGGCGCCTCGGTCCGATGCCTCTTACGGGGCTAGGACCGGGTAGAGCGAGGCGATCAGCAGAACCGCCATCGTGATGTTGAACGCGCGCAGGCGGGCGGGCGTCGCAAGGAAACGCCTTACCTGCTGGCCGATGGTGACCCAGACACCGACGGATGGCAGATTGACGAAGCCGAACAGCAGCGCGACAAGGAAAACGCCGGTCACGGTGCGCGACGGCGCGTAGACTGTGATCGCCGTGAGCGCCATCGCCCATGCTTTCGGGTTTACCCACTGGAAAAGCGCAGCCTGCACAAACGTCATTGGGGTGCCAACGTCCGAGGTCGCGCGAACCGGTGCAGCCGTCGCGATCTTCCAGGCGAGATACAGCAGGTAGACGACGCTCACGATCTTCAGCGCGAGCCCGAGTGCCGGGTAAAGCTCGAAGAGTTGGGCCAGCCCAAGCCCCACGAGAACGACCATCACCACGAAGCCGATCGCGACACCGAACATATGCGGCATGGTCCGCGCGAAGCCGAAGTTTGCGCCGGATGCCATCAGCATGAGGTTGTTCGGCCCGGGCGTAATCGAAGAGACGAACGCGAAGGCCGCAAGCGCAAGAGCGATATCCAGTGTCATGCGGCAGAGTTAGGCGAGTTTCACTGGCAGAACATTGCTTTGTTGTGGTTCGAATGCGCAGTCATGCAATAATCTCGCGCTATGGATGAGATTGATCGCAGAATTGTGCGTGCGCTCGAAACTGACGGGCGTATACGAAACACCGAGCTCGCGAAAACGGTGGGCTTGTCGCCCTCCGCCTGTCTTCGCCGGGTCAGTGACCTCGAGCGCCGCGGTGTGATTGCGGGCTACCGCGCCGTCATCGATCCGAAAGCGCGCGGGATCGGCTTCATTGCGTATGTCGCAGTCGGGCTGTCCGACCACTCGAAGCGTGCACAGACCGCGTTCGAGGAGAGTATTTCGCGGGCCGGCGAGGTGCGGGAGTGCCACAACATCACGGGCAGCGTCGAATACCTGTTGCGCGTCGAGACGCGGGATCTCGAAGACTACAAGCGGTTTCACCTGAACGTGCTCGGCACGATCGAGCACGTGACCGCGATCACGTCCTACATCGTCATGGCTTCGCCGAAGGATGCCCGGCGCTAGCGCGGACGCCCGCCGTCATGCGCCGGCGTCATGGGGTGCACCGATCACTCGACCTTGCGCAGGTCGGCGACTTCGGCGCGCAGCGCGCGGACTTCGGCGAGGATCAAGCGCGATTCTTCCATCATGGCATCGCGTTCGGCGTGGGCTTCCGCTTCGTGCTCCGACTGCATGGCATCAACGATCACGCCGATGAACAGATTGAGGACGGTGAAGGCGGTGGCGACGATGAAGGGGACGAATAGCATCCACGCGAGGGGGTATTCGTCCATCACGGGGCGGACGATCCCCATCGACCAGCTTTCGAGCGTCATGATCTGGAAGAGGGTGTAGGCGGATGCTCCGAGGCTGCCGAACCATTCTGGGAACGACTCGCCGAAGAGGCGCGTCGAGATCACCGCGAAAACGTAGAAAATGATGCCGAGTAGAAAGACGATGGAGCCCATGCCCGGCAAGGCGGAGAGCAGACCGGTCACCACGCGGCGCATGGCCTCGACGGAGGAAATCAGCCGCAGAACCCGCAAGATGCGGAACGCGCGGAGGACGGAAAACGCGCCGGTCGCCGGCACGAGCGCAATCGCGACGACGATGAAGTCGAAAATCCGCCACGGGTCGCGCCAGAAGCCACGGAAGTCGACGATCAGGCGGGCTGCGATCTCGAAGACGAAAAACGCCAGAATGATCGTATCCAGGGTTTGAAGCACCCCGCCGACCGCCGCCATCGCCCCCTCGCTCGTCTCTAGGCCGAGGATGAACGCATTTGCGATGATGAGACCGAGGACGAGTGGCTCGAACCAGGGGCGCGCGAGCATGTCGGCCAAGCGTTCGCGAAGCGTAGCGAATGTCATCATCAACCCATTTTCTGCGTCATGACCCGAGGCGGACATGGCCTACGCGACGAGCCTCCGCTTTGGCCCCCGCGACTGCACTCGATGTGTTCAGGAGGCGCCTAGCGGAGGCGGGTGATCTTCATCAAGCCCTGATGGCCGACGGAGCGAAATCAGCCGTTGGTTGGCACATTGAGCTGTTTTCCAGCGACTTTCGCTCGTCAGGTCGCCCCGATCGCACAACACCCGCCCAGGAGTGCGAGGTTATTCGAGGATCGGGCGCAGTTCGTTCAGCATGGTATCCGCGAAACGCGAGCCTTTCCGCACGCTCTGAATGCGTAGTTGGACCCAGTCCACCTCGCTCGCAGTGAAGCGGAGCCATTGATACCGGGTGTGGTTCGCGACATCGCGCCGGTAGGTCGCGCCGTTGGAAAGCCGGATGTCGACCCGGCGCAGCGCACCGTTGCGCTTGAACAAGCGTTGCGATTTCGCGTTGCCGTTCTTGAGGAACAGTCCGGCGATCCGCGTGGGCTGTTCGAACGATATGACGACCCATTCTCCGGTGCCGGTGCCCTCGACGCCCTCGGCCCAGCCGGTGCGGTCGGAGCCGTCGAACAGCATGCGCGGCCCGAAGGTGACGCCGTCTGCGGAGGCTGCACGCGCCGAGCTGACACAATAACTGCCGACATTTGCGCGACGGGCGCAGACCTCGAGAGGCGCGGTCGGTCGCGGACTTGCGGCGCCGGCGACACCCTCGGAATGTCCGCCGCCGGGCGTGGAGACCGCTGCCGTCCGGTTGGCGAGGTCTTGCAGCACGCGCATAGCGGCCCGTGCGCCTTCGACCTGTGGGCACGCAAACTGCTCAACGACAAATGTGCGGTACGCGTCGAGGCTGCCGGCGGCGCGGGCCTTCGCGAACGCTGCCGAGCAGGCCGCCGATTTTTGCTCCTTCACCGCGGCGGCGCGTCGAGCGGTGATGCGCGCGCGGGCGGTTTCCGCCTCGGCGCAATCGGGGAAAAAATCGATGAAGGCGCGGTAGCCCGCTTCTTCGTCGCGCAACTCGGCTTGCCGCCACGCCCGGGCGCACTGTGGGTCCGCATCCTCCTCGAACGTGACGGACGTGGAGAACGGGGTCACGCAGGTGATGCGGCGGGTACCGTCCGTTCCCTTGTCGTTGGCCCAGACGGTCACCTGGAGATCGAGGCGATTATCCGTCTGCGCTAACGGCTGGAGCACGACGGTGATATCGGCCCGCTCGGCTTCGGAGGCGAGTTTCTGCACCTCGGCGATCCGCTCGGCGCTGGTCGAAATCGAGCGCGTCGCGATGGTTCCGAACTCCCGCGCAACGGTGACCCGATTGGCGGTGTTGGCGAGGATCGTCTCGCTCAGCGTGTTCACGAGTTTGGCCTGACGCGGCGCCGTCACCGCGACCGAGTTCGGCTTTACGCCGAGGACATGCACGTAGGCATTTGCGCGGGGCGTAGAAAAGCAACTCGCCCGCGATTGGAGCTGCGCGATCTTCGCAACGATCTTGAAGCGCCATGCGTCGTCGGCTGCAGCGGCGTGACTGCCGGAAGTCGCGATCACAGCGCAGGCGAGGAGGACGATCGCGCGGACGTTGGGAGTAAATTGCGGCATCATGGTCGATCTCGGCCCGTTTGCATGCGCAGCATACCACACGTTGCGATGCAGCGCCGTGTCGAGCAGGCGACATGCCAATGGAAGGCTGAGAGCGAAATGGGGCCAGCGTGGATACCGCCGACTATCCCGGTGGCGAGCAGCATCTCGACGAAAACGGGCCACCGATTTCCCGGCGGCCCGTCAACAGATGCTGACCGAATAGTGCCGGTGACGACGAATGCCGCGCCGGCACCGGGTCTTAGTTTGTGTAGGTGATCGTCTCGCTGATGAGCCGGCCACCCTTCGGCACCCGCCCGGAGGTCGTGCGAATTTTCCCGCCCATCGCGTAACGGCGCTTGACCGAGATGATCTTTTTGCCACGAAGCGATTTCGGGATGCCGACGAATTTCTTTCCCGCGCTCCGTTTGCCTTTGCGTTTGGTGGCTTTGGCAGATCGACGCTTGGCGGATTTTGCCGAAGCGACTTTGCGCGAGCTGGATTTTTTTCCGTAACGCGCTGCGCCAGCGTACTGGCCGCCGTTCCCGCCGAGCGCGAGGTGTGCGACACCACCGCGGCCGACAACGTCGACCTTCACACGGGTCACCCCGGCGCCGGTCATCCCGATTTTCTGGGCTGCTGCGCGGGACAGATCGATGATCCGGCCTTTGATGTACGGGCCGCGGTCATTGATCGTCACAACGACAGAACGCCCCGTCGATATCCGTGTGACGCGGACTTTGGTGCCGAAGGGCAGGGTCTTGTGCGCCGCCGACATCGCGTTCGGGTTGAAGCGACCGCCGGATGCCAGAGGCTGCGGCTGCCAATAATAGGATGCCACACCGAACTGGGCCGCTTTAGCCGCCGAGGGGGCGAGGATTGGGGACATAAATGCGAGCGCGAGCGCGCCCACGACGAGAGCCATACGCTTCATCACATACCTCGTGATCGTCTTGTTCTGGCTTGGGGAAGGGTGTGTCCGGCTAGGGCCTGTCGACACAGTTCCGGAACATGCCGCGCAGTACGCGCCACGGCTGCTCGCGGATACGTCCTCGAACGGGACGGGGAGGAAAAACGCCTCTACCGTTGCATTCGCAACTGACAGATTGTCGCACCAGCCCTGGGTGCGCAGTGGCGCGTCAGTGAGGATTATTGCAATGCTGTTGCGGAATAAATTCCGCAGACGAACCTGCCCGCAACGGTTGTCCCGTTCGAGTTGCTTCTGAATCCTTGGGACGTCCTATGTGGGCGCCCTGCGCGGTTTGAATTCCCTGTAAAATGGGGCCGGTTAGGGTGCAATGGCCGCCCTAGCCGCTCACCGATGCGGTGCGGCGACACTGCTGAATGAACAGGGTGCAGAACCCGGTTCGCGCCATCCGCGCGCGGCCGTGTGATCACGCGCAGCAGCCACATGTGCCTGCCAAGGGATGAAGCCATGCGCCCATCACATGGCTTAATTCTTAAAAACCGAGCGGTTTGGCCGGCTCACATGTCCGGCATGGCGATATTGCGGGCCTGACAGGCCGCCTGGACGGTGTTGCGCAACAGGCAGGCTATCGTCATCGGGCCGACGCCACCCGGCACCGGGGTGATCGCGGACGCGCGTGCGGCACAGGCCTCGTAATCCACATCACCGACCAGCTTCGTCTTCCCCTCACCGGCGTCGACGCGGTTGATGCCGACGTCGATGACGATCGCGCCCTCTTTGACCCAATCGCCCTGCACCATCTCTGGTCGCCCTACCGCGGCAACCAGCAGATCTGCGCGGCGGCAGACATCGACCAGGTCTTTCGTGCGCGAGTGTGCCGTGGTCACCGTTGCGCTTTCCTGGAGAAGGAGCTGGCTGACCGGTTTGCCGACGATGTTCG
>JBCBJG010000037.1:0-18007 GCA_038523655.1 Pseudomonadota bacterium | reverse complement strand
TAACGACTCCGACTGCCGATATGAAGGACATGCGATGAAAGCTGCTGTCTGCCGCGGGTTCAACGAACCGCTGGAGATCGAGGATGTTATCGTCCGCGCGCCGGGGCCGGGTGAGATCTCGGTGACAACGAAGGCCTGCGCGATCTGCCATAGCGACATCCACTATGCCGAGGGGGCGTGGGGTGGTGATCTTCCCGCGGTCTACGGGCATGAGGCGGCTGGGATCGTCGACGCTGTCGGGCCGGGCGTTCGCGGATTCGAGGTGGGCGATCATGTGGTCGTGACGCTGATCCGGTGGTGCGGAAGCTGTCACTACTGCTCACGCGGAAAACAGACAGTGTGCGAGACGGTTTTCCCGCTCGAGGCAAACAGCCCGCTGAGCAATGCCGCCGGCGAAACGCTGATACACGGCCTCGGCACCGGTGCGTTCGCGGAAAAGATGCTGGTCGAGCAGTCCCAGGCGGTCGTGATCCCCGATGAGATCGCGTTCGATGTCGCGGCGCTGCTGGCATGTGGCGTGATCACCGGTTTCGGTGCCGTCACGAACACGGCGGCGATCGAGGCGGGCTCCAACGTCGTGGTGATCGGTACCGGCGGCGTCGGCCTCAATGCGGTGCAGGGCGCCCGACACGCTGGCGCCGGGCGGATCATCGCGGTCGATATTTCGGAGGAAAAACTCGCGGCTGCACGCGCGTTTGGCGCGACGGATACCGTCAACGCCATGGCGAACGACATTTCAAAGCAGGTCCGCGCCCTCACGAGCGGGCGCAAGGCAGACTATGTGTTCGTGACCGTCGGTGCCCCGGTCGCTTTCGAGCAGGCGTTCCGCCTGCTGGGGCGGGCCGGCACCGTCGTGCTTGTCGGTATGACCGAACTTGGTGTCACCGCGAAGTATGATCCCGGGACAATGGCGTACATCGAGCAGCGGATCATCGGCTCGAAAATGGGCTCGGCGCGCATTCAGATCGATATTCCGATGCTGATCGATCTCTATCGGCAAGGTCGTTTGAAACTCGATGAACTGATTACACGGCGGTATCCGCTCGAGGAGATCAATGCAGCGATTGCAGATGTCAAAGCGGGGAATGCGTTGCGCAACGTGATCATGTTTGACTAGCCTTGCGAAGCGCCGAAGCGCCGAAGCGCCGAAGCGCCGAAGCGCCGAAGCGATGCGGTTTGACGACGGCGGAGACAGCATAGCGGAGCGGGCTTGCGCGATGACGATGATGGCCAACGGACCCTTGCAACCGGCGCTGCCCTTGGGCGAGGCAGCAGAGACCTCGTTCACGCTCCCTTCGTCGTGGTACACCGATCCGGCCGTCTTCGAGGAGGAAATATCCTCGATCTTCCATCGCACCTGGCAGTACGTCGCGCATCGCAGCGCGTTTGTGAAGGAAGGCGATTATGTGACGCTCTCAATCTGCGGGCAGAACATCTTCGTCATGCTGGGCGGCGATGGGGAACTGCGTGCGTTCTACAATGTCTGCCGCCATCGCGCGCATGAGCTGCTGAGTGAGCCTTCCGGCAATGTCCGCTCGGTGATCGTTTGCCCATATCACGCGTGGACCTTTGAGCGGGAGGGCGGGCTGCGCGGTGCCCCGATGGCAAATCAGCGGCCCGGGTTCGACAAGGCTGATTTTGGATTGCGTCAGGTCCGGCTGGAGATTTTTCTCGGCTGTGTATTCGTCAATCTCGATGAGACGGCGGCGCCGCTTCACGAGATCGCGGGCGATCTTGAGGAGGATATTCGAGGCGAGCTTGCGTACGTCGATCGGCTGCGGTCGCCGAGCCTGAGTGTCGAGGTGTTGGGCGAGACGGTGCAGAAGGCGGGATGGAAGGTCGTCGTCGACAACTATGTCGAGTGCTACCACTGTCGCCATGCACATCCGGATTTTTCATCTCTTATCTGTATGGATGAGTATGAGATCGCGACCGGGCGCTACTGGTCTCGTCAAATCGGACGCGAGGTGCGCAGCGACAACACGGCCTACGCGCTGGCGGACGATGCGAAGATGCGATCCTCGGCGTTCTGGTATCTCTGGCCGAACACGACGTTCAACGTGCTGCCCGGTTCGGAAGAGCTGGCGGTCTACGCGATCCGGCCGATCGACCACGAGACGTCGAGTTTCGAGGGCCATGTGTTGAGTGCCGGTGGCGAGGTGAACGAGGTGCGCACGCGGTACACCGCGGAGGTTTTAGCGCCGGAGGATATTGCGTTGTGCGAGAGCGTGCAGCGTGGCTTGCGCTCGAAGGGGTATGATCAGGGCCCGTTCGTTGCGGGGCCGGGGCTCGGTGGTGAGAGCGAGGCGAGCCTTCACCACTTCCACCGCCTCGTCATGGAAGCGCTTACCGGCGCGGACGATGTGGCTTCGCAAGGCGACGCTGGCGGGGCTTAGCTGGGGGAGACTTCCGGGCGAAAGCGTGCTGGTGCAGGCACTTGCTGGTGCAGGCACTTGCTGGTGTAGGCACATGCTCGTGAAGGCATTTGCTGGCGGAGGGTGGGAGCCTTCGGCCGGGAACGTGGTCACCAAGGTGCACCTCGAAGTTTGCGAATGACCGTGACGCTCGGCCGGCATGCGCAGCGTGAGCGACCCCGCCCAATCAGAGAAACCAGCGCCGATCAGAGAAACCAGCGCCGATCAGCCGGATCGTTTGGCGAGCCACTCCCGCACCACGGGGCCCCAGATCGGCAGACCCTGCGTTTCGAACAACTGATGGCCCTCGTCGTTATAGGGCGGGAACATGTGCAGCGTCGCGCGGCCGCCGGCCTTCGTGAACGCTTTCTGCAGGCGGCGTGCGACGGCCGGGCCGACATGCGTATCGTTCTCGACGTAAAGCCACAGCATCGGCGTCTTCGCCGTTTTGCCGAACATGCGTGCTGCTTTGACGAGCTGCCGCGGACCGCAGTTGCCGTTCGGTTTGCCGCGGCGGGAACCATGTCCGCCCGAGAAGTTGACGTAGGCGGCAATGCGCGGGTCCGGCCGTGAGGCGGCGGCAATCGTGCCCCAACCGCCGCCGGAGTGGCCGAGGATGATCGCCTCGGTTGGATCGATGCCGGGCAACTGGGCAAGCTCATCCAGCGCAGCGGAAATATCGTCTGCAATCATGCGGCCGGCCTGAATGAAGTCGCGTGCGCGATCACAGCCGCGCCGCCGGCCGCCTTCCACGAACGGACCACCGGTCTCGCCGTAGCCGCGGCGGAGCGGAAATGCGACTGCATATCCCTCCTTGGCGAAGTACTCGGCCAGCGGCCCGCAGATGTCGGGCCGGTACCGGCGCCGCACGCTGCCATCGGTCGTCAGGCCGTGATTGATGATCAGGAGGCGTTGCGGTTTTTTCTCCTGCGATCGGCAAAGGCGGACCAGCATGCCGCGCGGTGTCTTCGGCCGGGTGATCCGCAAGAAGGACTGGCGAAGACGGTCGGTGCTCTTGCCGGCTTCACCGCCGACGGCACGGTCATAGAGCGCGACCTCGAACGCCTCTGTTACCCGCCCGTTGATCGGGCCGTCATACACGCCCTTGTCCCGCAGACGGCGCTGCAGACGGCGACGGAACCGGCGGCTCCACACGTAGGGTGCCTCCATGTACTCGTGCAGCAGCTCCGTGTGGCCCTTCTCGAGTGCGAGCACGAACCAGTCGACGGACTGCTCGATATTCTTCTTGGCCCCGGTGCCTTCATGAAACCGCACCGCAAGATTGCGCATCGCGGTCAGGCTGCCGGCCTTGGCTGCGCCTTCGAAAAGTTCTGTCGCGGTGCGTTCCTCGCGCGCCGTCCTTGCTGCGAGCGAGGTGCAGTGCGCGACCGTGTTCAGGAGCCACGCTGTCGGCTCTTCGATCTCCGCGCGCGCGGCTCTGTAGCGTTTGCAGGCCCCCCGGCGGTCAGCCGCGATGCCGATGCCCTCGTACAACCGTCGGGCATACTCGAGGCGGCCAGCCATTTCGCCCTGATCGCCACTGCGGCCGTAGTAATATGTCGCGCGGCTGGCGCTGTCGGGCAGTTCGGGACGGCGGGCGTAATAGTTGGCTAAATTGAACAGCGCGGCCTGATTATCCTCTCCCGCGGCGAGCTCGAACAGATCGCGGGCCCTATCCGCATCCTGGGGCCGACCCACACCGTCAAGAAAGCAGACTCCCAAATCGTTTGCGGCTGCTGTGTCCTTGCCGGCGCTTGCCTTCTCCAGCCAGTCACAGGCGAGTGTGTCGTTCTTCTCGACGCCGTCTCCTTCGCTGTAAAGATGCGCGATCTTCCGCATGGCGGGCGTGCTGCCTTGCGCGGCCGCTTCCTGAAACAGGTCAAACGCACGGGGCATGTCTTTCCGGTCGAATGCGTCGTCCGCGTAGATGTTGGCACTCAGGGTGAGGGACCGCACGTCACCTGCTTTCGCCGCGCGTGCGAGCAGCTCGAGAGCGTGTGTGATGTTCTTTTCTCGTCCATCACCGTCACGGAAGCAGAGGGCGAGGTTCCGGATGGAGAGGCGGTAGTTTTTCTCCGTTGCTTTCTTATACCAGTCGCAGCCGGCGCGGCTGTTCTGCGCCGTGCCTTCGCCAGCATCGATCATGTAGCCGATGTCGTTCATTGCGGCCGCATGACCGGCTTCGGCAGCGATTCGGTACAGGGCGAGCGCGCGCGGGTAGTCGACGTCGACGCCATTGCCGGCGTAGTAGAGGTCGCCGAGGTTCTTGTTGGCGTATGTGTCGCCCCGGTCGATCGCGCGGGCGTAGAGCTGCCGCGCCTTGTCATAGTCCGGCGCGTCACCGATCCACGCATTCTCGAAGCAACCGCCAAGGTTGTTGGTGGCCGTTGCATCGCCGAGGCTTTCGGCTTCGACATAGAGAGCGCACGCTTTGGTGCGGTCTTTGTCGACGCCTCGGCCGGTTTCAAAGGAATACCCCAAGCGGCGCATCGAGACCGGGTCGCCGATTTTTACTCCGCGTCCCCAGTAGGCGACAGCGCGGGCCGGATCCTTGGGGAAGTGGATGCCCTTGTCGTGCCACGTGGCGAGGTTGCGAATTCCCCAATAGTTTCGACGGTCGGCGGCTTGAGCATAGAGCTCTGCGGCGCGCGCGCGATCTTTGATGCGGCCCTTGCCGGTTCCAAAGCACACACCGAGGCTGTTGAGCGCGTTGGGGGCTGACCACTTGCTGCGCAGCTCGAACAGGTCGCAGGCAGCATCGACATCCTGTTCGACACCTAGCCCGCGCTTGAGTGCCCATCCCAAATCGCCGACTGCAACCAGATCACCGGCCGAGCGAGCGCGATGGAACAGGTCATACGCCTTCTTGTGATCCTGTTTGACGCCTTGGCCTTTCGCATAGAGGCCGCCGAGCTGGCGTAGGGCATACGGCGTATTGGTCTCGGCCAGCGCTTCGAGGCGGTTCCGCGCCTGGCGAAACAGCGCTTGCGATCGCGGCTCGTTGATCGGGTGGCCACGCGCGCCGCCTTCGAGGCGGGCTAGCCGCAGGAGTGCGCCGAGGCTCCCGCTCTCTATCGCCTTTCTGTACGCGACCTTCGCCTTCGCGAGATCGCGCGGAATTGGCCCGCCATATTCATGTGACACCCCGAGAAGAAACACCGCATCGGGATGGTCGAGCTGTGCGGCGCGTTTGATCAGACGGTATTCCGCTTCGGTGTCGACCGGGCCCGCGAGCCCTCTGCGGTGCATCCGGGCGCGAAGAAGCATCGCCGGGGCGTCACCGGCCGCGATGGCCTTGTCGAGGGCGCGACGGGCGAAGGCAAATCGGCGCGCGGCGAAAGCGGCCCGGCCGAGGTTGAACAACATGCGGGGCTGTGACGTTGCCTTCAGCGCGGCGTGCGCACATGTCCTGATCGCCCGCGGTGTATCGATCGCAAGTAGACCGATTTGATATCGGCGCGATGCTTCACCGTGCCCGAAGCCGGCGGCCGCTTGATCACAGGCGCGGGCGATGTTGGCGGTTGGCGGAGGGGGGGCGGGTTGCGCAGCGGTGCTTTCGGCGGCGAGCGCGTCGGGCCCGCTCAGGCTCATTGCGCCGATAAAGATGAACACTCGGCGCATCAGCCGTCGGCATGGCGCACTGACTTCGCGTGGTCCCCACCCCATCGCATCCCTCCATCGCTCGGGCGCGGCAGTGTTGCACCCGGTCCGATGCTTGTGAAGGTGCACGGAGGACTTCGTTGCTGGCGGCGCAAACAATGCGGCCAGCCGCGCGGCACTAGAGCCGGTTGATCGGAATCTTGAGATAGACTTCGCCGTCGTCTTCGGCTGGCGGCATATGGCCCGCCCGCATGTTCACTTGGATCGACGGGATGATCAGCTTCGGCATCGAGAGTTGCTTGTCGCGCTCGGTGCGGAAGGTGACGAATTCCTCTTCGGTTTTGCCGCCGCCGACGTGAATGTTGTGCGCTTTTTCCTCCGCAACGGTCGTCTCCCAGACGAATTCATCCCGGCCGGGTGCCTTGTAGTCGTGACAGAGGAAAAGTCGGGTCGCGTCCGGCAGCCCGAGAATGCGCTGGATCGAGTGGTAGAGCGCGCGCGCATCGCCGCCGGGGAAGTCTGCCCGCGCGGTGCCGAAGTCAGGCATGAAGAGCGTGTCGCCAATGAACGCGGCGTCGCCAATCACGTAGGTGATGCAGGCGGGTGTGTGTCCTGGCGTATGCATCACGCGCACGGGCATGGCGCCGATCTCGAAGGTGGCGCCGTCCTCGAACAGCGCGTCGAACTGACTGCCGTCCATCTCGAAGTCGGTCCCAGCATTGAAGACCTTGCCGAAAACCTTCTGGACCTCGCCGATCCGGCTGCCGATGCCGAGCTTTGCGCCGGTCTTGTGTGCGATGTAGGGCGCGGCGGACAGGTGATCCGCGTGAATGTGGGTCTCGAGCACCCACTGGACCGTGAGGCCGAGGCGATCGACTTCGGCGAGGAGCTTGTCGGCGAAGACGTTGTCGATACTGCCTGACGCGGCATTGAAGTCGAGCACGCTGTCGATGATCGCGCAGTCGGTGCCGGCCGGGTCGCGCACGATATAGCTGACAGCATTGGTCGGCTCGTCGAAGAAGCCATGCACTTCCGGTCGGATCGACAGTTGATCCGCGGTGGCGTCCGCGCCAGTGCCCGGCCGGTCATCTACCTCGGTTTTCATAGATTTCTCCGTTTCTGTCGTCGACTTGCATGCGCTGGTCGAACCACCGCTGGCCTTGCGCACGCGGTGCGGATGTGTCTCGCCTTCGTGGTATCCCTAGCATATCTGCGCGCATGCATCATTGTCGTCGTGACGCGTGGCGGAGGACCTCCTTTCAATGACCGACCTCCCCTGGTTGCTTTTCGTTGGCGCCTCGCTCGTCGTTATCATGACGCCGGGTCAAGACATGCTGCTCGTGCTCTCGCGCGGGCTTTCGACCGGTGCGCGGGCGGGGCTTGCGACAGCGGCCGGGCTCGGGGTTGGCACGCTGGTGCATACGGTGGTCGCGGCGTTCGGGGTTGGCGCGCTGATCGTTGCGTCCAGCCTCGTGTTCACTGTGCTGAAGGTCATGAGTGCCGCCTACCTCGCCTGGCTTGGGCTTTCCGCAATCCGCGGTGCGCGGGCGAACGCGCAGGCGATCGTGGCCCGAGTTGGTGGCGAGGCAGTTGCTGGCGGAGCGGTTGGTGAAATCCAGTCGACGCGCACGTCTACGACGACGTTTGCCGATCTGAGGCGATCGTTCCTGCAGGGGCTGATCGCAAATGTGACGAACCCAAAGGTCGCGATTTTCTTCCTCGCTTTCGTGCCCCAGTTCGTGGCCGCGGATACGACGGCGCCCGTCGTCGATACGCTGCGGCTCGGCGTTCTATTCATGGGCCTTGCGGTCGGCGTGAAGGGAGGCGTAGCGCTGCTTGCGGGCGCGATCTCGACCTGGATTAGCCGGATGCCCGGCGTGCTCACCTGGCTCAATCGGGTGAGTGGGAGTGTATTGATCGCGCTCGGGGTCGGCCTGTTGTTCGAAACGCGGCCATAGGCAGGCTGAGCCGTTCAGCCGGTTGGCGCACAGCCCGAAACTTAACCGCGGAGAAAAAACCGGATGTCGTGGACGCTCTACCTTGCCTACGTCGCCGCGTGTGCCGCGGTGGTTGCCGTGCCCGGCCCGACAGTCACGGTCATCATCGCGAACAGCCTCGCATACGGGCGACGTGCGGGCCTGCTGAACGTCGCCGGCACGCAAGTGGGCCTGCTGGTAATGATGGCGATCCTCGCTGCGGGGCTATCCATCATCGTCGCGCAGGCGGCGGTCGTGTTCGATATCGTCCGCCTTTTGGGGGCGGCCTACCTCATCTATCTCGGTGTGCGGCTCTGGCGGTCGGACGGCGCGCTTGCCGAGGCGACTGCCGAGAAGGGCGCGCGGAACTTTTTCCTCCAGGGCTTCCTCGTGATCCTGTCGAACCCGAAGGCACTGATCTTCTTCGGTGCGTTCATCCCGCAGTTCGTCGATCCATCAGCGCCGGCGACGCCGCAGATCGTGCTGCTCGCGGCGACGTTCATGGTGGTCGCGACGGCCATCGATGGGGCGTATGCGGTGGCGGCCGGCAGCCTTGGGCGCCGCTTGACGCGGACCCGCATCCGGCTGCTTGAGCGGGTGAGCGGTACGTTTCTCATTGCGGGCGGTATCTGGCTGGCGCTTTCGCGCCGCGCCTGACGTCGCCGCGCCGGACACCGCCGCGCCTTACACCACAGCGCTTGCCACCTCTGCGCACGGTGCGGCGAACCAACGACCCGGCCGGGATTGCAGCCACGTCGGTTTGCCGCCTACTCAGCTGGCGAGAGCTTTGCTCCGTCATCGCGTGGTGCAGCGCTCACAGAGTCGTCCGCCTTCTTCGGCAGGGTCGCCGCGAGCACGAGGTACCCAAGGACGGCTGAGGCCAGTGAGCCGGTGATCACACCAAGGCGGATCGGTGCGTCGAATCCGCTGTGCTCGAACGCGAGCGAGCCGATGAACAGAGACATCGTGAAGCCGATACCGCCGAGGATCGAGACGCCGTAGAGGTGCACGAGCCGTGTTCCGGCAGGAAGCCGCGCCAGACCAAACTTGAGCGCGAGGAACATCGCGCCGAAGATGCCGACCTGCTTGCCGACGAGCAGTCCCATCGAGATGCCGAGCTTGACCGGCTCAGTGAAGCTGCCGAGGCTCAAGCCGGTCAGCGCCACGCCTGCGTTCGCAAAGGCAAAGATCGGCAGGATGCCGAAGGCGACCCAGTAGTGCAGGCCATGCTCAACCTTTTCGAGCAGCGTCTCGGTGTGGTGCGATTTGACCTTCGACATCGGGATGAAGAGGGCCGTTGCCACGCCGGCGAGCGTTGCGTGCACGCCTGACTTCAAAACAAGCACCCAGAGCACCGTGCCCACCACCACGTACGGTGCGAGCTTGAGCACGCCGCGCCGGTTCATGATGAAAAGGATCAGCAGCGGGATGATGCTGCCGAAGATCGCGGTCAGCGACAGCTGCTGGGTATAGAAGATCGCGATGATGACGATCGCGGCGAGGTCGTCGAAGATGGCGATTGCGAGCAGCAGGACCTTGAGCGAGACCGGGACGCGATTGCCGAAGAGCGACAGGACGGCGAGGGCGAAGGCGATGTCTGTTGCCGCCGGAATTGCCCAGCCGTTGAGGTTCGCGGGCTCGCCAGCGTTGATGCCGACATAGATGAGCGCCGGCAGTGCGAGGCCACCGATCGCACCGACCGCCGGGAGCACGACACGGCGCATTTCTGACAGCTCGCCGACAATAAACTCCCGCTTCACCTCGAGCCCGATGAGGAAGAAGAAGATCGCCATCAGGCCGTCGTTGATCCACAGGATCAGCGGCTTGGCGATGGAGAACTCACCGATCTCTATCGAGACCGGGAGCCGCAGAAGCTCGTTGTACTGGCCGGCCAGTACTGAATTTGCGCACATCATCGCCGCGATCGTCGCAATGACGAGGCAAAGCCCGCCGGCGCTCTCCATCTTGGTGAAGTCGCGCAGCATCTGGGTGACTTTGCGGGCAGGCGCGTTCGGCAAATTCATCGGTCCGTTTCCCTCGTTCACCGGTGCACGCGCCGTGACTGTCCCGTATGGCCCGGGTAGTCCGGCGGCGGCTGGTGGTGTGCATATGGGTCGCCCGGTGCGACCGCCAATGCCTCCATCGATTGGTTTTGTGAACCCGCGCGCAGGGTGCGGGCAGCGTTCGAAACCTTCCGCGACGCTCAGATCACGCGCGCAACGCCACGTGACAGCATTACGCACCTTGTCGCCGAAAGGTTCGCTCGCTTTTGGGGATTGATGCGAATGGGTCGAAATTTTCCGGCGCGTGCGTTGATCGGCCCGGGGCTGGACGCAGACCTCGAGCGGTTCTGAAAAAATTGCCGTTATGCGGACGACGCGCTAAGGGCTGGCAGCATGAGCCGCACCGCCTTTTATGCCGGCAGCTTCGACCCTCTGACGCTCGGCCATCTCGATATCATCCGCCGCGGGCTGAACGTCGCGGACTGCGTCGTGGTCGGGGTCGGGGTGCACGATGCCAAGAGACCGATGCTGGATGCCGGGACGCGTATCCGGCTGATCGAGACGTCGCTCGCTGACGCTGACGGGGTGGATGCTGCGGCGACCGAGATCGTGACCTTCGACGATCTTGCGGTAGCGGCGGCCGAACGGCATGGGGCGACGCTCATTCTGCGAGGCCTGCGCGACGGGACGGACCTCGACTACGAAGCGCAAATGGCAGGCATGAACCAGGCGATGGCGGGGTCAATCGAAACGGTATTTCTCGTGGGCACCCCGGGCGTCCGCCATATCGCCGCCAACCTCGTTCGACAGATCGCGGCGATGGGCGGCGACATCACCGCATTCGTGCCGCGGCCGGTCGCTCAGCATCTCGCTTCATTGGCACAAAGCGGCTGACCTCAAGTTCAGCCCTCCCAATCGACCTATTCGGAGAACTTCTATGAAACGCATCGTTGGCGCGCTCGTGGGCGCAATCGCTGCCTGGTCGTTCGGTGTCGGGCTGATCGCAGCCCCTGCCGCGGCTCAAGAGGCAACCAACAAGATCAAGATGAACC
Organism: Pseudomonadota bacterium; assembly: GCA_038523655.1. Taxonomy (GTDB): domain Bacteria; phylum Pseudomonadota; class Alphaproteobacteria; order Rhizobiales; family CALHAX01; genus CALHAX01. The sequence continues at coordinate 6,962 of JBCBJG010000037.1, read as the reverse complement.
TGACGACCGGCGAGGTAGTGATTGAACTGCTTCCCGACATTGCGCCGAAGCATGTCGCGCGGGTGCAGCAGCTTGTGAAAGACGATTTCTACGACGGTATCGTCTTTCATCGCGTGATCCCGAATTTCATGGCGCAGTCCGGCGATCCAACAGGCACCGGCACGGGTGGATCGAAGTATGGTGATCTGCCCGCCGAGTTCACGAACGAGCGGGGCTTCAAGGAAGGAACGGTCGGCGCGGCGCGCACGAACGACCCGAATTCCGCAAATAGCCAGTTCTTCATCTGCCATACCGATCAGAGCTGCCGGCATCTCAATGGCCAGTACACGATCTGGGGCCAGGTGGTCTCCGGCATGGATGCGCTCAACAAAGTCGGCGGACCCGGCGACAAGATCCAGAGCGTCGAGTTCGTGAAATAGATTTTACGCGGCAGCGCCCCATGGCGCTGCCGACTCTCATGACAAAGCGGAAGGACGAAAAATGGCAGATTATGCCGACCCGGCGAATACGCTGGTGCTGGAGACGACCAAGGGCACCGTGGCAATCGAACTGAAGCCCGAGAAGGCCCCCAACCATGTCTCTCGGATTAAGACACTGGCGCGCGAGGGGTTTTACGACGGCGTCGTCTTCCACCGGGTGGTCGACGGGTTCATGGCGCAGACCGGCTGCCCGCACGGCACCGGCACCGGCGGGTCCGGCCAGAAGCTGGCGGCTGAATTTAACGATATGCCCCACACGCGCGGTACGGCCTCCATGGCGCGTGCGCAGGCGCCGAACTCCGCGGACAGTCAGTTTTTTATCTGCTTCGGCGATGCCCGGTTCCTCGACGGGCAATACACGGCATGGGGCCAGGTGATCGACGGCATGGAGCATGTTGACCAGCTCAAAAAGGGGCCGGACGGGCAACCGATCGCCGATCCGGACAAGATCACACGGGCGTTTGTTGCCGGTGACGACACGGGCAATGGGGCGGGCTGAGTAGCGCGCGGTGGACGTCGGCCTTTTCGATTTTGCGCTTCCGGATGAACGGATTGCGCTGAGGCCGGCGGAGCCGCGGGAGACCGCACGTCTGCTGCGGGTACCGCCGTCGGGTGCTTTCGAGGACGCGAAAATCGGTGATCTGCCGGACGTGTTGCGGGACGGCGATGTGCTCGTTGTCAACGACACCCGGGTGATCGCCGGTGCGCTTGCCGGGGTGCGTGAGCGGGCCCTCGAAAATGCCGGTGACACCGGCGCTGGCCCCGCAAACCGGGACGGTAATCGGGGTACGCCGCCGGCGGCAACGATCCGGGTCTCGGCAAACCTCTTCGAGCGGCGTGCATCGGATACCTGGCGGCTTTTGCTCCGACCGGCGAAGAAAGTGCGCGTCGGTGACACCCTGCGGTTCGTGGCGCCCGGTGAGGCGCGTGACGCCACGGGGGAGAATAATGCTCCCCTAGCGCTGTCTGGCGAAGTCGTCGCACATCTTGGCGACGGGCGGGTAGATGTGCGGTTTGCCGAGGAAGGCGAGGCGCTCGATGCGGCGCTCACCACGGTCGGCCACATGCCACTCCCACCCTACATCGCTCGACGGCGCGCGCAGGACGATGCTGACCGCGCCGATTATCAGACAATGTTTGCGGCAGCCTCCGGCGCCGTTGCAGCGCCGACTGCCGGGCTGCATTTTACTCCAAAGTTGATGGCGCGCCTGAACACGCGCGGAATCACCCGGGAGACGGTCACACTACACGTCGGTGGCGGGACATTTCTTCCCGTGAAAGCGGATGATACACGCGATCACGTCATGCACGGAGAACGCGGGATCATCGATGCAGCGACGGCGGACCGACTTGCTGCAGCACGCGCTGACGGCAGGCGGATCGTTGCTATCGGGACCACGTCGCTGCGCCTGCTCGAAGCTGCGGCGAGCGCGCATCCGCAGGGCACGATCACCGCGTTCGACGGGGAGACTGATATCTTCATTACGCCGGGATATGCGTTTCGCGCCGTCGATGCGCTGCTGACAAATTTTCATCTGCCGCGGTCGACGCTCTTTATGCTGGTGTCGGCCTTCAGCGGGCTTTCGCGCATGCAAGAAGCGTATGCGCATGCGATCTCGGCAGAGTATCGATTTTATTCCTACGGCGATGCCTGCTTGCTCGAGCGCGGGCAGGTGAGCGCATGAGCTTGTCGAAAGAAACTGCGGGCGCGCCGGCGCAGAAATTCGCTTTTCGCGTCGATGCGACGGACGGGGCGGCGCGCTGCGGAGAAATAACTACGTCGCGTGGTGCCATTCGGACACCGGCTTTCATGCCGGTCGGGACTGCCGGCACCGTGAAGGCGATGTTCACGGATCACGTCCGCGCGGCTGGGGCCGACATCCTCCTCGGCAATACCTACCACCTGATGCTGCGCCCGGGAGCGGAGCGCATCGCGCGGCTCGGCGGCCTGCACCAGTTCATGCAGTGGGACGGCCCGATCCTGACCGACAGCGGCGGTTTCCAGGTCATGTCGCTCGCAAAGTTGCGGACCATGTCCGAGCAAGGCGTGACCTTCCGCAGTCATCTCGACGGGTCGGCCTACGACATGTCGCCGGAGCGATCGATCGAAATCCAGTGTCTGCTTGGTGCCGACATTCAGATGCAACTCGACGAGTGCGTAGCGTTCCCCGCAACGTTCGAGGAGGCGGAGGACGCGATGGAGTTGTCGCTGCGGTGGGCCGAGCGATGCCGCGATGCGTTCACGCACCATGGATCTGCGCACCAGGCGTTGTTCGGCATCGTGCAGGGTGGCACGTATCCCGAACTGCGCGAGCGTTCTGCGGCGCTTCTGCGGGCGATGGATTTCCCCGGGTACTCGATCGGTGGGCTCGCGGTCGGGGAAGGCCACGAGGCGATGCTCGAGACGCTCGATGTGACGGTGCCGCACCTGCCGACCGACAAACCGCGCTACCTCATGGGGGTCGGCACGCCGCTGGATCTCGTCGAGAGCGTGGCCCGCGGTGTCGATATGTTCGACTGTGTAATGCCGACGCGGGCTGGTCGACACGGCACGGCATACACGTGGGCCGGCCGGCTCAACATGCGCAACGCCAAGCACGCGGAAGATCCGTCGCCGCTCGATTCGGAACGGACCTGCGCGCCTGCGAACCAATACTCGCGCGCCTACCTCCACCATCTGGTCAAGGCCAACGAGTATCTCGCCGCGATGCTGCTGACGTGGTCGAACGTGCACTTCTACCAGGATCTGATGGCGCAGATGCGTGCTGCCATCGCCTCCGGCACGTTCGAGGCTTTCCGCAAGTCGGCACACACGCGGCTTGGCTGACGGTGCGTCCGAATCGCAGTTCAGAGCGATGCTGACCGGTGACGACAGAGGTCGAAGAGCGATGCGGCAGATCGTCGGCGCAGGGCTCACAGGCGCGAATGCTGGTTGACGGTCTGCGGGCCACAGACTAACTCACGCGCTTACGTCGCAGCACGCCTGCGGCGCAGCGCACGGCGAGGTTGGATCGCTGGCGCACCGGGCACGTAGCTCAGTTGGTAGAGCATTCGACTTTTAATCGAACGGTCCAGGGTTCGAACCCCTGCGTGCCCACCATTTCGTGGTTTGCCCCACCGACCAATCGATATCTGGGGCGCGTCATGCGTCGCCGGCAATTTGTTGAGCGGCTGGCGCGGCAAGAACGTGCGTCACGGTCAGTCACCGGGCGCGGCGAGCCACCACATGTTTCCGCTCGGGTCGCGTATGCCAGCGAGTACATCCCCGAATGGGCGTAGATTTGGTGACATAATCTCCGTCGCGCCGGCAGAAATGGCCTTAGCGAACGCCACCTCGACGTCGGGGACGTACACGTAGAGCTGCGCGGGGTGGGCGGTGTATTCCGCGTTCGCCTCATTTATCATGATGACTGAGTCCCCGATCCGAAGCCGTGCATGCTGGATGGAATTGTCATCACGTCGCTCGATGCGCAGGATCTCGGCTTCAAGCGTCTCTGCGAGAAACTGGATGAGGCGTTCTGCCTTGGCCGCCGTGATGTAGGGCGTCACAGTGTGCAGACCGCTGCTGTCCGGTGCGTTTGTCACCTTCCTGACCGCGCTTTGATCTGCTGCGCCATTAGCCATCCAGATTGCTGCTTCGGGCCGGCCTATTGTCCCCGGAATACCTGCGGAAGTGCGTCGAGGAACGGTTTCATCAGGAAGGTGATGGCTTTTCGCTCCCCGGTCTCGATGTAGACCTCCGCCGGCATGCCGGGCTTCAGACGCTGGCCACCGAGTTTCGCGAATTCGCCGTCTGCGATGGCGACCCTTACCACATAGAACGGCGGTGTCTGGCCGTCAGCTTCGGTCGTCGCAGCCGGGACGCGCGTCACTGCGCCTGTCAGCTCCGGCGTGCGTGAAGCATCAAGGGAGGAAAACCGGATCGTGACCGGTTGGTCGCGATAGACACGGTGGATGTCGGCCGGGTCCACGCGCGCCGCGAGCTGCAGTGCGTCCTTTTCAGGGATGATCGTGAGCACGGGCTCGCGCGGGGCGATCACGCCGCCGATCGTATGGGTCGCGAGGTTATGCACGAAGCCTTCCTGCGGCGCGACGATCTCGATCCGCGACAAACGGTCGAGTGCGGCGCGTCGGCGGGCAATCAGCTCGGCGACGTTGGCCTGGACGGTGCGCAGCTCGGTCAGCACCTCATTGATGCGCTGGCGTTTTGATTGCGCAGCCTCGACACCGAGCTCGGCGATGCGCCCGCGCGCCCGTGCCATGTCAGCGCGAAACTGGCCGCGTTCACCGCGCATCTCGGCGGCCTGGCGTTCAAGGAGCAGCAACCGCGTCTTCGGTACGAGGCCGCGTTTCTGCAAGTCCCGCAAGCCCTGCAGCTCGTCTTCGAGGAACGCAAGCTGGTCCTTGCGCGAGACTTCTTGCGCCTTCAGCCCGCGAATTTCCTCCTCGAGCTGGGTGACGCGCTGGGCGATCTGTTCCTCTTCGCCTTCGACGGTGCGTTTGCGGGTGTCGAATAGCTTGGTCTGATCTCGACGGGCTTTAGCGATCGCCTGGGCCGGCACGGCGAGATCGAGCGTGGAATCGAAGACCACGGTGTCGGCGTCGTCGCGTTCTGCTTCGAGGCGTGCAAGACGGGCGGCAAGCTCGTTGAGTTGCGAATCGATGATGCCTAGGTTAGTGCGCGTCTCGGTCTGATCGAGGCGGATCAGGACATCACCCGCCGAGACTTTCTCTCCATCTTTTACGTTGATCGCCGCGACGATACCGCCTTCGAGGTGCTGGACGCGTTTGGCGTTGCTCTCGACGACGACGATGGACGGCGCAATGACCGCGCCAGAAATGTTGGCGAGCGCGGACCATCCGCCGAGACCACCGATCAGGAGAAAAAGCACGCCGATGCCGATGCGGCGATGGAGACGGATCGAACGGGCGGCGATTGCAGCCCGGTCGGGGGGCGCAGTAGCCGGCGTGCGCGCGACCGGATCATTGGTTGTCATGAGGTTTTCCGCTCCCGCTGCGAGAGATCGGCATCCGTTTCGGTGTCGTCGGCGTCAACGTCCGAGGTCGTGGCGCCGGGCGCGCCTTCCACGAGTGGGGAAAACGAAACGGACGGAGATTGGGTACGCAGGGCCGAACGGCGCTGTTCGCGGCGTGCGGCGCGGGCAGCCTTTCGTTCGGCGAGGTCATCGGAGGAGGGCCGCATTGAGCCCGCGGCATCCGCAGCCCGCGCAGGTTCAGGTTGGGGGGGAGCCGGTCGAATGGGTGTGGCGCCGTCGTTGGCGTTCACCAGAATTTTGCGCAGCACTTCATCACGCGGCCCGAACGCTTCCTGCCGACCGCCGCGGAGATAAAGCACCTTGTCGACGGCCTGGATCGCGCTCGGGCGGTGAGCGATCACGATGACGGCCGTCTCCTGCTTCTTCAGCCGCTTAATACACTCGATGACCGCCGTCTCCCCCGGCGCATCGAGATTGGCGTTCGGTTCATCGAGGATGACGATCGCCGGATTTCCGTAGACCGCGCGCGCAAGGCCGATCCGCTGGCGCTCGCCCCCAGAGAACGGATGTCCGCTCGGCCCGATGGGCGTCGCATAGCCATTCGGGAGATCGAGGATGAACTGATGCAGTTCGGCAAGCTTTGCCGCATCGGTGATCTTGCCCATGTCGGCATCGGGGTCGAAGCGCGAAATATTCTCCGCCACGGTCCCGGTGAACATCTCGGCATCCTGCGTGAGGTAGCCGACATGCGCGCCAAGTCTGTCGCGGTCCCACTGATCGAGCGCCGCCCCATCGATGGTGACCTTGCCCTTTTGCGGTGTAAGCGCCCCAATCAGCACCTTGCCGAGCGTCGATTTGCCCGCGCCCGTCGAGCCGAGCACGCCGAGCGCTTCGCCCGGGCGCAGATCGAAGCGGATGCCGGCAAGAAGCGGGTCGTTCCGCCCTTTGGCGACCAGCGTCACGTCCTCAGCGGAGATAAATCCTTTCGGGTCCGGCAGGCGTGGCGGCTCGCCCGGCAGATCAGTGTGCGTCATCAGCGTGCGCAGCCGATCCCACGACCGACGGGCGGAGAGCACGTTGCGCCAGTGGGCGATGGTCTGCTCGACCGGGGCGACAGCGCGCGCGAAAATAATGGACGCGGCGATCATCACGCCCGGCAGGATTTCTTGATTGATCACGAGGTAGGCGCCGACGGCCAGAATGGCTGATTGCAGGATCAGCCGGCTCGCCTTCGTGACGTTGGAGACGGCGCTGTTGCGGTCAGCGACCTGCAGACCGTCGACGAGCGTCTGGTCGTGCTGCGACATCCAGCGGTCGCGCATGCGCCGGCGCATGCCGAGGGCGGTGATCAGCTCCGCGTTCTGATAAAGCTCCTCGGTCGCCATGTGGCTCTGGTTTGCCTGTGCGCCGAGCTTTGCCATCGGGCCGCGGGTCAGGCGCTCGTTCGCGAGCATGAGCACGAAAAGGGCGACCGCGCCGGCGAGCG
>JBCBJG010000036.1:0-18050 GCA_038523655.1 Pseudomonadota bacterium | reverse complement strand
CGGTCCACCTCGGCGACGCTCAGCGTGCGTGGAAGCGCGCGTTCCCTTCGAGGCCCCTCCACGTGGCGGGTCGGATCATCCTCGATCACGCTTTCAGCCAGCAAAAAACGGAAGAACTGGCGCACGCTCGACAGTTTCCGCGAGCGGGAGGTGACCGCCAGCCCGTCCGCACTGAGCGCCGCCAACCACGCTTCGATATCGTCTTCGACCGTCCCGCTGAGCGAGACGCCGCGGGCCGTAAGAAATGCACCAAACGCTTCCAGATCCCGCGTGTACGCATCAATTGTATTTGGCGATGCGCCACGCTCGGCGCGCAACATGTCGAGGAACGCATCGAGCCGCTCGGCGAACCGCTGCAACGCCCCCGCGGCCCGTCGATCGCCGCGCCCGAGCGACTTCACCGCCCACCTCGGCGCGGCCAGATACGGTAGACCTGCTCGAACGCGAGGGCGTGAGCGATCTCGCCTAGCCCAACCCGACGCAGCGCACGCAGCGCATCGCCGAGCGTGATCAGATTGGCTTCACTCGCCCCGCCCGGCCCGAGGGCAGCAATCGCGAGCAACGCGGTCAGTCCGGGTTGCCGCGCGTCGGCCGCAGCGCCAAGCCGGGAGAGCACCCCGGTCGGCGGCAGCGGCCCGTCCGTTGGTTGCGCCCGCCGGTTCGCCGCCTCCCACATCTCGATCGAGACCTGATATCCAAGTGCATCCAGCACTGTGACCAGCCGGTGGAGATCGCTGGCGGAGAATGCGCCGGCAATCGCGGCACGCTCGGCCGCACGCAGACCACCCACCACGCGGGCGCTGCCAAACGGTGACCCGGCCATGCCGCGTGCGACGTCGATCGGCAGCTCCCAATGCTGCGTCGCAGGAACGCCCGGCCCGGCGGTGCGGGCGCTCGCTGCAAAAATCGCCCAACCGACCGCCCGGTCCAGCGCCCCGGACGCGAGTAGTATCTCGATGGCTGTCTCCGCATCACGTGCGGTCGAGCGCCCTTCACGCAGACGCAGGATGTCGGGGCCGAGCGCGGCAGCAACAACCGGGCGGATACCAGCGCGCTGAGCCTCGCGTAGAAGCTGGCGCGCATCGGCCAGTGCGCGGCCACCATCGCCTGTTTTCACGCTGCGGGTAATATTCGCGAGGCGCTGCGCCCGCGCCGCCGCCGACCCGCCGGCACCGCGCCGCCGCTGCGCGACATCGAGATACACCGAGCGGAGTTGCGCGCCGGATGCAATGCCACGCCGGGCTGCCGCTTCGATCGCTGCCAGCCTTGGGCCGACGTCAATATCGGGATCATTGGCGAGGCCGAGCAGCAGCGCCGGTGTTGCCGCATCGAGGAACTTGGCATCCGGCCGGCGCCCCGCCAGCACAAGCAGCTTGCCGGGCACGAGGGTCAGCCGCGTCGATCGTGGCACAGCCGGCGTCCGGCCGAGGCTAAGGTCATCAACGATCGAAAACGTCAGCGGCGCATCGACCCTGCGATCCCGCGCGAGTTCGACCATCAGCTTCGCCCGCCGTCGATCGTCGCGCGGAGTGCGCAATACACCGAGATCTCGACGAACGCGCGCTGTCGCCATGCCGGCACCTCCCCCCGATCCCGAATCAGCGAAGACGCCTCGCTGCAAGCCTGCGCCCCGTCGCCTAAAGCGATCCGCGCCTGCGCCGTGAACAACTTCAGGACCTCGTTGCGCCGCTCCGGTCGTGCCGCGTCATGGCGCCCGACAATCTCGCCGAACGCGCCGAGCCGGTAGAGCGCCACGAGACGGGTTGCCTCGAAGGCGGCCGCGCTCGCTGCCCCTCGCGGCGGGGGCGCATCGCTCGCCAGCAACCGCAACCACAGCATGCGCACCGCACGCGATCTCGGCCGGCGGGCCGCTTGCCGGACGAGGCTTTCGAACGTCTCGAGCGTCACACCGCGCCACACGTCGCCGGCAAGTGGCGGAATGCGTTGCACCTCGAGCGGGCGCCCACTGTCGGTTGGGCCGAGCTGCGGCGGCGTGCGTCGACGCCGTGGCTGCGCGTCGCCAGGCGGTGCAAGCTCCCGCCGTAAAATGCTGTCGATCGAGCCCGCCCCGCCGGTATCGCCCATCTGCGAAGCCGTCGGCACCAAAGCGCTAGCGCGCGGCTGCGCGGCGCGCCGTGGCGCCTCACGGGTGGCTTGCCGCGTCGGCGGGGTCTCGATGCGGTGGGGAGCCGTCCGCCGTGGCTTGGCCGGGCGTCGAGGCGCTTGCTTCGGGCGACGTGTCTCGCGCGGCACGTCGATGACCGGGCGCTGTGGATCGAGGCTAAGTGACTGCGCCTTCAGTGTGCCGATCGGCGACGCGAGCAGCCCGACGGTAGCGGCAATGGCCCCGAGCACTGCGATATGGAAAAAGCGCTGCGCCATAGCGCGACTTCGCGAGCCCCGCGCGTGCTCACTTGGTGATCCGCACGCCACCACCGATCGGTTCGCGCGTTTCCACCTGCTGCGGCTCGAAATAGACCGCCAGGACATAGAGCCCCCCGCAAACCATGCCCACGAGAATGCCGATCACCGCGAGAAATCGAAACAAGGTCGGCATGGAAATCGTCCACCTGATGCGTGCGCGGTGATCGTGGCGCCGTTATGGCTCGATTCCCGACAACGGGCACCTGCGTGCGCTGGTGCTGCGGCCCGCGCCCACATGCGCGATCTCGCCCAAGCAGAAGCGCGTTCGGCAGCCATTTCCGCCATCCTGACCGCCTTTTCGCCACCCCGCGCAGACCGGGCGGAAAGACGTTGTCAGTTCCGACACTTTATGGGATTTTGCGCCGCTTGTGAGACAATTCAGGACGTAGCGAACATATGGCGTCGCATGCCACCTACACGGCCGCACCTCTGCGCACCGATCCGGATATCAACGCGATCAAGTCCGGAATCGGCGACCGATCGATCGTGCTCGTAGGACCGATGGGCGCGGGTAAATCGTCGATTGGACGACGTCTCGCACAGCAGCTCTCGCTGCCCTTCTGTGATGCCGACACCGAGATCGAGCATGCAGCCGGCAAGACAATCACTGAAATCTTCGAAGAACACGGTGAGCCCGCATTCCGCAGCGGAGAAGCGCGCGTCATCGACCGCCTGCTGAAGCAGGGGCCGCAGGTGTTGGCGACGGGCGGCGGTGCGTTCATCAACGAGCAAACGCGTGAACGCATCAAGGAGAAAGGCGTCTCGGTATGGCTGAACGCTGATCTCGATCTGCTCGTCCGCCGGGTGCAGCGCCGCGACAACCGCCCGCTGCTCAAAGGCAAGGATGCGCGCGAGGTGCTGACGAGGCTTCTCGAAGAGCGCAACCCGATCTACGCGGAGGCGGACATTACGGTGAACAGCCGCGATGTGCGCCACGAGATCACCGTCGGCGACATTCTCGTCGAGCTGGATAACCGCTACTAGCGCGCCTGCGCCGAACGGCCGAGCGACGGGTGACAGGCGGTGGAGCGCGCAATGGCGAAGGCGGTCTCAACGCCAGCCGAAACAGCGGCCAGCGGCAACCAACGCGCAGACGCCGTGCCGACCCGGCAGATCGTCGGCCTCGGCGATCGCGCCTACCCGATCCTGATCGGCGCACATCTGCTGCGTGACGCCCCGCGCTTGATCGCAGACCAACTGGGCGATGCCCGCCTTGCGATCGTGACGGACGAAAACGTCGCCGCGCACCAGCTAACGAAGCTTGGCGATGCGTTCAGTAAGGCCGGCCTCGACGACGACCGCATCTGTACGCCGATCATCGTTGCGCCCGGCGAGGCGAGCAAACGCTTTGCGACGCTGGAAACAGTCTGTGACGGATTGCTGGCGGCCGGGATCGAGCGCGGCGACGCCGTTATCGCACTTGGCGGCGGCGTCATCGGGGACCTGACCGGCTTCGCGGCGAGCATCCTGCGCCGTGGCGTGCGCTTCGTGCAGATCCCGACATCGCTACTCGCGCAGGTCGACTCCTCCGTAGGCGGCAAAACCGGGATAAATACGCCGCGCGGAAAAAACCTGATCGGCACGTTCCACCAACCATCGCTGGTGCTGATCGACACCGAAACGCTCGCCACGCTACCGCCGCGCCAGCTCCGCGCAGGCTATGCAGAAGTCGTGAAGTACGGCTTGCTCGGTAACGCTACCTTTTTTGCCTGGCTAGAGCAGAATCACCGCGCCGTGCTCGATCGCGACCCGCTTGCCCTGCGCCGGGCCATCGAGACAAGTTGCGCGGCGAAGGCGCAGGTGGTCGCCGACGACGAGCGGGAACAAGGCCGCCGCGCCCTGCTTAATCTCGGGCACACCTTCGGCCATGCGTTGGAAGCCTGGGCCGGATACTCCGATCGCCTGCTGCACGGCGAAGCGATCTCGATCGGCATGGCAATGGCGTTTCGCTATTCCACCCGGTTGGGGCTCCTGCCGGAGGCGGATGCGGATCGCGTGACTGCACATTTCGAGACCGTTGGCCTGCCGACACGGGTGCAACAGATCCCCTCGAACACCGCGGGCGGCGTGACGCCCTCGGTCGCCGAGCTCGTGGCGCTGATGGCGCAGGACAAGAAGGTCAATCGGGGTCGCCTGACGCTTATTCTCGCCCGTGCAATCGGCGACGCTTTTGTCACGCAGGATATCGACCCCGACGATCTCGCTGCCTTCCTCGCCGCAGAAACCGAGACCGCAGGCTGAACCGCTCCGCCCTCCTCCGAGCCAAGGCATCCCGGATGCGCATGCGAAGGTTTTCTGGCTGCACAGACGGAACGCCCCGCATGGCGCCGGCTTAAGCCCAAGCGGCGTCTCGGTTTGCGTCGACCGACTGCACGACCGTAAAGTCTCAGACACAGGCACCCCGATCGCGTCACGGCGCGCTCAATCGCCAGCGGACCTTGTCATGCTTGATCTGCCCCGCACCTCCTCCTGGCTCTGGCGCACCGGCGTCATCGCGGCCACGATGCTGGGCCTCGCACCCCCCGCTATCGTTCATGCGCAGGCCCCGTCCTCGGCAAGCACGGCGCAAACCTCGGCGAACGCGCCCGCCGCGACTGCGGTAACCGGCGCGGTCGGATGGATCGAAGGTATCCTGCGTCGCGAGATGGCGGCGAAAGGCTTCGTTTGGGGCAGCGCCGCGCACATACGCACCTTCAAAGAAGAAGGCGTGGTCGAAATCTGGTTGGAGAAGGCCGGTCGCTTCGAGCGTTTCAAGACGTTCGAGGTTTGCAAATGGTCGGGCAAACTCGGCCCCAAGCTGCGGGAAGGCGACGAGCAGTCTCCCGAAGGCATCTACACGATCACCCGCCGCAGCCTCCTCGCGCGGACGAAAAATCACCGCGCCATCGCACTTAACTTCCCCAACATCTACGATGCCCGTCAGGGCCGCACCGGTTCCTACTTGCAGATCCACGGCGGCTGCGGGTCAGTCGGCTGCTACGCGATGACGGACCGCGGCATCGAGGAGATTTATCGCCTGCTTCGCGCTGCGCTCGACGGCGGCCAGCAACGCATCGCGGCGCATATTTTTCCCTTCCGCATGACGCGCGTGCGGCTGGCGAGAGAAAAGGCCCATCCGGCCTACCGCGAGTGGCGACAACTGCAGCCAATTCACGCGGCGTTGGCGATGACCAACACGGTGCCGCAGGTCCGTGTTTGCGGCCGCCGCTACGTGCTCGACGATCACGGTGCCCGCCCGCCCGAGCGGTGCGTGCCGGTTTGGCAATCTGTCCCAAAGCGTGGGATCGGCGGGAAGGCTGCTGAGGTTGCCAAGGTTGCTCACGCTTCCAAGGCCGCTACCTCGGGCGTGGCACGCAGCACAAAACCCGCGCGCAAAGCACCACCCGCCAGACGCATCACCGTACGCTGCAACCTCTCCCTGCCGTCCTGCAAACGGTGGCTCGCGCTTCAGCGTCGCAAGCTGCGTCGTCGGGGCGTCGCCACTTCCGGCGTGCGGCGGGCAGGAGCGAGCTACGTCCGCCGCGCCGGCTTCACGCCGCGTCGCGAAACCGTATCGTCACGATCACCGCGGGCCCGCGCCCGGGCCGAGCGTCGCCGCCGTTTGCGCCGCTGACGCATACCGCGATCGGCGGTATCCGAGCTGCTCTGCGCTCAGTGCAAGTTTTATCCGCAACCGCCCGTGCCCTCGCAGCAACGGCTGCGCGGCACGACGGCAACGGCCACGCGCCTCTCCTTGTCGAATCGTCGCGATCGGCTTCCCTTAACGTCAACGCGATCTGTCTTTTTGGGGGAGCACGATGAAAAACACGCTGACACGCGCCGCTGTGGCTCTGTTGGGCGCCGGCGCACTTGCCGCGACGTCGGGCATTGCCACCGCCGGGAAACTGGAACGCGGCAACCGAAACATCGCCCCGATCTTCGAGCGCGGGCTCTACGCGGAAATCTCGACTGCCTTCATCATGCCGGATGCGTCAGCGGTCGATAACGCGGGCAACGACTTCGGATCGTTCTACAACGAGGACACCGACTTCGGCGGCGCGATCAAGATCGACTGGTCCGACCGCTTGTCCTCGGCCTACATCATTGATGAGCCATTCGGTGCCGACATTCGCTACAGCGGCGCGCCGTTCCCGGTTGGGCCGGGCCCGGCCGCGGGGTTTTCCCCGAACGGCACCTTCGCCAAGCTCAACGTGATCTCCATCACCTCGTTGACGCGCTACAAGTTCGACCAGAACTGGAGCGTCTACGGCGGGACGCGTTCGCAGCGCGCCGACTTCGAGATCGGGCTGCCGTTCTTTCCAGCGCCAGGCTACGTCGCGAGCACGAACGCCGACTGGGGCTTCGGCTTCGTCGGCGGTGTCGCGTGGGAAAACCCGGCCATTCGCGCGCTGTTCTCGCTGACCTACCATTCCGAGATCGAGCACACCTGGAAGATTACCGAACGCAGCGCCGCCGGCGTCTTCAATCAGGCCAAGTTCACGAACCAGACGCCGCAGGGCATCGACTTCGATTTCCGCTTCCCGATCGCGCAGACGACACTGCTCTACGGCAACGTGCACTGGGCCGATTTTAGCGAGACCGCACTTATTCTCCCGAGCCTGCCGGATGACCCGGTCCTCGAATACAACGGTGACAACTGGGCCGTGAAACTCGGCATCGCGCAGGTCATGCGCCCGAACTGGATCCTCGCCGCCGACGTGACCTACGAGTGGGAAAGCGGCGAGGACACGACACCCTTCCGCACAGCCGACGGTGAGTTCGCCATCGGCGTCTCATCCCGCCACCAGTACCAGGGCGCGAACGTCACTTTCGGCGCGCAGTACAAGTTCCTGAACGACAACGACGACAACCCGGACTTCCTGGGTCAGGGGCTGAGCTACAGCGATCAGAGCGCCTTCACAGCCGGTGTGAAGTTCGGCTTCAACTTTGTGCCGCAGGCGCCGCAGCCATCGCTGAAGTAGACGCAAAAAAAATCCGCAGAACGACAGAGCGCGGGCTTCGGCCCGCGCTTTTTTTATCCCCGCCCGAGCCTACATGATCTCGTCCTCATCGAAGACAGGATCGCCCTCGAGCGCTCGCACGTGATCGCCCACCGCCGTCTCCGCATCTTCGGGCGCACGCACCTCAGCGATGTGAAAGACGGCGTCGCCGAGATTGACCACCGGCAGGTTCGTCCGCCCAATGATGATCCCGGCAAACGCGGCAGTGATTTCGGTCTCCCCGCCGCCATACGGGCTTTCGATCATGCCGATCACCTCGCCTTCGCTGACACTGTCGCCCGACGTCTTGAAGGTGCGCACCACGCCCCCTTCGCCGGCACGCATCCAGCGGCTGCCGCGGGCGAATACGGGCGTTACATCGCTTGTCGCATCCTCGGGCAGGTCGATCATGCCGGCATCGGCCAGGCAGCGCAGCACGCCGAGCACCCCGGCACGGACGGAGAGCTCATCGAGCCGCAAGCCCTCACCGCCTTCATAGACGAGCACGTCGATCCCCAGTTCCGAGGCCGCCGCGCGGAGCGATCCTTCTCGTTCGTTCGCGTAAAGGATGACCGGCGCACCAAACGCCCGCGCCAACGCCCGCGAGCGCGGCGTGGCGAGCGAGGTGCGGATCTGCGGCAGGTTCGTGCGATGCACGGCTGCGGTGTGCAGATCGATCCCGAAGTCCGACCGCTGTACGACTTCCTGCATGAACTTGTGAGCAAGCTGCGCGCCGAGCGAACCGCGGGACGTTCCGGGAAACGAGCGATTGAGGTCCCGCCGATCGGGAAGATATCGTGAGCGGGAGATAAAACCGTAGCCGTTCACCACAGGCACCGCGAGCAGCGTGCCAGCCAAGTGTTCCAGCTCGGGAATGCGGAGCAGCCGACGCACGACCTCGACGCCGGTCAGCTCATCCCCGTGGATCGCGGCGCACACGAAGGCAGTCGGCCCCGGTCGCGCCCCGTGAAAGACACTTACCGGCAGCGTGACCGGCATCTGGTTGGACAGGTTCGCAACCGGGATCGCGACAAGTTCCTGCGTGCCGGGCGCGATCCGGACACCACCGATCCGGATCGACTTAAGCTTTTTCACTCCGCGCGACCCTTTGTTCTTCGGCGCGGGATCGTCTACGCTCATCGATCAGCCGTCGGCGAGGCGCACGGAGATGCCAGCCCCATGATTTCATCACCCGGCTGGCTGCTCCCGGCTTTCATCGCGAACATCGTCATTCTCCTCCCCGTGTGCTTGGCCATGTTTTCTCCCGCCGGCACCGCACGTATCTTCGACGACCTCGTGCCACCGTCGGACGGCTTGCACCTGCTCGTCGCGGCGCTCTGGACGTCGATCCTCGTACTCTCCGTTGTGGGACTGGCCCGCCCAGCTTTCTGCGCGCCGATCCTGCTCGCGCAGATCATCTACAAATCGCTGTGGCTTGCCACGTATATCGCCCCGCTGGCCGTGCGTGGTGAGGCCTTCCCGCGTGGCATCACGCGCGTCTTCGCCGCAATCGTGGTGAGCTACCCGGTCCTGTTCTGGCTCGCGATACGCTGAGCCGGTGACAGCCAAGCTGACTCCTCATCCGGACCCGCGGGTTTTCGTCCGCCCGGCACGTGCGTTCTTCTCGATGAACTCGATGACCATTCCGGCTATGTCTTTGCCAGTGGCTTTTTCGATGCCCTCGAGCCCTGGCGAGGAATTAACCTCCATCACCACCGGCCCGCTTTCCGATCGCAAGAGATCGACACCGCAGACGTTGAGCCCCATCGCCTTTGCGGCCGCCCGCGCCGTGTCGCGCTCTTCTTTCGTCGTCTTCGCGGTCGATGCCGAGCCACCGCGATGCAGGTTCGAGCGGAATTCGCCTTCCGCGCCTTTTCGCTCCATCGCGGCAATCACCTTGTCGCCGATCACGAATAGACGGAGATCGGACCCGCCGGCTTCCTTCACGAACTGCTGGACGAGGATGTTCACCTTCACACCGCGAAATGCCTCGATGACCGATTTCGCCGATTGCTCCGTCTCGCCGAGCACCACCCCGATCCCCTGCGTCCCCTCGAGCAATTTGATAATCGCCGGCGCGCCGCCGACGAGCTGGAGCACCTTTTCCGCCTGCTTCGGATCATGGGCAAAGGCGGTATCCGGCAGCCCGATACCCCGGCGCGAGAGCAGCTGCATTGAGCGGAGTTTATCCCGCGACCGCCCGATCGCGACAGACTCGTTCAACGAATAAACGCCCATCATTTCAAACTGCCGCAAAACCGCGAGGCCATAAAATGTCACCGAGGCACCGATCCGGGGGATGACAGCGTCGAACCCCGTGAGCTGCTGGTCACCGAGATAGAGCGACGGGCGCCGCGACGCGATGTTGATGACCACCTGCAGCGTGTTGATCATCTCGAGTTGGTGACCGCGTGCTTCGGCCGCCTCGAGCAGGCGCTGATGACTGTAAAGTCGGGGGTTACGGCAGAGCATTGCGATGCGCATGGCGTTCGCCTCCTTCAACGGGTTCCGGGCGGGATCGACACGTTGGACGCCGACGCTGCCAGTGTTCGCAGAGGATGACCAGCGACGGCCGGGCGCCGATGCGTGTTCAACACCGCTCGAGGCTCCATGCCGGTTCACGAACTCCGCAGGTTTGCGACCTTGGGCCGGTCAGTGACCAAGTGACAGAGCGACCGTGGGAACAACGCCTCAGCGCGGCAGAGTTTCCAGACGCCCGTTATTCCGGACGCCCGTGAATAAAGGAGCGGGCCGCATCGACGAGGAACTGTCGCTTCACCGCGTCCCTTCCAAGCAGCATGCGAAATCCCATCGCATCCCGCCGCGTAAGCGAT
Organism: Pseudomonadota bacterium; assembly: GCA_038523655.1. Taxonomy (GTDB): domain Bacteria; phylum Pseudomonadota; class Alphaproteobacteria; order Rhizobiales; family CALHAX01; genus CALHAX01. The sequence goes on along the minus strand of JBCBJG010000036.1, from coordinate 7,813 downwards.
AGGTCGATCTCGAAGGCATACGCGCCGATCATCACCGCCGTGCGGATGAAAAACCGACTTTCTTCGCGACCGCCTGAGTTTCGCACCGTTCGCCGGTCGGCAATCGGCGCGAGGCAGGCGATGCTCGGCAGCGCTTTCTTCTGCAACGGATGCAGCTCGAACGCGACGCACGCCCGCCCATCCGCACCCCGGACCTCGCGGATGCGGTGCGCGTGAATCGCGGAGGTCTTCGCGCCCGTATCGATCTTCGCTTTGACGCACGCGCTACCGAGATCCGGGAAGACCACCCACTCCCGCCACCCGATAACCGCGCTCGGCTGCACCGTTTTCGACGCGCGCCTGGCCGGCGTCGCGTTGGCGACTTTTCCAGTAGCGGATTGGCCCGCGTCTTTCTTAGCCACGCGGTTCGACCTCACCCGCGCAACACAGTCAGATCGCGGTAAAGCGAGAGCGCCTCGGGGTTGGCCAGCGCTTCGGTATTGTTGACCGGGCGCCCGTGCACGATGTCACGGATCGCAAGCTCGGTAATCTTCCCGGATTTCGTGCGTGGGATGTCGGCAACGGCGACGATCTTCGCCGGGACATGGCGCGGCGAGGCACCGGATCGTACCTGATCGCGGATTTTTTTCTCGAGGTCGGCATCGAGCGCCACGCCGTCACGCAACACAACGAACAGGACGACCCGCACATCGCCGTCCCAGTCCTGTCCGATCACCACCGCTTCGACGATTTCCTCCAGCTGCTCGACCTGACGATAAATCTCCGCGGTGCCGATCCGCACACCGCCGGGATTGAGCGTCGCATCCGAGCGACCGTGAATGATCATGCCACCCTGCTCGGTCCACTCGGCGAAATCACCGTGATGCCAGAGCCCCGGAAATCGATCGAAATAAGCGGCGCTGTATTTCGCGCCATCCGGATCGTTCCAGAACGCGATCGGCATGGAGGGAAATGCGTTGCGGCAGACGAGTTCGCCTTTGCCGGAAGCGAGCGGGGTCCCGTCGCCCGCGACGACATCAACATCCATGCCGAGGCCCGGGCCCTGAATTTCTCCGCGGCGCACAGGCTTCAGCGGTGTTCCGATCACGAAACAGGAAACGATATCGGTCCCGCCAGAGACCGACGCGAGATGCAGGTCCGGCTTGATCGCGTCATACACGTAGTCGAACGACTCCGGCACGAGCGGCGAGCCGGTGGACGCCATGAGCCGTACACTTGCGAGATCATGCGTCTCACGCGGGCGCAACCCCGCTCTCTTGCACGCATCGATGTACTTCGCGGACGTGCCGAAAACAGCCATCCCGGCATCGTCCGCAAGATCAAAAAGCACCGACGGCTCCGGCGCGAAGGGCGAGCCGTCGAACAGCACCAGCGTTGCGCCCGCAGCGAGGCCTGTCACAAGCCAGTTCCACATCATCCAACCGCACGTTGTGAAATAGAACAGCCGCTCCCCGGCCTTCAGATCACAATGCAGGACGTGCTCTTTGAGGTGCTGCAGCAGCGTGCCGCCCGCCGAATGCACAATGCACTTCGGAACCCCCGTCGTTCCGGAGGAGAAAAGAATATAGAGCGGATGGTCGAACGGCAGGCGCGTGTAGCGCGGCGCTGTTGCGCTCGACTGCGCGACCAGCGCGGGCCAACTGGTCGTCGTACGTGCCGCACCCACCTGCGCGACGGCTGCGTCGAGATCACCGGCAAGCGGCACCACGACCACGTGCTCGACACTCTCCAGCCCGGCGAGCACCTCGACCACTTTGTCCGAGATCGCGTTGATTTTGCCGTTGTACCAGTAGGCATCGCAGACCACGAGGACCCGAGGCTCGATCTGCGCGAAGCGATCAAGCACGCCTTTCGCGCCGAAATCCGGAGAGCAGGACGAGAACACCGCCCCGCTCGCGCTCGCCCCGAGCATTGCTGCAATCGTCTCAGGCATGTTCGGCATGATCGCCGCAACCCGGTCGCCTGCGGTCACACCGACCCGGTCCAGCAACGCCTGGAATGCGGCAGCCGATGCCGCAAGCGCGTCATGCGACCAGGTCGCTGATGCTTTATCCTCCGCTCGAAAAAGAAGCGCGGGCGACGGCCCTTTCTCACTTCCGGCGTGGCGCAGGAGATTCTCTGCAAAGTTCAGCGCGCCGTTGGGGAAAAAGCGCGCATCCTGAAGGCGCGAGCCGTGGTCGAGGTGCGGCTCCGCCCCCATCGACCCGATCACGTCACAGAACGACCAGACACACCCCCAGAACTTTTCCGGCGCCGCAATCGATGCGCGATGCAGCGCGTCGTGCGCGGCGGCAAAATCCTCCGTCGATGTCGATCGCGACAGCATTTCCGGCGCGGATGAGCGAAACACATCCACAAATCGACCGATATTACTTGCCAGCATCTGCTCGCGGGTCGGCTGCCACAAGATCTCGCCCATCACGCGTCATCCGTCCTGTGCACGCCGGCTCCGGCGTGTCGTGGTCCTGCGTCCGGTGTGTATAGAACTGCCCACCGGTTGGTGTCTGTCCCGGTGTGTGGAAAGTTCCCGTTGCCAGCAGGATGTGAGTCGAAAATTCTATTTCGCGGTCACGCGCATTCGCTATAAGCGCGCGGCGCTGGGGGAGGATAGTCTTGATCGAGCGATCGCAACATGCCGGGATCGAGGGCTGCAGCCGCTCGTCTTCCGCGCGATCGCTCACTATGCGCCATTTTTCAATCCCTCGGCCTGTCAGACGCGTCGGCCTTGTCGGCATATGCGCGGCCTTCCTTCTGGCCGGGCCGGGCAATCCCACAATCGCCGAAGAAGCGACCGGTGACGTGAGCGCCGCGAACACACCCACTGTCTCGCCGCCCTCGGACCCGCTGTCGTCACCGAAATCTACCGACGCAGACCTCACCCCGGTCACCCCGACACAAGCTGACGTCCAACCCGCCGACGCCGACGAAGCGAAGTTTTACTGGGGCTCGGCGCGCGTCGAGTTCAATGAAGACCGAGTCGTCGTCCGCCGGCCACGCTTCGATATCGCAGGTGCCGGCAACGTGACGACGCCGGCCGCGTTTGCCGATCCGGGACTGCTACAGGCGATCCTCGAGCCGGCCTTTAAGGCGCTCGACGGTGTCCGCACGCCAAAAGTCGAAATCATCGATGGCGAAGCGCACCTGACCCATGCCGGTCGCGCTCGCCACCGTATCGATGATCTCAACGCGGTCTATACCTACAGCCCCGCAAGCGGCCTGTTGACGGGTCGTGGCACGTTCCAGATGCGCGGTGAGACAGCGCGGTTCGACGTGGCACTTGCCCGCCCGGTCGGTGCTGACAAGGCCACGGAGAAAGCAACCAACACGCAAACGACCGCGGCCGCCGACACGACAGGTGCCGATGGCGCGAGTACGCCGCCAACCACCACCGGTATCCCGATCCGCCTGAGCCTCAAGGGCGCCGGGCTCGCCGCCAAGTTCGAGGGACGCTTCCATCGCGGCAGCAATGCCCGCCTCGAAGGCACGACCTCGCTCGTGATCAACGATCTCGTTCGTCTCGCGCGCTGGGCAGGGCTCAGCCCGTCTGCGGATGCCGAGATGGGTGCGCTGAAAGCCGCTGGCCAGATCGACTGGACGCCCGGCCTCTTCGCGATGACCAAGGGCGCTTTCACGCTTGATCAGAACAACGCCAACGGTGTGCTCACGCTGGATCTTCGCGGGGACCGCACCTCGCTGGAAGGCACGCTGGCGATCGGGCGGCTCGACCTGTCGCGCTATGTGAAGCAGAAGCCGTCGGCGAAGCAGGCCACGGTTCTCGGCGCCTTGATGCCGAGCCTTGAGCCGGAAATGACCATCAACGCACCGATGTTGCGCGAGTTCGATGCCGATGTGCGTGTGTCCGTAGATGCGGTTGACGCAGGATCCTTCCGCACCGGCGCTGGGGCTATGGTGCTCACACTCCGATCCGGCAAATTGTCGGCGGATGTCGCAGAGCTCCAAGCATTCGGCGGCAGCATGCTTGGCCAGTTCGAGCTCGACGCCACCAAAGACCATCTCGAGATGTCGGTTCGCAGCCGGCTGGACGATATCCAGGCGTCCGAGATCATGCGCTGGATCTCGAGTGTGCCCGCGCTGCGGGGTGTGGCCCGGCTCAAGACCAATCTTGCTGCAACTGGCAAATCGCTCGGCGAGCTGCTGCGCACGCTCAAGGGCGACATGCGCCTCACGATGCTGGAGGGCGGCGCCTTCCTGATCGACGTCGACGGCCTTCTGAAGCGCGCCAACGGTAAATCGCTGCTCGGCTGGGATGCTGCCCGCCGAGCGGAAACCCGGTTCCGCTCGCTGGAGGCAAGCCTCTCGCTCGGCAATGGCCGCATCTCGTCTCGCAAACTCTGGGCGCGGCGCGGCGACGACGGCATCGTCGCGTTCGGCACCGTGAACATGCCGCAGCGATCACTTGCGATCCGGATGTCCATCATTCCACAGGCCGAGGACCGCCCGGCTGGCGAGACGATCACGTTGCGGGGTCCGGTCCTCGCGGTCCGAGGTCCCTGGGACGAGCCGTCGATCACCGTGGAGCAGCAGGCACGGTACGACGACACCGATGAGCCTGTGGCAACCGCCTATGACTGAGTGCGCGCCGGAGCCGATGCCCGCACGCCGTTGAACTCTCGGTGCGCAAAAGCGTCAGCCAACCTACAACACACCAGCACACATGCGCCTGACCTGACGGGCCGCACTGACGAGCCACCTCGCGCCCTTTTGCCCGGCGCCTCTACAGCACCACCGATCCGCCTGATTGACGCTGCTAGACTACAGACCGTACCGGATGACCACGCCGGCGCGTCGCCGCGCCTAACGCCAACCAATGAGCCGCCACCATGACCGTCTCGCGCCGACCCGCCACCCAAACGCAGATGGTCCATAAAGCGGTGCGCCGCACCTGCTTCATCCTGCTGTTGTCATGCGGGACGCTCGCAATACTTCCGAGCGGCCTCTCGACCCCCGCCCGCGCCCAATCGAACGCGGCAACCGAAGCGGCACAATCGGCGGCGCCCGAGCCAATTGATAAGGAAGCTCCGGCCACCGACACACCGCGCCCCGCGCCACCCAAAGTGAAGACCGTGACACCGGCGGAACCCGCCCAGCGAGAGAACGCGGCAACCACGACCGCGCCTGCCCCGACCACGCCTGCCACGACGACGCCTGCCACGACGAAACCGGCGACGACGGCACCGGCGACGACGACCCCGGTGTTTGAAGAGGCCGACGCGGAGGATAAAGCCCCGGTGCCCGCCGCTGATGCAGGCACGGGCACGGGCACGGGCGCAGAAGACACGGCAAGTGCCAGCCCAACCGCGACCGCGGATCAGGAGCCGGAGAAAAAACCGGCCGCCCCGCCTGCATCACTGACCATCGCGGGCTGGGGCGGCGCCTACGGCGAAGCCATCAAACAGGCGGTCCTGGCGCCTTACGCGCAGCGCACCGGCATCCGGCTCGACACGATCGAGCACGAAGGCGGTCGCATTCTTGTCGCGGAAGAAAAATCGACCTCGGTGCTCTGGGACATCGCCCACGTTCCGGGCGCGGTTGCGCGGGCAGCCTGTGAGGCAGGAACGGTTCAGCCGCTCAAATTGACGACGGAAGCGACCGACGGAATCGATCCATCCGCGCTGGGGCGGTGCCACGTCGCAACGAGCACATGGGCTTCGGTGATCGCGGTTTCTTCAAAGGCGATATCGCGGCGTTGGCCCGAGCCGCCATCTTCGCTCTCAGACCTGTTCGACACGGACCGCTTCCCCGGCAAACGCGCGTTGCCGGACCAGCCACGCTACGTCCTCGAACTGGCGCTGATGGCCGATGGCGTGGCCCCCGCGGCAGTTTACGAAACGCTCTCGCAAGATGCCGGCATCCGCCGCGCGTTGGCGAGGCTCGAGACGATCCGCGACGATATCGTCTGGTGGCAGTCGGCACGTGCACCGATCGCACTGCTCCGCGATGACGAAGTCGCCTTCGCACTCGCCTTCAACGGCAGATTATTCTCCGCGTTCGCAGGGCGTGCCGAACCGCCGAAGATGATCTGGGATGGGCAGGTGTACGCGGAAAACGCATGGGTCATCCCGCGCGCCTCCCGCCATGCCGAGGCGGCTGCGGAGTTTATCGCCTATGCCGCCTCGGTCGACGCGATGACCCGACAGGCGCGCCTTCTCCCCTACGGACCGACGCGCATCGCGGCCGCACGCCAAGTCACCACGCACGAGTCGACAGGCGCAGACATTACGGCTTTTCTGCCGACGCACCCTGGCAACACGTCTCGTCGCCTGCGGACCGACGATGCCTGGTGGGACGCCAACCGTGGACGCGTGATGACCCAGTTCAGCGCGTGGCGTGCAGGCAAGTCGCCGTCAGACGATGCGGCGCCCGCGGCTGAGACCACCGGCGACACCTCGGTCGACTAGTCGCTCTACCAGCTCAACGCAGACGACGGAGACTGCCCAACCGGGTGCGTAGATGACCGCCGCCACCCTCCGGCAAGCGAGACCGCATGCACGCGAGCATCATGCCACACGGTGTGCACATGTACTCCACCTTGACCTGTCACTTGGCTGCAACGGGACTGTCACACGGCGCGCTGACGCAAAAATCCTGTCCAGAAAACCGGTGCCGGAACAGAGCCGGAACATCCTCGAACGGCGAGAATTCGCGTCACGCCAACTGCCGCTGAGACCACAGATTTTATGGCAAGTAGAGAAAGTTACACCGTGCACGTCCAGTCCATGAATGATGTGCACGTGCAACAGCGCATGAGGTCGGCTCAACGCCAGCGAATTACGTGCGCCCTGAAACCGTACGCTGGCCCGTGTCATCATCTTGTCCTCGAAGGCCGAGCGGCGCAAAACCCGGCTGTCGCCAGCGACATGCGGAATTCTTCGCTGGTAGGCAAAAGGGGGAAAAGGTCGCGCGAACTGCGCTGACCAAGCCGCTGGCGGGAGCGGCACTTGAGGGCCGAGGCGCGGGGAAACCCGAGCCTCGGCCCTGTGTGGTCCGCGGGCGCTGCCTCCGGCGGTACACCGCCGCAGGACAAAACTTCGTCCGCCCTTGCCGCCCCACTCAATCAGACGGCGCGCCGCGCGACCTCTTTCGCGAAATGGCCACCTCATGATTAACCTTCGATAAACGAAACGGATGCCGCCGGACGGCAGAGCACTCAATGGTGGCGTCTTGCGCGCACGGCTGCGGCCGGGTGCGCCCAGATGCCAGCCCGGGTGCCCGGACAAATTCCTGCTCCGTGGTCCGGCGCCATGGCGCAATCACCGGGCCGCGCGGCAGGCGGTGCATCACAGGCGACGCAGAAGGACCGGAAAAGGATGGACCTCACGTCGTTCGAGCCGAAACTGCTCTGGCTCGCCGGGTTTCTCGCAGCCTACTGGATCTACTGCATCGTCTCGGCAGCATATGGCGCGGCCCGTGCCCGCAGCGCCGCCGACTACTTCATTGCCGGCCGCAACCTCGGCACCTGGACATTCATCTTCGCCGCCACCGCGACGGCATTTTCCGGCTGGACGTTTCTCGGCCACCCGGGGCTGATTTATCGCGATGGGTTTCCGTACGCCTACGCGTCGTTCTACGCTCTCACGATTCCGCTTGCGGGCATCCTGTTCATGAAGCGGCAGTGGCTGCTCGGGAAGCGCTACGGGTTCGTCACGCCGGGCGAAATGTTCGCGGAATACTTTCGCAGTGACACGATCCGACTGCTGGTCGTCGGCGTGGGCCTGCTCTTTACGATCCCCTTTGTCGGCATCCAGCTCCAGGCATCGGGCTTCCTGCTGAACACGATCAGCAATGGGCTCAT
>JBCBJG010000035.1:0-18255 GCA_038523655.1 Pseudomonadota bacterium | reverse complement strand
CTCTGAGCCCCGTTGCGATGGTTGCGAGCACATTATTGCGTGTGGCTCAGAGTGCGCCGAAGCGTTCCGCCACAACAAGCGCGTAGCCGAGCACGAGCGGGGCGGCGAGTTGCAGGGTCGCGGGCGAAAAGGCGGCGATCACGATGGTCATGGCCAACGTAAGGCCGACCACGGCGATTGCGGGCGTCGTTCGCCGGCGAGCGCGCGCCACATGCGCATATCGCGCAACGAACCCGAGTCCGAACATGCCGGTGATCTGCGCCGACACGCTCACGGCCTTCAAGAAGAGTAGCGCGCTTGTCGCGAGCCAAAAAAGCGGTTCGCTGACGAGATCGGCAAATGCGGCGCTGATGCCCTGCGCATCCCCTGCCGCAACATCGGCGGCAAAGCCGATATGGCCCACCGCGACATAGTAGTTCGGGCTGCCGGGGACGAGCGGGGCAAAACTGCTGGCGGGGAGCGTAAAGGCCGCGAGCGTATCCCCCACCTGTGGCAGCCAGTAGATGACGCCGGCGAGATAGGTCGTCGCTTTGAGATCGGTGAACGCGCTCCGCGCCGCGAGATCGAATGCGAGCGTGGTTTCGGAAGCCGACACGAGGTGCCCTGTGGTTGGCAGCGCGGTCGAAGCCATTGCGAGACCTGCCGCAGCGCCCGCCGCAATTAGACACGCGTCGAGTGCGCGATCGCGTAGTGCGTGACGGTGCGTATCGACGGCGAGCAGCGACGCCACTGCGGCGAGCGGAACAGCTGCCAGCCAGATAGGCGCGAAGAGCCCGGCAACGGAAAACGTAAAGCCTGCCCCCAGATGGCACGCAAACCGCGACGACGCCTTCCGAGCGCCAAGCCCGCGCAGCAGGAGTAATATTCCCGCGAACACGAAAAGTATGAGGAATATTTCCCCCCGTATCGCGACGCCGTAGCGACCGAGCGCGCCGGCAAGGCTGACGAGTAACGCAGTAAGCCCTGCGATCGTCCACGCCCCCGAGGCGAGGACTGCGGTCGCGAACGCAAGTGCCAGCGCACCGAGCGCGGCAAGAACGCCGAGAAGCCGGAGCACCCGCACCGTCCCCGGCGCGACGCAGGATGAGACGGTCGTAACGGCCCCGGTTTGGACGGCATCGGTTTCGGCGGCATTGGTCTGGGGCGCTTGAGCGGGCGCCTGATCGGCTACGGGCGAAGCATCTTCGGTCGCCGCTTGTCTGGCGATCTCGCCGTCTGCGAGGCAGACAAGCTGTGCGCCGCCGACGAGCCCGATGCGATGCGCCCCTGCAAGCACAAAGGCGTAGCCTGGCGGGATCGCCGCGAGCGTGCCCTGCATCGCCGCCCGGCGATCGGGTTCGATACAGCTCCGCTCCGCCGGCCTGGACGCGGCGGCTTGCCCGCAGGTTGGAACGCCGGCCAGCACGAGCGCCGCCCGCGCGGCCGCGCGATCAAAATTTCCCTCCCGCAGTCGGTCTGCCCCCGGTGCACCGAGCAGCGAGAGGAGAATAATCAGCGCCGCAATACCCAGCATGATGATCGCAGCGCGCCGCCCGTCGTCCGGCAACGCGCGACCGCCGGAAAACCACCATCCTGATCGATAGGCCGTTTCGTCTGCCGAGATCATGGGAACATCACTGACGGCCCACCGTGCCGCCATCGTCCTCACCGCGCGCGATCAGCAAGCGGCCAACCGCACGCGCGAACCGCTGCGGGATAATCCGCATGCTCGCCTGTGCGATGGCGTTCGCCAATCCCGGCGCCACGTGCGCCTGTCCGGTGAGGAAACCGTTCACGCCGATCCGCGCAACCGTCGCGGCCGAGAGCGTCGGGGTGAGCCGCGCAAGCAGTGTGGCATCGTCGGCGAACCCGGCGTCGAACAGCTCGGTCCGCACCGGCCCGGGTGACACGACGGTCACGGTGACGCCGTGCTCCGCCACCTCGACCCGCATCGCTTCTGCGAAACCGCGCACAAAGGTCTTGCTCGCGGCATATGTCGCGAGCGTCGGTAGCGGCGTTTGTCCGGCAAGGGAGGAGAGGAAAATAACGCCACCACGGCCGCGCGCGATCATGCCGGGAAGAAAATGATGTGCAAGCCGCGCGCTCGCCGTCACGTTGAGATCGACCGTGGCGCGGAGCTCCGCCGCGTCGAGTGTCACAAGCGGCCCCTTCACGAGGCGTCCAGCATTGTTCACCAGCACATCGACATGCAGGCCTTCCGATAACAGCGCGTCATCGAGCGCGGCTTCGGCATCGCGATCCGTGATGTCGAGTGCGAGGACCTGCACGTCGACCGGGTGGCGCGCCGTGATCGCCGCCTGCGCCTCAGCCAGCCGGTCCCCGCTCCGTGCGACCAGCAGCAGGTCCCGACCGAGCGCCGCGAACTCCTCCGCAAATGCTAAGCCGATCCCCGCAGATCCGCCCGTCACGAGCACCACCCCGCGGGTAGACGCAGGTGTGCCAGATGTCTCACGCATGCCGTGACGCTTCACAACCACCGGCCCGCAGGCGAGAAAAACGCTTCGCTCAGCGACCTAGGCCAAACCCGCGGATCGGTCCACGCACAACGGTGTCACCCGGCGCCGGGCCGCGCCCGGTTGGTCGGCCATCGCGGCGACCCGCCCCGACGTCTCGGACCAACTTGCCGACGTGATCATGGTCACCCTGACGGGCATGTCAGCCGCCGTGCGTGACGGGGCGAGCCGCACTGCGCTCACTGCAATGGCCAACGTCGCCGTGGCAGGGATTGCAGTCATGCTCGGTGAAGAACGCGTGAACTAGACGGTCCGCGATACGAGGCAGCAATAAGCCAAGGCGTCGCCACCGGGTCGGCCAAGGCCGACCCCTACGCATCGATCAAGGGCAGCGCTGGGGCTGAGCAGACCGCACTGACCTCATACATGAGGCATCTCAGTTATCCACATCCCGCAGAGCAGCTACAGCCATGATCACGCGCTGTAGCCAAAGCCCGCAGCTTCCTCTACATCGCCGCCCGACATGCCAAAACGCACCGACATCAAGTCCATTCTCATCGTGGGCGCGGGACCGATCGTCATCGGCCAGGCCTGCGAATTCGATTATTCCGGAACCCAGGCCTGCAAGGCGCTTCGCGAGGACGGCTACCGCATCATCCTCGTGAACTCGAACCCCGCCACGATCATGACAGATCCGGGGATCGCAGACGCGACCTACATCGAGCCGATCACCCCGGAGATCGTCGCCAAGATCATCGCCGAGGAACGCCCGGACGCGATTTTGCCGACGATGGGCGGGCAGACCGCACTCAACACCGTCCTCTCGCTCAACCGCGACGGGATCCTCGATACCTTCGGTGTCGAGATGATCGGCGCAAAGGCCGATGTCATCGACAAGGCCGAGGACCGCGAGCTCTTCCGCGAAGCGATGCGGAAAATCGATATCGAGACCTGCAAGGCGCGGCACGTGAATTCGCTCACGGAAGCGCTTGAGGCACTTGATTTCGTCGGGCTCCCCGCAATCTGTCGACCGTCGTTCACGATGGGCGGGCTCGGCGGGGGCATCGCCTACAACCGCGAGGAATTCATCGAGATCGTTGAGCGCGGGCTCGATGCATCACCGACGACGGAGGTTTTGGTCGAGGAATCGATCCTCGGCTGGAAGGAATACGAGATGGAGGTTGTCCGCGACCGCGACGACAATTGCATCATCGTCTGCTCGATCGAGAACGTGGACCCGATGGGGGTGCACACGGGCGACTCGATCACCGTCGCGCCAGCGCTGACGCTCACCGACAAAGAGTACCAGGTGATGCGCAATGCCTCGATCGCGGTGTTGCGTGAGATCGGGGTCGAGACCGGCGGCTCGAACGTCCAGTTCGCAGTCAACCCGGCGGACGGCCGGCTGATCGTCATCGAGATGAACCCGCGCGTCTCCCGCTCTTCGGCGCTTGCCTCGAAAGCAACCGGTTTCCCGATCGCCAAGGTTGCTGCCCGCCTTGCCGTCGGTTACACGCTCGACGAGCTAGAGAACGACATTACAGGCGGCGCAACGCCGGCGTCGTTCGAGCCAGCAATCGACTACGTGGTGACGAAAATCCCGCGGTTCGCATTCGAAAAATTCCCCGGCGCGTCCGACAACCTGACCACATCGATGAAGTCGGTTGGCGAGGCGATGGCGATCGGGCGGACTTTTAATGAGTCGCTGCAAAAGGCACTGCGCTCGATCGAGACCGGCCTCGACGGCTTGGACGAGGTCTGGTTCGAGGGGCTTGGCGAAGGGGACGATAAAAACGTCATCCGCGCAGCGCTCGCAACGCCGACGCCTGATCGCCTGCTGAAGGTCGCGCAGGCTCTGCGCCTCGGCGTCGACCATGAACAGGTGCACGAATACTGCCGGATTGATCCGTGGTTCCTCGAGCGGTTGCAGGAGATCGTCGACCTCGAGAAACGCGTTAGTTCGCACGGCCTGCCACCAACGTCACAACAGTTCCGCAAGCTGAAGGCCGAAGGATTTTCCGACGCCCGTCTCGCGAAGCTGGCAGGGATTGAAAAGGCAGAAGTTCGCAAACAACGTAGTGAGCTCGGCGTGCACCCGGTCTACAAGCGGATTGACACCTGCGCGGCCGAATTCGCCTCCCCGACCGCGTACATGTACTCGACCTACGAGACTGCGCTGTTCGACGGGCAAGCCCCGGTCTGCGAGGCCCGCCCGAGCGACGCGAAGAAGATTATTATCCTCGGCGGTGGCCCGAACCGAATCGGTCAGGGCATCGAGTTCGACTACTGCTGTTGCCATGCCGCCTTCGCGCTCGCCGACGCCGGCTTCGAGACCATCATGGTCAACTGCAACCCGGAAACGGTCTCCACCGATTACGACACGTCGGATCGCCTGTATTTCGAGCCGCTGACCGCTGAAGACACCCTCGAGATCGTGCGCCGCGAACGCGATGCGGGCACCCTCGCCGGCGTGATCGTTCAGTTCGGTGGGCAGACACCGTTGAAGCTTGCCGATGAACTCGAGCGCGAGGGCGTGACCATTCTTGGCACATCGCCCGATGCGATCGACCTTGCGGAGGACCGGGACCGTTTCAAGGCGCTGGTCGACGAACTCGGCCTTCTCCAGCCCGCGAACGGGATCGCGCGATCGGCTGAAGAGGCCCGCTCGATCGCTGAGGACATCGGGTTTCCCGTCGTGATCAGGCCCTCGTACGTACTCGGCGGCCGGGCGATGGAGATTGTCCACGACCAACGCCAGCTCGACAAGTACATCCGCGAAGCTGTCGTCGTCTCCGATGGCTCGCCCGTGCTGATCGACGGCTACCTTCGCGGCGCAACCGAAGTGGATGTCGATGCGCTCAGCGACGGGAATGACGTCTTCATCTGCGGCGTCATGGAGCATATTGAGGAAGCCGGCGTTCATTCAGGCGACAGCGCCTGCTCGCTCCCGCCCCACTCACTCGGCCCGGAACTCGTCGAAAAAATGCAGGCGCAGGCAACCGCGCTTGCCAAAGCGCTGAACGTCGTCGGCCTGATGAACGTCCAGTTCGCGATCAAGGACGGGCGGGTCTACCTGATTGAGGTGAACCCGCGCGCGAGCAGGACCGTCCCGTTCGTCGCGAAGGTGATCGGCCTGCCGATCGCCGGCCTCGCCGCCCGCGTCATGGCTGGAGAGAAAATCGCTGATCTCGATCTCGCACGCAGCTCCATCGAACACTACGCCGTGAAAGAAGCGGTTCTGCCATTTGCCCGGTTCCCCGGCGTAGATCCCATCCTCGGCCCGGAGATGCGCTCGACGGGCGAAGTTATGGGCATCGACCGGCAATTCAACGTGGCGTTCGCAAAAAGCCAGATCGGCAGCGGGACGCAGATCCCGACCTCCGGGACCGTGTTCGTGTCGGTCAAGGAGGCTGACAAGGACGCGGTCGTGCGCCCGATCCGCAAGCTCGTGGACATGGGTTTCACGATCGTCGCGACGCGCGGGACCAAGCGCCATCTGGAACAGCACGGGATCGAATGCGAGCAGGTGAACAAGGTGCTCGAGGGGCGCCCGCACATCGTCGATCGCATGAAGAACGGCGACATCGACCTCGTCTTCAACACGACGGAGGGCGCGAAAGCGATCAATGACAGCAAGGACATCCGGCGGACCGCCTTGCTTAACCATGTGCCCTGCTATACAACCGTCGCCGGAGTTTTGGCGGTCACTGACGCAATCCGAGCGATGCGCGCGGATGTGCTCAAGGTGGCACCGCTGCAAAGCTACGTCGGCTACCGTCAGTAGGCCGGATACACCTCACAAACCGGAATGACCGCGCGGGCGCACCGAGTGCCCGAGGTGCGTCCGGTTCGTGGGGTTGTTTCTGTCGATCGACGCGACCGACCGGACGACCGCAAGGAGTGATGCCATGGAAAAGGTCCCGATGACCGTTGAGGGGTTCCGGATGCTGGAAACCGAGGTCCAGCGCCTAAAGACAGTCGAGCGGCCGGCTATCGTATCGGCGATTGCGGAAGCCCGCTCCCATGGTGATCTGTCGGAAAACGCGGAGTATCACGCCGCGAAGGAACAGCAGGGCCACAACGAGGCGCGGATCGCCGAGATCGAGGACAAGCTGTCCCGCGCCGATGTGATCGATGTGACTCAGCTTTCCGGCGACAACGTCAAGTTTGGCGCGACGGTCGATCTGGTCGACGAGGACACCGACGAAGAGGTCGCCTACAAAATCGTGGGCGAGTTCGAAGCGGACGTGAAAGACGGCAAGGTCTCGATCACCTCCCCGATCGCACGCGCCCTGATCGGCAAGGCGGTCGGCGACTCGATCGAGGTAATCACGCCGAAGGGCACGCGCGCTTACGAAATTCTCGGCGTCAATTACAAGTAATCGGCGCTCGACGGGCGGCGCTTGCGTTGCCCGTTGCCCGCTCCTGTTGGACGGCCCGGTACGTACGATCGTGGAGCCGGCGTCCCGGCAGGCGACGCATGAGCCTGCTTGGCAACGTAGGTCATCACCGTCGTTCGGCGGTTATCCGTCTGCCCGGCGTGTTGCTGGTTCGGCTTGGCCGTTTAAGCGACCCAACGAACCGCACCTAAGCGGTTCAATTACCGTCGCCTTTCATACCCCCACCTGCCTCGTCGGTCAGATCGTCAAGGCTGATCCCCTTTTGCTGCGGGGTACTACGGGAGCCACGCGCGCCAAGCCGAGAGCCGAGATTCTGGGCGCCGCTGCGCAGCCGAGATAGGTTCGGGTTGTTCTCGAGGAACCCGCTCAGGCGATCGCGCACCCCGGCACGATTGTCCGGCGGGTCGCCCGTCACCGCGAGATCGACCGCTGCCTCTTCGGGCAGATCGTCGACGTCGCCGGAGAGCGAGGTTGTACCCGACGTCGCGGCCGCCGCTGATGGACTTGGTCCCATCTCCGAGCGGATCGCGTTGGCTGCGGCGCGCTCACGCTCCGCCGAAATCTTGTCGGCGAGTGCCATGTCCTGAACGATCGTCGGAATGGCGCCGCCGAACCCAACGCGAAACAGGTGAAACGTGAACAGGGCCGGGATTGCGAGGAGAAACGCACCAGCGAGCGCGGCAACATTGGCCGGCAACCCGAGCGCGCGTTCGAGGCGAAAGGAAATCGCCTGCGCAGCAGTCTGCATATCCGCGACGCCGCCATTCAACGGCGTCAGGCTGGTTTGGTTGGCACCGACGACGGTGGCGACAAACACGACAGCTGCCAACAGGAACGGAACAGTGAAGCGCATGGTGTGATCTCGGCAGATCGAGGGGCGGCCCGTCACGAGCCGACGATATCAGCGAGATCGTAGCACGTTGCCGGGCCGACGCGCGGATACCCAGCATCGATGATCTCGCCGGATGTGCTGCACAAACTGTTCCAGCCGAGCGTGTGTTCCGCGCCTCGAACCACACGGCCTGCGCGCGGACGGGTCAAGCAAGCAGGAAGCTGGCCACCAACGCCCGGTCGCCCATGCCGCCGGAGCTTTACTCTGAACGCCACCAGTCGTTGTTGAGGCGATCGGCAACGATCGTGCGGACGGGTCAACCGTTCGAGCGGATCGAAAACGGCCAAATCCAGCGTCGCGGACTAACTGGTGATCGCGCGATCGCCGCAGTGCCGCGCTCCGTTTCGAGATTGCGCAACTCACCTAGCTCGGTGTCATCGTGCGCGACCATGGAAAATCCGGCTGCCTGAGCGGCCACTGTGAGACGTTCAATACCCATAACGCATTTCCTCGGGCGCCAGCTTGTTGCTCAGTACGCCGACTGCCGCCCCTAGCGTGAAGTGGCGGACCTGCGACTGTCAAACGCTTAATGGTTAACGATTGCAGTTTGATGAAAGGCGGTCCGCTGCACCGTGATCGTCGACACAACCGGGGCGTTTGGTCCGAAGTTCCGAACGTCGCCGACGTCGCCGAGTGAGGTGGAAGCGCGAAGACCCGGAAAAAACTGATGCGACTGTGATTTGTCGCCGGGCGTGAATTACAGAAAAACGCACGTGATGGACGTCACGGACCACCCTCAGGATTGGATCGAACGATGCACTACCGACGCAAAAAAGGCTGGGAGCTGCCGGAAAATGCAGTCACGGACGAGGCGCGTTTCCGCAACCGCCGAGCTGTCCTTGCGGGGCTTGGTGCTGTTGGCGCGATCGCCGCGGGCGGTGTGGTTGCATCGCGCCTTGGCCCGATGTCCGGCCGGGCGGTCGCCGACACGCCTGGCACGGCAGCCGAGATCGCCAAACCACCGAACCCGCTCTACCCGGCCAAACAAAACACCGCATACGTTGCCGGCCGTCCCATCACGCCCGAAGAAATCAACGCCCGGTACAACAACTTCTACGAGTTCGGCTCGTCCAAGCAGATCGCGGCCGCCGCGCAAGCGCTGCAGACCGACCCTTGGTCCATCCGCATCGACGGGCTGGTGGAGCAGGAGCGCACAGTCGACTTCGCCGACCTCGAGAAACGCTTCCCGCTGGAGGAGCGTATTTACCGGCATCGCTGCGTTGAGGCCTGGTCGATGGTCGCGCCGTGGACCGGTTTTCCGCTCAGCGCATTGGTCGATTATGCGCGGCCGCTCGGCACCGCGAAGTACGTGCGCTTCGAAACGTTTCTCGATCCGAAGGTAGCGTCCGGCCAGCGGGCGAGCTGGTATCCTTGGCCGTACGTCGAAGGGCTTACGATGGCCGAGGCGCGCAACGACTTGAGCTTCATGGTGACGGGCGCCTACGGCACGCCGCTGGCCAACCAGTTCGGCGCCCCCCTTCGCCTGCACACGCCCTGGAAGTACGGATTTAAATCCATCAAGTCCCTGACACGGATTTCCTTCACCGCGGAGCGGCCGAAAAGCTTCTGGGAGGCGGTGTCACCGCGCGAGTACGGTTTCTGGGCGAATGTGAACCCGGAGGTACCCCACCGCCGCTGGAGTCAGGCGACAGAGCGCAAGCTGTCGGATGGCAGTCGCATACCAACCGTCAAATGGAACGGCTACGGCGAGTGGGTCGCCGCCATGTATGCCGACATGAAAGACGAGAAGATCTTCTACTGACCCTGGCTCGGCTCACGCGCTCCCAGCTGTGCAAGCAACGGGCGCCGTACGTCTGCCTCGTCGAAGCGCCGCGTGATCATGGCCGAGATGCGCCGGGAAAGAAAAAGCCGGCCCCGCGGGAAGGCGGGACCGGCTCGGTTTCAGGACATCGCATTGGGGGGCATCGATGTCCTTCGTCAGGATGGTCGCCAGAACAGCAACACAAACTGGCGAGGGGAGACTGCTTTGGAGGGGAGGAGTCTCCGTCTCGCAACAAGCTGGGATGCTGTGGCAACACGAACAATGTATTTTGTTGCATATCTGCCGCGCGCCGATTGCATGGCTGAGCGCTTGGAGGTGCCGGCAGCCCGCTGCATCAGCTGCCGCGTCAGCCCGCCGTGACGTCACCCAAAGGCGCCAGCCTGAGCCATTTGCGCCACCCCTGGACCATTCCCGTAGGGCCTCAGAACTTCCACTCGCGCGACTTCTCGATGAGAAATTCACGGAAGACGTTCACCCGCTTTGAGTGCCGCAGCTCCTCCGGGTACACGTAGTATGCGGTAAATTCCGGCAGTTCGGCATCCTCGAGCTCGATGTGAACGAGGTCCTGCGCCTTGCCCATCAGGTAGTCCGGCAGGACCGCGAGCCCGACACCCTCGCGCACCGCGCGCTTCAGCCCGAAAACGCTGTTGATCTTGATCCCGGGCGCCCGCGGCTTGCCCGGAGGACGCCCCGCGGTGGTCAGCCAGTTCAGATTGCGCAGATAGGCCGGCGCGTCGTCGCCATACGTCAGCACACGGTGCGCATCGAGGTCTGCGGTGTTCTCCGGCGTACCGTGCTGGCGGAGATACTTCGGCGATGCGAAGATGTGCATATGAACGGTGAACAGCGGCCGCCGGATCAGATCGTTCTGAACCGGCTCGTTCAGCCAGATGCCGACGTCGGCCTCTCGCATCGACAGATCGCGCACCTCGTCATCGAGCATCAGCTCGAGCTCAATGTCGGGATACATGTCCAGAAATTCGCCGATCCGCTGCGGCAGCCAGACCGACCCGATGCCCATCGTGGTGTGCACCCGCAGCAGGCCGAACGGCTTTGACTTCGTGTCCTGCAGCAGTGTCTTCGTCGTCTGCAGCTTCGTGAACACATCGTGCGCCGTGCGGTAGAGCAACTCGCCCTGTTCCGTCAGCTTGAGCCCGCGCGCGTGGCGGTGAAAGAGAGGGACCGCGAGTTCACGCTCTAGCGCGCTGACCTGGCGACTGACCGCCGACTGCGAGAGGTTGAGCGTCTCGCCGGCATGCGTGAAGGATCCGGCCTCGGCCGAGGCATGGAAGATCCGCAATTTGTCCCAGTCCATCGAGTACCTTTCGGCCTATGCCCGGGGCGTCCTGTGAGCCGCCGACGGTCACACTGGTCCGCCGTGACGTAACGTATCGCGACGTGGGCATGACACGCATTGCGGGCAATCAATCCGCTTCACGAAGCCGCATGCGCAGCATACGGCCCGATCGCACCTGGGCGGCGGCGTCTCGTCGTGGCGCAGAGAGCGGTAGCGAGCCCGCTACTCAGCAGCCTGCGCGTGGATCATGAATTCCGCGAGATATTTCTCCGCCTCTAGCGCTGCCATGCAGCCCATGCCGGCCGCCGTCACGGCCTGACGATAGATATCATCCGTCACATCACCCGCAGCGAAGACACCAGGCACGCTCGTCACCGTCGAATCCGGGGCGGTGATGATGTAGCCGTTCTCACGCATCTGGAGTTTATCGGCGAACAGCGCGGTCGCGGGCGCATGCCCGATCGCGATGAAGATGCCGTCGATCACCCGCTCGCTCTCCACGCCGGTGACCCGGTTCTTGAGACGTGCACCGGTGACGCGTTTCGGGTCGTCAGCCCCCAGCACCTCGGTCAGTTCGGTATCCCAGATCACCTCGATCTTCTCGTGTGTCAGCGCCCGGGTCTGCAATATTTTCTCCGCCCTCAAGGCATCCCGACGGTGCACGAGGACGACCTTTGACGCGAAGTTGGTTAAAAACAGTGCTTCCTCGACCGCGGTATTCCCACCGCCGATGACCATCACTTCCTTTTCGCGGAAGAAAAACCCGTCGCAGGTCGCGCACGCCGACACGCCATAGCCCTGGTATGCCGTCTCGCTCTCGAGCCCGAGCCACTTCGCCTGCGCGCCGGTCGAGATCACGAGCGCATCGGCGGAATATGTCGCCCCGCTCTCACCGGTGAGTTGGAACGGGCGCCGCTCCAGGTCGACCTCGGCGATATGATCGGAAATCATCCGTGTGCCGACGTGCTCGGCCTGCGCCTTCATCTGCTCCATGAGCCATGGGCCCCGGATAACGTCGGCAAACCCCGGAAAATTCTCCACGTCGGTCGTGATCGTGAGCTGTCCGCCCGGCTGCATCCCTGAGACCATGACCGGTTCCAGCATCGCCCGCGCCGCATAGATCGCCGCTGTGTACCCGGCCGGGCCGGATCCGAGGATCATCAATCTGGCATGCACATGCTCGCCCATCGCCGTCACCTTTCCTTGTTCGAAGCCGGACGCCAGCGGTCGAGACCGAGCCGTGTCGCGGGGTTTCGTGCGCGGCGCCGAGCGCATCTATCGCGCTCCAGCAGACGCGCCTTTGACGTCGCACCTATGTGCTCGGCCCTGCCCGGTCAACGCGCGCGCAGGCTTTCCCGGTGGATGGACCAACGGCGTGCGATTTCTGCCGCGATGGTCTCGGTGGCGCTGAGCGGCGTGTACGTCCAGTCATCTGCGCGATCACCCGTGCCCGCTCCATCGTCGACAGCGTCAGCGGTCAGCCTGCGCGTTGCTCCGTGGGCAGTGAGCGCCGCATGCAGCCGGTCGAACTTTCGCGACCCGCCGCTCGGATGAAACACATGCACCGGGCGCCCTGTGACGCACGCTTCGCACACCATATTGGCGCTGTCCGCCGTGACGATGAGATGGTGCGCGTGCGCGAGCATCTCGCTGAACGGGTTCGGCCCCTCGCCGGACCACAGAAACCCCGGTGCGCCGGCCGCGGCCCGCGCGTCGAAAAAACGTGTGAGCGCCGCCTTCAGCGCGTCCGGCGTTCGCCGGGATACCGTCGCGTAGACCCCCACAAACCGCTGCGCGACCTGTGTCAGCCCGGCGAGAAATGCGTCGATATCGCCAGCGCGCCAGCGATGCGTGCGGCTGTTCCCGCCAACGAGGATGGCGAGACGCGATGGCACCGATGCGTCCATCAACTGCGGCGGCCGTAATCGCGCATCGTCGAGCCGCGCGAGCGTCATCCGATGGGGCGTCGTGAGGGTTGTGAAGACGCGGGCGCCGCGCAGACGGTCGTGCGCGGGAACCCAGACGCAATCCACGATGTCCGGGTCCACCCGCGGGTCCTGAAGAAAGACCGCGAAGGTCTGCGGGCCTGCAAGTCGCCGTACGGCACGCACCACGGGCACGGTCATTCGCCCGCCGGCAATAATGAATTCCGGCCATGGTGGCGAAAAATCCTGCCCGGATGAGGCATTCCCGGGCACTTCGCGAGGGTCCGGTGGTCCCCACGGTGCAATCCACCGCCAAGGCGCGCGTGGCGCGACGCGCTTGAATTCGCCGGCCAGCCCGAGCGCGTCGCTTACCGCTTGGCACTGGGTCTCGACCCCGGCCTTGCCATCGGAGATCAGCCAGGCAGACCGGCCGACCGTCGGCAGCCGGGCGGCATCGGGAGTGCCCGCAGCGCTGCCGTGCAACGCATCTCCGCTCGCCGCGTTGTCTTTCATGCCGCGCTCGTTATCAAAACGTTATTCACAGGCGTGCGACCTCTCGGACACGCCAGGCGTGACCTGTTAATGTCTGCATGCGCGCGGTCAGCGTGATCGACGACACCGAGGAGTTTGCGTCATGAAGTGCCGTCTCTCTTTCGCCTGCCTCGCCGCCGCCGCGGCGTTCGCTTTCTCGTCAGCCGGCTCCAGCCCGGCGGTTGCCGGCGGCGCCTCGTCGACCAGCCCGTTCTACAAGCCGACCAAGCCGCGCCCGCAGGTGCGAGGGTCGCGCCGTCGCGTTGGCGGCTATTCCTACACGTACTCAGACTCGATTATCGACCATCGTGACCGTTCCGTGTTCATCGACCCGCGCATCGTGAACCCGTCGACCGGCCCGTTCGATAGCGGGTATTTCTTCGACTCGGGCGTCGAGCGCCATAACAACTCGCCCTACCTCTACTAAGGCGCTCGGGCGGCGGCATCGCCACTTCGGTGATGCGTCACGCCCGCATCCCGGCAGATCGTGGTGAGCCCTATCGGGCGGGCGACCTCGGCAGAGAAGCCACGCTCTCCCATGATCATGCACCCGCACGCGCTTTGCGGTTGGCGTCCCACTCTACCTCCGGCACATAGGGGTTAACCACGAATTCTGTGCCGGAGTATCCAAATGGCCCCCCGTCGTCCGACCCGTTTACTCGCCGCCCCACTCGCCGTGTTTCTGCTGCTCGGGTCCGGCGCAGTACATGAAGCCGCGGCGCACGGCACATGCAGCGTCCTCGGCTTCGAAGTGAACGACTATGGTAAGGAAGGCCCGAAGGCTGACGCCAAGCGCCTGCTCGACGACCACATCGTCAAATGGGCGAAGAAGCACGGCATCACGAACTACCACCGCTCGGGCAAGAAAACCGTTTCCTGCCGGCTGTATATCGACGTCGGCTTCTTCGACGAGTGGACCTGCACGGCGCGCCAGAAGGTCTGCTACTTCGGCCGCAAGCGGACGGATTGAGACGCTCGAACGACCTCTCAGTTTCATCTTTGTGAGCCACCGACCATGTCGTCTTCCGGCAACGACGAGCTGATCCTGCGTTCCAGCCCACCGTCCCCGTTTGGGCGAAAAGTGAAACTCGTTGCCGCCGTCACCGGGCACGACGCCCACATTCAGGTGGAAGAGGCTGCGACCGCCGATCCGGACGACAGCCTGCGCGAGCAGAACCCGCTCGGTAAAATTCCGACACTGATCCTCGCCGACGGCACTGCGCTCTACGACAGCCGGGTGATCTGCGCGTTTCTCGATGCGCATTCTTTGACCGGTGCACGCGTCATCCCGGATGGCGAGGACCGCTGGCATGCGCTGCGCCTGCAGGCGCTCGGCGACGGCATCATGGATGCGGGCATCTTGCAGGTCTACGAGGCACGCATGCGCCCGCCCGAGCGTCGTCATGCGGAGTGGACCGACTACCAGCAGGCCAAGATCGACCGCGCGCTCGCCGTGCTCGAGGCAGACCCGCCCGCGTTGGGCACGCCGACCACGATCGGTGACATCGCCATTGCATGCGCACTGGGCTATCTCGATCTCCGCTTTGACGGCGTATGGCGTGGAGCGCATCCGAAGCTGGTCGACTGGATCGCCCGCTTCGAAGCCGCGCTGCCGGCCTTCGCGAAAACCCGCATCACGGCCTGAACGGGCCGGCTATCCGGCGCCTCGCCCGCCTCGCCACGCGACCGCGGCAGCTTTCGGCTGCTTGACGGGAAATGCGCGTCATCCGATCACCTATCCCCTAACGCATCCGGGTTGCAGAGCATCTCCGCCATCGCGACCGTTGATGTGCGCGTGCTTGATCGAGAGAGCCAACTGCGCCGGGGGCGAAAACCGGCCGAGGGAGAGCCATGTCTGATAACCTGGAGCGCGTGCTCGAACGCCTGGACGAGACCGTCGACGACGCGCTCGCGCGCCTGTTCGCAGTGCTCAAGATCCCGAGCATATCGACCGATCCGGCCTTCGCCGACGAGTGCCGTCGCGCCGCCGATTGGATCGCCGATGATCTGAACGCGATCGGCTTTTCGGCGCGGGTGTACCCAACCGATGGTCAGCCCATGGTCGTCGCGCACGAACGCGCGGCCGGGCCCGCAGACGGCAAGCGGCCGCATGTGCTCTTCTACGGCCATTACGACGTTCAGCCGCCGGACCCGCTCGATCTGTGGGAAGCAGACCCGTTCGCGCCGCGGCTCGCAGATGACCCGGTGAATGGACGCGTGATCGTGGCCCGCGGGGCCGCCGACGACAAAGGTCAGTTCATGACCTTCCTCGAGGCCTGCCGCGCCTGGAAGTCGATCACCGGCCAGCTTCCGGTGGATGTCTCGGTGTTGCTCGAAGGCGAGGAGGAGTCCGGAAGCCCGAGCCTGGCGCCCTTCCTCGCAGCGCACCGTGAGGAGCTGACGGCCGACCTCGCGCTCGTCTGTGACACCGGACAAACCGCGCCCGATACTCCGGCGATCACCACGATGCTCCGCGGGCTCGCTGACATGGAAGTTACAATCCACGGTCCGAACCGGGACCTCCATTCAGGCATGTTCGGAGGCCCGGCGACAAATCCGATCCGTGTGCTCACCGAGGTGCTTGCTGGGCTGCACGACGAGCACTGTCGCGTCACGATCCCCGGCTTTTACGACGATGTAGCTGAAATCTCCGAGGCGCAGCGCACCCAGTGGGACGCGTTGGGGCTCGACGAGAAAGAATTTCTCTCCCAGATCGGTCTGTCTCACTCGGCGGCGGAGACTGGTCGATCCGTGCTCGAAGCGATCTGGTCGCGCCCGACGGCTGAGCTCAACGGCATCTTCGGAGGCTACACAGGCCCTGGCACGAAGACCGTGATCCCGGCGCACGCAACCGCCAAACTTTCTTTCCGTCTTGTGGCCAACCAGCATCCGGACGCTATTCTCTCCGCATTTCGCACGTGGATCAAAGGCCGCTTGCCGCCCGACTGCACCGCCACGTTTTCAAGCCGTGGCGCGAGCCCTGCAGTGAGCTTCGATCTTACGGGCGCGCCGATCGCCGCTGCCCGCGAAGCCCTCGCGAACGAGTGGGGCACCGCGCCGGTGATGATGGGATGCGGTGGGTCGATCCCTATCGTCGAGAGCTTCAAATCCGCGCTTGGCATGGACTCCCTTCTGATCGGCTTCTCGCTCGACGACGACCGCATCCACTCGCCGAACGAAAAATACAACCTGACCAGTTTCACCAAGGGCACGCGGAGCTGGGCGCGCATTCTCGATGCGCTGGCGAGGGAGATTGCCTGACGTGCGCGCGAACCAACTCATCCGGTTATTCCGTCGCCTGCCGCCGCAGATGCAACTCGTCGTCGGTGTGCTCGGCGTCGTTGTCCTCGGCGGGCTCTGGCTGACCGGTAACCTGCCGGCGTCGCTCACGGGCGAGCCGCCGTCCGCTTCGTTCCGCGAGCAGGCTCCGCAGGCATCACCCCCGCGCACCGCGGCGCGCACACCATCGGCTGATGAGACCCCGCGGACGGCGGCGCGTGACAGCCGGCCATCGCGCGCAGCGCGGGCTGCGGGGATCGACCGTGCGGCCGCCGCGAAAATCGCCGAAGCGGACTTCGATTACTTCATCCTCGCGCTGTCCTGGTCGCCAACCTATTGCGAAGACGCGCGCGGCGGCCGGGACGCATCGCAGTGCGCTGGTGCACGGCCCTATGCGTTTATCCTCCACGGCCTGTGGCCTCAGCATGAGCGTGGCTGGCCGGAAAACTGCGGCAAGGACCGCCCCTGGGTGCCGAGAGCGGTGATTGCCGCCATGCAGGACATCATGCCGAGCCGCGGACTAATCATCCACGAATACCGCAAACACGGCACCTGCACGGGCTTGTCAGCGGAAGGCTACTACGCCGTCTCCCGCGCCATCTACAACCGGATTAAAATCCCACCGCGCTTCGTCCTACCGGAGCGTGAGCAGCAGCTGCGGCCGGGCGACGTGAAGTCAGCTTTCCTGAAGGCCAATCAGTCGCTGCGTCCCGATATGTTGAGCGTGGAGTGTGGGCGTCGCGGTCGCCTGCGCGAGGTGCGCATCTGCTTCACCAAGGATGGTTCGCCGCGGGCTTGCGGTCGCGATCAGGCCCGCCGGCGGGGCTGTAGGCGCGAAACTGTGCGTGTGCCACCTGTGCGATAGCGTTCGCCCGGTGGCCTGCGGGAATCAGTCGGCAAGCGGGCGCGGGGGTCGTCAAGCGGATTAAAATCCGCAAAAGGGTTTAAAATCCCTTACTTGCCTCTGCATGTGTTGCGGCCATGACACGGCAGCGCCTTGCTGGCCGCCGCGAACATCATCAGGGTGGATGCTTCGCCACCTTGATCGAGGATGCCCTATGCGACGAACCACTGTTTCAACCGGCATGGCGAACGGGGCGGCAAATCGGGGGAGTAAAACGCGTGCGGCGTCGTCCGCGCGGCCACAATGGGCCCGCGAGGCGCCATCGCGCTCCTCGAGCGCGCTCTCGCATTTGCGGTGGGCGGCGGGCGGATTCTTCGTTGGCGCCGTATGTTGGCACCTTGTGGGCTTCTGGAGTTTTATTGATCGGGTGCTGGACGAGCAGACAGTCGCGCCC
Organism: Pseudomonadota bacterium; assembly: GCA_038523655.1. Taxonomy (GTDB): domain Bacteria; phylum Pseudomonadota; class Alphaproteobacteria; order Rhizobiales; family CALHAX01; genus CALHAX01. The sequence goes on along the minus strand of JBCBJG010000035.1, from coordinate 397 downwards.
TCGCGCGGCGTGGTAACCGCGCGCTTGCCAGCGATTCCGGCAAAACTCGAAGATCGCCTCGCCGTGCACGGTGAGCCTTGCGTGGAGCTGGCAGTCACCGTCGTTGGCGCACCGGACACAACAGACGCGCCGGGGGCCGAGGCAGCCGCGGCGATGGAGTGCGCGTTCCCGATCCAGGCGCTACAGGACCAGCTCCCGGTCAGTGCCAATCGCTAATGGGCGGATCGGCCGGGCGTAGACGACCGCCTGCGGTCGTTTCACTATCGCGGCAGCACCTGGAGGCGGCACACGTAATCGGGCACGGGCCCACCGCAGGGCAACGCAAGCGAGTGCGGACGGTGTCCCTCGCGGGCGTCCAGAAAGAGCACAGTCGGAAACCTTGCCTTAACCCGTGCCG
>JBCBJG010000034.1:0-18582 GCA_038523655.1 Pseudomonadota bacterium | reverse complement strand
TTGATTGACCGCATCCAGGATCGGTATGGCCGGACCGTCTGGCGGCATGACCAGAAAGCTTGCAGCGTGTGCGGGTCGATGATCTGCAGCCGCTTGTCGTCGAGTTCCGGCTCTTCCTGGCCGGCCCACGCCTGCGGTTCGCACACGCTGCAAGCTTTCTGGTCATGCCGCCAGACGGTCCGGCCATACCGATCCTGGATGCGGTCAATCAACGATGCCTCGACCTGACGCCCACCGTTCGCAAGCATCGCGTAAGCCGTGGTCATACGGATGAGCTTCGTCTCCCCTGCACCGAGCGACATGGAGAGAAAAGGCGGTAGGTTATCGTAGACATCGAAGCGTCGCGCATACTCGGTAATGAGCGGCATGCCGACATCGCGGGCAAGCCGCACCGTCATCAGGTTTTTTGACCGCACAATCCCGGTGCGCAGCGTCGATGGACCAGCGAAATTCTTGCCGTAGTTCGACGGCTTCCACGGCTCTTTACCGGGCCCCTGATCGATCACGATCGGTGCGTCGTTCACCAGCGTCGCCGGCGTGTATCCATTGTCGATCGCGGCCGCATAGACGAGCGGCTTGAACGCCGAGCCCGGCTGCCGGTTCGCGGTCGTCGCGCGGTTGAATTGGTCGCCACCCTTCCAGAGACCGAAAGTGAACCCACCGACGAGCGCGAGCACACGCCCGGTGTGTGGGTCCATCGCAACGATGCCCCCGTCGACGGCAGGCTTTTGCATGAGCCGCCACTGATCGGCGATGACCGTGCCGTCTTTCTTCACGTTGGGTGCGACGTAGATGACATCGCCCGGCTTCAGCCATCGCGAGACGCGCCCGCGCTTGGTCCAGCGCGTCGTGGAGACGGGCACACGGACGAGTTCCGGCTCACCGAGTTTGACCGAGCTTTCAACCCGCCCGGACGTCGAGCGAAGCGCAACCAGCAACCCTTGTTTGTTGTCGACCTTGGTGACCACGGCGAGCCGCCAGGGCTCGAGCTCACCCGCAAGCACGATGTTGTGGAGCGCGCGGTGCCAATCACCGTTCATGTCGATCGAGGAGACCGGGCCGCGCCAACCCTTGCGGCGGTCGAACCGGACCAGCCCGTCGACGAGTGCTTTCTTCGCCATGCGTTGAAGGCTGGGGACCATTGTGGTGCGCACGGAAAGCCCACCGCCGACCGTCTTGTCCTCACCAAACATCTCAACAAGCGTCCGCCGCACTTCCTCGGCGAAATATTCACCTGCGAAAAGCTGCGAGTTGAACGGCCGCGGATTGACGTTGAGCGGCAGCGCCTTTTCCCGCTCGAACACCGCGCGCGTGATAAAACCGTTCGCCAGCATCCGGCGCAGCACAAAATTTCGCCGGGTGATCGCGCGCTCGGTCTTACGGAAGGGATGATAATTCTCTGGCGCCTTCGGCAGGGCTGCGAGATAGGCCGCCTCGCCGACGGTCAGATCCTCGAGTTCCTTGCCATAGTAGTTCAGCGCCGCTGCAGCGATCCCGTAGGAGCGCAGCCCCAGGTAAATCTCGTTGAGATAGAGCTCGAGAATTTTCTCCTTCGAGTACGCCCGTTCGATCCGCATCGCGAGGATCGCTTCCTTCAGCTTGCGATCGAAGGTCCGCTCCGATGTCAGCAGAAAGTTCTTTGCGACCTGCTGCGTGATCGTCGAGGCACCCGTCAGCCGGCCGCCCTGCGCCTTGATCAAGACGGCGCGGGCGATCCCGACATAATCGAGCCCTTTGTGCTCGAAGAAATTTTTATCTTCTGCCGAGAGGTATGCGTTGATCACCATCTTGGGGATCGTGTTGACCGGCACGTAGATGCGCCGCTCGATCGCGTACTCAGCAATCAGCCGCCCGTCGTTTGCATGAACGCGGGTCATCACCGGCGGCTCGTACTTCGCGAGCACCTCAAAGTCGGGCAGTTCGCGCGCGGTGTGCAGCAGCACGATCCCCCCGACGGCAGCACCGATCAGGAAGACCATCGACCCGAAGGCGAAACAGAACCCGAAAAACCTGAGCAGGCTGTTCGGGCGGCGCTTCTTGATGATCGGCGCAAAGACCGAGGGCGGAACGATTGGTTGAGGCGGTGTCGACATGCGCGTTTCGTCCGTTGTTTTTCGGGGCCACGCGGAGGCGCGAGGACCGCGCCCGACCTAAGACACGGGAATGAACACGAATTGGGGCGTTTTCCTGCAATGTTCGTGCAGCGCGGTCAACGCGGCGCCCCGACATCCGGTTGCGATACGCCCCCGTGGCCATGGCGTCGCGGTCACAGGCGGGCGAGGCAAAACCACCGCAGTCTAATAGGGCTTGAGTCCATCTCGATGCGCGAAGTAGCGATCCACAGCACTCGCCAGCGCCGCGGCTACCTTGTTGCGCCAGGCCGGTGACAACAGCCGCACCTCATCCGCCCGGTTACTCAGAAAGCCGAGCTCGATCAGGACCGACGGCACGTCAGGCGCCTTCAGCACGACAAACCCAGCCGACCGTAGCGCACCGCGATTGAGCCGGGTCTGCCGTCCAACGCGGGCGAGCACCCCGCGCGCAAAGCGCTCGGACCGCTGGTTGGTCTCCCGCTGCGCAAGTTCGATGAGGATTGACGCTAACGCATCGCCGGCAGCGCGCATGTCGACGCCCGCAAGCGCGTCGGCATTGTTCTCGCGCGCTGCGAACTCCTGTGCCGCTGCGTCCGACCCCTTCTCGGAGAGCGTGTAGACCGTCGTGCCGGAGACACCGGCAAACCGCGGGTCCCCAACCGAATCTGCGTGGACCGAAATGAACAGGTCGGCACCCTTGTTACGCGCGAACTGGACCCGCTTGGCGAGCGGCACGTAGACATCGCGCGTGCGCGTGAGATGCACGGTGTATTTGCCTGAGCGCCTGAGTACGTCCCGAAGCCGCAGCGAAAACGCGAGGACGATGTCCTTCTCCTTCGCGCGCACCCGTGTTGCAGGTGCAGGCGTTGTCGCTTGGGTGGTCGACGGGGCAGATTTCTCCGGTGCACCCGCGCGCGGCGCCTCCGGCAACAGCTCTCCACCGGATTCCCGCGAGGGAAATGCGCTCGGCCGGCTCGCCGGTGTCCGCTGAGGCCGAGCGCGCGGCCGCTGCTTTGGCGTGCTCCCTTTAACCGTGCGGATAGCGACGGCCCCTGAATCGATCCCGCCGTGTCCCGGATCGATCACAACGACAGGCCGGCGGTTTTCCCGCGCTGGAAGCGGCCGGGCGGATGCCGGCGCCCGCGGCTCTTGCTCACGACGAATGGCTTCGCGACGTTTGCGCCGACGATACTCCTTACCAAATGCGCGGGCATCGGTTGTCGACAACGCCACCGCGAGGACGAACCCACCCTTCGTCTCGACCAGCGACGCCATCTCGACCCGGGCCGGTCCGCGCGTATCGAGCACGATCCGCGACCGGTCCGCCGAGAAGTTGCCAAACCGAGCCGCCGTGATGATCCCGGCTGGGGCCGGCGGACGCTCCGCATCTACGACGAAACCGGCGTTTTTCACATCGATGATCACGCGATACGGCTCGGGCAGCGTGGCCACCTCGTACCGCACCCGACGGTCGACGCGCAGGTTGATGATCGTCGTCGCGCCGTCCAGGCCAAATTGGACATCGCGAATTTGCGCGGCGCCTGCGCCATCTTGCTCGGCGGCGGGTTGGGCCATCTCGTCGGTCGCCGCCAAGGCGTTGCCGAGCAGCCCGCCGGTCATCAGTACGAGCGCAAACAGCCCGGTCGCGACACGAGCAATCGCGCCGCGCGGGAGTAAATCGATCGTCTGGTGGATGGATCGGCACATGCCCGTGACCTAACCCGTGGCGCGGCAGCTCGACCATCGTTAACGCGACGTTAACGGCATGAGATTTATGAGACACGGTGCCTCGGCATACGGGGCGGGCCGTAGAGGCGCACTTCATTCGAACGCATACGACGCTGAACGATCGCGCTCGTTATGTCCGCGCTCGCAACGTTTCCGTCGCCCGACGTTTCTGCGCTTGTCTCGGCTTCGGGGACACCGTATGTCACGCGTGTCGCACCCGGTTGGCGTCGGCTATATTCTGACCCAGTGGCTGCGTCGCCCGACATCCTCGCGTTGCATAGGGAGGCTGTTGGTCCCCTGATGCGGCATGTGCCGCAGCGCGACCCCGCGGCCGAGAGTGCCACGGTCTTCGCGAAACCTTTCCCGCGGGAGGTCGAGTCCGGGCCATCGCCCTGCTCCCCGATCCCGTGAGCACCGCCCGGTCGACCCGGCTGGACGGTTTCTTCTGCAACGGTCGCGCGATGCCCGTTTGCAGCCGCGAACACTTCGCGGGCGTCGGCACAGTCGGCACCGCGACCGAACATGATTGATCACATGGCTCCTCGCCACATCGCCAGCTTCCCGACGACCGCGACCACCGCGCCATGCGCGCCGGATCGCCGTCGATCGGACACGGCTGGCGCGGCCCGACATATCCGGCCGTCTGCGCGCGCGAGCCATCCGAACAAATGCGCCGCCGGGTTTTCGAGACGGATGCCCCTCGGCGCGATGGAACGCCTTAGATGCCAACCAACAAGATGCTCATCGACGCCGCGCACTCAGAGGAGACGCGCGTTGCTGTCCTACGCGACAACCGCATAGAGGAATTCGACTTCGAATCCGCGACCCGGCGGCCGCTTCGGGGCAACATTTATCTCGCCAAGGTCACCCGCGTAGAGCCCTCGCTCCAGGCCGCCTTCGTCGATTATGGCGGCAATCGCCACGGCTTTCTCGCCTTCAACGAAATCCACCCGGACTACTACCAGATCCCGGTTGCCGACCGCGAGGCACTCCTCGCCGAGGAAGCTGCGAACGCCCGTGCCGCATCGGCCGCTGAAGCCGCCCGCGACGAGGCCGAAGAGAGCGACGACGACAACGCCGACGATGGCCCGGAAGCGCCGGAGACGATTGCCGCGGATCGCAATGATCGCGGACGCCGTCGCCGCCGCTCGCGCCGGCGGGATGAAGAGGTCTCTCCGTCCCCGGAGGCCGATGGTGGGGCCGACGGTGAGGACGACGCGCTTGAAGCCAGCGCAGACGCCGATGAAGCGGACGTTGACGACGATACCGCCGAAGACGCCGCAGTCGACGCAAGCGCCAGCGATGACGATGCTGACGAGACGTCGGATGACGAAGCCTCGGACGATGTCGAAGAATTGGAAGAAGTTCCGGCACCGCGCCGTCGCCCACACCGCCAGTATCGCATCCAGGAGGTGATAAAGCGTCGCCAGATTATCCTGGTCCAGGTCGTCAAAGAGGAGCGCGGCAACAAAGGCGCAGCGCTCACGACCTACCTGTCACTCGCCGGTCGACATACGGTTCTAATGCCGAATACCGCGCGGGGCGGCGGGATCTCCCGCAAGATTACGAACGCCGCTGACCGCAAGCGCCTGCGCACGATCGCCAACGACCTTGACGTGCCGCAGGGCACCGGTCTGATCATCCGCACAGCCGGCGCCGCCCGCACCAAGGCCGAGATCAAACGCGATTTCGAATACCTGATGCGGCTTTGGGAGAACGTGCGCGACCTGACCCTGCGCTCGACCGCCCCTACCCTCGTCTACGAGGAAGGCGACCTGATAAAGCGCTCGATCCGCGATCTCTATTCCAAGGAGATCGACGAGGTTCTCGTGGCCGGCGACGCGGCCTACCGCGAGGCGAAAGACTTCATGCGGATGATCATGCCGAGCCACGCCAAGAACGTGAAACGGCATGACGATGCGGAACCGCTGTTCTCCCAGTACAAGATCGAGCGCAGCCTCAACGACATGTTCTCCCCTACGGTGACGCTGCCCTCGGGTGGCTACATCGTTGTCAATCAGACCGAGGCCCTCGTCGCGATCGACGTGAACTCCGGCAAGTCGACCCGACAGAGCTCGATCGAGGAAACCGCGCTGTCGACGAACCTCGAGGCTGCGGAAGAAATCGCCCGCCAGCTGAAGCTGCGCGATCTCGCCGGCCTAATCGTGATCGACTTCATCGACATGGACGAGCGTCGGAACAATCGGAACGTCGAGAAGAAAGTGAAGGACTGCCTGCGCCACGATCGCGCGCGCATCCAGATTGGTCGGATCAGCCACTTCGGACTGCTGGAGATGTCGCGCCAGCGCCTGCGCCCCGGCGTGCTCGAAGGCTCGACGAGCCCCTGCCCGCATTGCCAGGGCACCGGCATGATCCGCTCGACGAACTCGGTCGCCCTTTCGGTCATCCGCTCGTTCGAGGACGCGTTGCAGCGCGGGGAGCGTGGCGGGCTCTGCGCCTTCACGCCGTTCGACGTGGCGCTCTACATCCTCAACGAAAAACGCGACGAGCTGATCGAGATGGAACGGCGGTACAGCGTGAGCCTCGAGGTTCAAGGCCGCTCTGATCTGCAAGGTGCGAACTACCGCATCGAACGTTCCGGCGACGATGCCGAGCCTGGCGTTGTGATGGAAATGGACTGGGGCAACCAGGAGCCGGGTCGTGCCGCGCAACCGCGCCGGCGCGCCGCGAGCAACGGTGCCGCCAGCGATGATGGTACCCGCCGGACCCGCCGCCGCCGACGCCGTCGCGACGAGGACGACGCCGAGACATCGAGCGAAGAGACGGCCGAAGATGTGACGGAAGCCGCCGCGTCCGATGCCGATGCCGACGACGCATCGAGCGACGACGATCAGCCCCGCAAGCGCCGCCGCCGCGGACGTCGCGGGGGTAAGCGCAACCGCCGGCGCAGCGACGACGCGGATCTGCACGCCGCTGACGATGAGGCGGGCGATAACGCCGACGCCGACGAAGCAACAGATCACGAGAATGATGATGATGCCTCGTACGCACCGTCTGCGCTGACTGCAAAGGACGCAGGCGACGACGAAACCGCGGACGACACGGACGACGCGCCCAAGCGGAAACGCCGGACGCGGTCCTCGCGCGGTCGTGGTCGCGGCCGGTCCAACGAGACGGCCACGGCAGACGCCGCAGCCGACACGCAGTCCACCGACGACACCGACACCAATGACGAAGAGGCCGAGCCAGCCGCCGCGGCCGTGAACGGCCACCATCGCGAGGTCGAGGCAGAAGACACCGCGCGCACGAACGGCCATGACGCGTCATCGCACGAGGAGCCCGAGCGGCAAGAGGCGCACGACGCTGGCGCGAGTAACGCCGAGCCGATCAAGACGGCACCAACCGTCGACGACGATGCCGTAGGCGATGATGTCGACGACGCACACGACACACCGACCCCACAGATCGTCGAGATCACCGAGCCGCAAAAAGCATCCAAACGCGGATGGTGGCAGCGCCGCTGATCCGCGCTCGATGCGTAAGGTGGACGAAGGACCCGGCGAGAAACTGCCGGGTCCTATCTCGAACGCCAACAACACCCCCGCGCTCAGGGTTTCGAGGGCTTCGCCGGCGAATCGTAATGCTTTTCGCCAGTCCGCTCCGGCGGATGGGGCGTGGAAACCAGCGTTCTTAAACTGAGTTATTGTTCTGAGGTCGCGGCAAACACGCGTCCGGTGGTCGAAAGCGAGTGAAAGCGACCACGCCGCCCGCCTTGCTCAGAAGTCGCGGGCGCACGCGACCCGCGAAATGCAGGTGCTTCGCACGGGTCAATTAAACCAGATCAACTTTCAGAAATTAATTCTCTCCGCAGACCGCGCAATCACCCCGCTTGCGGTGCGGACGGCATCGGCTTTCTCTCCCGACATACGAGCGCGGCAGAGTTTTCTGCGTGTGCGGCGCATCCGTTCGGAAAACACTGGGAGACGACAATGTCGGGGAATATTTTCCGCGCCGCCGGTGCCACGCTCGCACTCGGCTTTTTCGCAAGCACGGCTTTGACGCCGGTGCCGGCAAGCGCAGGCAGCCTGAAAGACGATGTGATCATCGATGACGTCCGTGCCGCTGCGACCTGGGACGGCTTTTACGTCGGCGGTTCGCTTGGCGCCCTGTTCGACCGCGGCGCCGACAAGACGGGCCGCGATCTCGAAGACCTCGACGACGACAACAACCACGACGACGATGACGACGACGATCGCAACGCAGTCCTCGACGCACTCGGGCGCGGTGACGACACGGCATTTCTCGGCGGATTGCACATTGGCCTGAACCGCCAGTCCGGCCACATCGTCTACGGCGTCGAAGCCGACATCACATTCGCAAGCGACATCGAATATCTCGCCTCAATTCGTGGCCGGGTCGGTATCGCCCGCGACCACATGCTGATCTACGGCACGGCCGGTGTCGCGTTCTTCGAGCGTGATAGCGACAACGTCACCGACAACTTCCCGGGCGTCGACCTCGGACACGATGACAACAATGTTGGATTCGTCGTCGGCGGCGGTGCGGAATTCATGATCGGCCATAGCCTCTCTGTTGGTGCCGAAGCGCTTTACTACAGCTTCGACGATGACGATCGCGAGATCGACTTCAACGGCGCGAACGGTGCCCGGGACGTCCATATGGACAACGATTTCTGGGCAGTGCGGGGCCGCGTCAGCTATCGCTTCGGCGGGCACCACGCAATGCCGATCGGCGACGGCGAGAGCTTCAAATAAACTCCGCGCAGGGTGCTTCAGCTCGCGACTGACCGGTTCTGCAGAGCAATGACGGGCGGAGCTTCGGCGGCGCCCGTTTTGCGGCCGTCAGCAAAGAGAATAATTGCGGGCCTACGGCGTCCGCGTCGCCAACCAGTTGCCGATCCGCTCGATCGCTGCCGCGACGTGCGCTTCTCCCCGAGCGTAGCTGAGGCGCAGGAAGCTGTGCCCCCGCGCTGCATCGAAATCGTTTCCGGGCGCCGTGGCGACACCGGCCTCATGCAGCAGGTCCTGCGCAAATATCTCCGCATCCTCCGTCAGATGCGCGACGTCGGCATAGACATAGAACGCGCCGTCACTCGGTACCCGGCGCGTAATCCCCATGACGTCCAACCCGGCAAGCATCGCTGATCGGTTTCGCGCATACACGCCGCGGTGTCCCTCGAGCTCGTCGGCTGCATCCAGTGCGGCTTCGGCCGCGATCTGTGAAAGCGTCGGCGCGCTGATGAAGAAGTTCTGCGCCAACCGTTCGACCGGGCGGACAAGCGTTTCGGGAAGCACCATCCAACCGATCCGCCAGCCAGTCATGGAGAAATATTTGGAGAACGAATTGATCACGATGGCATGGTCGTGCGCTGCGAGCGCCGTTGTCGCCGGCGCGTCGTAGGTCAGTCCGTGATAAATTTCGTCCGAGATGAACCATGTCCCCCGGTCGGCGCAGAAATCCGTTAGGCTCGTGAGCGACGCGGCATCCAGCATCGTGCCGGTAGGGTTCGCCGGTGATGCGATGAGCACAGCATCGAGCGGACCGCAGGCATCAAGGCTCGCCGGCGTCGGCATCCAACGGGTCTCGGCGGTCGTGACGATCGGCACGGGCTCAAGCCCGAGAGCCCGCGCGATATGCCGGTAACAGGGATAGCCGGGTGCTGGGATCCCGATCCGCCCGCCCTGATCAAGCGCGGCCAGAAACGCCAGGGTAAAGCCGCAGGACGATCCGGTGGTCACGGCGATCCGCGCCGGGTCGATATCGACGCCATGCCACTCAGCATACAGCCGGGCGATCCGCTGTCGCAGCGAGGGTCGGCCCATCGCATCGGTGTAGCCGAGCAAATCGCCGTCGAGCGCACGCTTTGCGGCCTCGCGCGCCAGGGTGGGCGCGGGCGTACCCGGCTGGCCGACCTCCAGGTGGAAGACATCCGCGCCCTCCGCCTCCCGGGAATGCGCTGCGCGCATGACATCCATGACGATGAACGGATCGATTTCACCGCGCTGTGATGGCCCGCGCGAAGCTGTCACCGGGGCGCTTCCCAATACTGCCACAAATCATCTCCGTTATGCCGTAAAGACGCTTCGCGCGACGCGGGCAAACCACCGCGCGTGCGCTGAACCAGTGGTCCCTCGGCGCGCGTCTTCCCACGAGACGCGACACAGACCTAGAGGGCGTGGCATCCGTGGCACGGCGTAGAGCACAGCGGGGAACACTATGGCGTCTCATGCTCCGACTGAAAAAGACGTGGCAAGCGCCCGCGACGGCCGCGCACGGGTGAGCCGCGCGCTCTGCGGCGTGATCGCCGGCGCGTTTGCCGCGACGGCGCTAATGCCGGTGCACGAGGCTGAGGCGCGCGGTTTCCGCTTCATTCGCGATACCGAACTCGAGGATCTGTTGCGGGATTACTCGCGGCCGATCCTGCGCGTCGCCGGTCTTCAGGACCGCGTGCGGATGCGGATCATCAACAACCCCTCGTTCAACGCTTTCGTGGTCAACGGCCGCTCAATCTTCATGAACTCCGGCGCGCTGATGCAGGCCGAGACCCCCAACGCGGTCATCGGCGTGATCGCGCACGAGGCGGGCCACATCACCGGCGGCCATATTGCGGGTCTGCAACGCAAGCTCAAACGGGACAGCAATCGCCTGCTGCTCGCGCAGATCCTCGGCGTCGGCGCACTGATCGCAGGGGGCACCGCGGGCAACAAGAACACCGGCGAGGTCGTCGGCGGGATCGGCCGCGGCCTGTTGGGCGGCTCGAGCACGGTGCTCCAAAGGTCGATTTTCAAATATCGCCGCGCCCAGGAATCGTCGGCTGACCAGGCGGCGATCGAGTTCCTCGATAAGACGGGTCAGTCCGCCCGCGGCATGCTCGAGACCTTCGAATTCCTGGCGCAGACCGAGATGTTCACGTCGAACGTGCAGAGCATCTACAATCGCAGCCACCCCCTGCCGCAGCGTCGCATCGCACTGCTGCGTAGCCGGGCGCAGGCGAGCGACTATTACAATCGCAAAGACCCGCCCGAGCTTCAGCTTCGCCACGATCTGATGCGCGCGAAGCTTGCCGGCTATCTCGAGAACGCCCGCACGGTCTTCAACAAGTACCCGGAAAGCGACCGCAGTCTTCCAGCGATCTATGCGCGGGCGATCGCCAGCTCCGAGCTTGGCGACTGGAACTCGGCCGTACCGCGTGCCCGTGCACTGCAGAAAAAAATGCCGAGGAACGCCTACTTCCACGAGCTGGAGGGCGAAATCCTGTTCCGTGCCGGGCGGCCGCGCGAAGCAATACCGCCGCTGCAGCGCGCACTGAAAATCCGCAAGCGCGCGCCGCTGATCCAGATCAGGCTGGCGCAATCAATGCTCGCGACGAACGATCCGCGGTATCGCAAGCAGGTCATCGCGCTGCTTTCCCAGGCGACGGTGAAGGAGAAAGGCGCCCTTCCCTTCCGGTTGCTCGCCAGAGCCTACGCAGCCGACGGACGCCAAGCTGACGCTCAGCTTGCCGCAGCGCAGGCTTTCCTCTTCGAAGGTAAACGGATCGACGCACAACGCCAGGCGCTGCGCGCGCAAAAAGCCTTCCCGCGAAACTCGCGGAAATGGAACCGGGCGTCGGAAATCATCCGCATCGCCAAGCGGAGGTGATCGGCTGTTTGGCGTAAAGCCGGCATGAGCGTCCCGATAACCGGATGCTGCCGGGATGGTGCAAGGTATGCATTCGCCGACGAATTGACCTAAATGGTGCGCGTCACGGTGATTGGTCCGACAAGACAAGGCGGCACCGCACGCCGATGACGAAGCAATGGAGACGCGGCCTGTGACCACGCAACAGAATGAGACGGCCCCAACCAACGCGGCGAGCGGCGGCAAAGTGAGCGGTCCGACCGAGGCCGGCGCGGCGTCGAAACTGCCGCTGATGTTCCTCGGCGCCGTGGTCGCCGTGATCGCCGCCGCCTTGGCGCTTGGCGCAGGGACCGATGACCCGGCGACAGCCTCCGCACCCGTTGGCGTGACCACGAAGGCGGCGAGCACGACCACGCCGCAGGCAACGGACGCGGCCGCAACCAGCGCAGCGCAGCCATCGCGCGGCTCAACCAGCGGCGCGGTAACGCAAACCGCCGCTGCAGCCACGCCATCGACGACGGCGACGACCGACCGGGTAGCCGTCGAAGCGATCGTCCGCAGCTACATTCTCGAGAATCCGGAGATCCTTCTCGAAGCCCAACAGGCGCTCGAGATCAAAATGCGCGCCGAGCAAGAAGAGCGTCAGCGCGTCGCCGTCCTCGAAAATGCGCCGCGGATCTTCCGCTCGAAAGACGATCCGGTGTTCGGCAACCCGGATGGAGACGTCACGGTCGTCGAGTTCTTCGATTACAATTGCGGCTTCTGCAAACGCGCGATCCCGCACCTCGCCAAGCTCGTCGAAAGCGACAAGAACGTGAAGGTCGTCTTCAAGGAGTTTCCAATTTTCGGTGAAGCCTCCGAGCAGGCCGCGCTGGCGGCACTGGCGGCCCGCGAACAGGGCAAATACTGGGAAATGCACCGTGCACTGCTCGAGCTGCCGGGCCGCGCCAACCGCGAAACGGCCCTCGCTGCCGGCAAAGATCTTGGCCTCGACATTGAGCGCATGAAAAAGGACATGGAATCGGATGCGCTGCGCCAGGTCATCAGCGATGTGCAGCGATTGGCGACCGAGATGGGTATCCAGGGGACGCCGCATTTTCTGGTCGGCCCTCAAGCGATCCCGGGCGCACCTGACGATCTCTACGAGCAGATTTCCACGCGTGTCGCGCAACTCCGCAAGGATGGCTGCACCGTCTGCTGAGCGGGCAGTTAGGTCCAAAACGGGTGTCCGGCCGCCGGGGTTGTCCACCATCGCTTTTGCAAGGTGCGGCATTTCTGGTATGCCGAGCGGCGTTCCGGGGGCGAACCTTCGCCTCGTGCTCGACGATAAATCTTGGCGATGCCGCTCCGCGCAATTGCGGTACGCAGCGTCGACCTGACGATCTGAGCGAAGCCCACCACCTTCCGCGATGACCAAGACCGTCTGGGTCCTCAACGGTCCCAACCTCAACCTCCTCGGCACCCGCCAACCGGAGGTGTACGGCCACACAACCCTCGCCGACATCAAAGCGCTTTGCCTTGCGACCGCGGAGCGACACGGCCTTGCTGTGGAGTTTCGCCAGACAAACAGCGAAGGTGGCCTCGTCGACGACATTCACGCGGCCCGCGCCGCATCCGCCGGCGCAATCATCATCAATGCTGCCGCCTACACCCACACATCCGTCGCAGTGCTCGATGCGCTCCTCGCGAGTGAGCTGCCGGTGATCGAGGTGCACCTGTCAAACATCCACCGCCGCGAGGCTTTCCGGCATACGTCCTATGTCTCGCAGGCAGCCCACGGCGTGATCTGCGGGTTTGGCGCCGCCGGCTATGCGATGGCGCTTGACGCTGTGCCGTCACTCATTGACACACCGGGCGCGTGAACGGCCCGAGCAATGCATCGATAAGTGAACGGGCAGTCGCCCCAGTCTGGAGAAAACCATGGCCGACAAGAAGCGACGCGATGTCGAGACCGATCTCATTCGCGAGCTGGCCGAACTACTGGGAGACACCGGGCTCAGCGAGATCGAGATCGAGCGCGAGGGGCTGCGCCTGCGTGTGGCGCGAAACCTCACGGTCACGGCGAGCGCTGCGTCACCGCTCGCGGCGGCCCCGACAGTCCCAGCGCCCACTGCATCAGGCGAGGCCCCTGCGACCGCAGCCGCGGCCGCAGATGATCCGGGCGCGGTGAAATCACCCATGGTCGGCACCGCCTACCTCGCAGCCGAGCCGGGAGCCGCCCCGTTTGTCAGCGTCGGCAGTACCGTCAAGGAAGGCCAAACGATCATGATCGTCGAGGCCATGAAGACCATGAACCATATCGCGGCGACGCGCGGCGGCACGGTGTCGGCAGTGCTCGTGGAGAACGGCCAACCGGTCGAATTCGGCGAACCGCTGGTCGTGATTTCGTGAGCCGCACCAGTTCGAGCCAGCCTTCGCGCACTGCGGACACGCAAGCCGCGCTCAAGCGTCGAAAGTCAGCCGTATGAGGGGCCCGACATGTTCGAAAAGGTCCTGATCGCAAATCGGGGCGAAATCGCGCTCCGTATCCAGCGCGCCTGCAAAGAGCTCGGCATCGCAACCGTCGCGGTCCATTCGACCGCCGACGCGGACGCCATGCACGTGCGCCTCGCCGACGAGAGCGTCTGCATCGGCCCACCGCCGGCGGCTGAAAGCTATCTCAACATCCCGTCGATCCTGACAGCCTGCGAAATTACCGGCGCTGACGCCGTGCATCCGGGCTACGGTTTTCTCTCCGAAAACGCGCGCTTCGCCGAGATCCTGGAAGAGCACAAGATCACCTTCATCGGCCCAACGTCGGAGCACATCCGCGTCATGGGCGACAAGATCCAAGCGAAGGAGACGGTCAAGGCGCTCGGGATCCCGGTCGTCCCCGGCTCCAGCGGCGGCGTATCGAGCGATGACGAGGCCGCGCGGGTCTCGGACGACATAGGCTTTCCGGTGATCGTAAAGGCATCGGCCGGCGGCGGCGGGCGCGGTATGAAGATTGCCCGAACGCCGGAAGACCTCCCGGTTGCCCTCGCCACCGCGCGCAGCGAGGCAAAAGCCGCGTTCGGCGACGATACGCTCTACATCGAAAAATTCCTCGGCCAACCGCGCCACATCGAAGTGCAGGTTTTTGGCGACGGCCAGGGCGGCGGCATCCATCTCGGCGAACGTGACTGCTCACTTCAGCGCCGCCACCAGAAAGTCTGGGAAGAAGCACTCTCGCCGGCCCTTAATGAGACGCAACGCGCGGAGATCGGCGCGACCTGCGCAAAGGCGGTCGCCGACCTCGGGTATCGCGGCGCCGGCACGATTGAGTTTCTGTACGAAGACGGCGAATTCTACTTCATCGAGATGAATACCCGCCTGCAGGTGGAACATCCGGTCACCGAAATGATCACCGGGCTCGACCTTGTGATCGAGCAGATCCGTGTGGCCGATGGCGCCAAACTCAGCGTGGCGCAGGAAGAAATCACCTTCAACGGCCACGCCATCGAGTGCCGGATCAACGCGGAAAATCCGGACACCTTCGCGCCATCGCCGGGCCGGATCGCGCACTTCCATCCGCCGGGCGGGCTGGGTGTGCGCGTCGACAGCGGCATCTATCAGGGCTACCGGGTCCCGCCCTACTACGACAGCTTGATCGGCAAACTGATCGTACACGGCAAAACGCGTAACGAATGTATGATGCGCCTGCGCCGGGCGCTTGATGAGGCGGTCATCGACGGGATTGAAACGACGATCCCGCTGTTCGAGCGGCTGGTGAACGAGCCCGACGTGGTTAACGGAATGTACGACATCCACTGGCTCGAAAAGTTTCTCGAAAATCCGCGGGATTGAGCGTAGACTGCCACGTAGTTCGGCGTTGTTCTTGCGTTGCGTTGCGTATGAGTTCTTTCGACAACATCATGATCGAGATCACGCCTCAGGTGCTCCTGAAGGCGTATACGTGCGGCATTTTCCCGATGGCCGAGAGCGCGGACGACCCCGCGCTTTACTGGATCGAGCCGAAAGAGCGGGGCATCCTCCCGCTCGATGCCATCCATCTGCCGCGTCGGCTCGCCCGCACGATCCGCTCCGAACACTTCGATGTCCGCGTTGATTCCGATTTCGATGCCGTGATCGACGGCTGCGCGGCCGTGCGTAGCGGCCGCGAGAGCACGTGGATCAACGCGCGTATCCGCCAGCTCTATACCGACCTCTTCGATCTTGGGCACTGCCACACGGTGGAGGCTTGGCAGGATGGGCGTATGGTCGGCGGTCTCTACGGCGTGCACGTCGGCGGCGCGTTTTTCGGCGAAAGCATGTTTTCGACCGAACGGGATGCCAGCAAGGTGGCGCTTATTCACCTCGCAGCTCGGCTGATCGAAGGCGGTTTCCGTCTGCTCGATACACAGTTCGTTACCGACCATCTGAGCCAGTTCGGCACGATCAAGGTGCCGCGGTCAGACTTCCAGGGAACGTTGACTGACGCGCTCGCTGTCGAGGCGGATTTCTGGGCGGCGCCCTCACGGCTTTCGGGAGCGGATGCCGTCGACCTCGTGCGTGCCGGCGCTGCAAAGCGCACCGCGGGTACGCCACACCCCGTCACCGCAGCGGCCTGACCTCGCGGCGCGCCGCGACCGCAATCCGACCAGACGCGGGAATGTGGCTGCGAGACAAGCCGCGTTTTCACGGGCTCAAAAAATGACCTCTCGAGGGGCCATTCGGCCTCGCTGCGCGCGCCGCCAAGCATGCTGCCCTCTGCTGGTCGGTCGGAACATATGCGGGCAAGTGGGCAGGCCGGCTCGACGTCAACGGTCCGAGAGCGCCCGGCTTAACGCTTGACCAAGAGCCGCTGAACATCGGTCGCGCCACCGACGGCGTCAGAGAGCGTCGGCGCGTTCAGACGCCATCGGCCCGCAGAGCGTTTTACCGCCGCCGCTTCCGCCGCCGACGACGCTTGCGCTTCTTATTGCCGATGACCTTCTGGACCTCTCGGTCCACCAACTTCTGGTCGACCCCCGCACAGCCCGTCAGCCAGACATCGAACACAGGATGCTCGACGGAATTGACGCCCGGGCTTTCCGCGAACATCCAGCCGGAAAAAATCATCCGCTCCGAGCCATCGAGTTTGATCTCCATCACCTCGACGAAGGCGGTCGTCTTGGGCGGTTCGGTCGGCGGGCGGGAATAGCAGACCCGCGGTGTGATTTTGAGCGCCCCGAACTTGCTCGTGTCGTCCAGACCAACCTCGAGCTTCGAGATGCGAGCGGTCACTTTGTCGAGCGCAGCGAACACCGCCGTTGGGTTTTCGAGACGACGCGCATCGGCAGTTGCACCGCTCACCGCGACCAACAGAGCCGCGCCGCCCGCAGTGACCAGCACACGTGCGATCGCGCGGCCTACCCGACCGTGGGCGAAAATATTGATGGCGTCGCGTGTGCGCATGTCGTCTCGGTAGATCGTCCGTCTGCGGCAGCGGTTGTGCGGAGGTGCGTTTGTCGCCTCGCACCTCGAGTTGCGGTGTCACGATTCGTTGTCGACGCGAAAAGTGTCAGCCGAGCGGCGCATACGCAACCGGAGCCTAAGCACGCGGCAACCGCAGTATCGGTGCTGCTGGCGGCGACGTGACCTCAGGCGAACCAGCATACGCTCAGCGGAGTGGAGACGGGCTCACGATCCGTCGGGCGTCCAGGGGATGTAGTCCGGATTGCCCTTCTCGTCTGCCGAGGCGGCCGGGCGAGCCAGACTGCCTTTCGGGCGATAGGCATCCGCGGTGCCGGTCATGTTGGGCTTGTGCGGGCGCTGCCAGGCACGACGAACATATCCCCGCTCATCAGGGACAACATCGCTCGTGTAATGCAGCCAGCCGTGCCACTCGGGCGGCACGGTCGTCGGGTCACTGCGCTCGGCATATGTCACCCACCGACGCGGCACGCCCTGCGGGCCGACGCCGGACCGTTGCTGGTAATATGTATTGCCGAAACTGTCGGTGCCGACTTCCTCGCCGTGGCGCCACGTGAAGAAGCGCGTCCCGATCGTATTCCCGGTCCACCAAGCGAAGATTTCCTTGAAGACGCCCATGCGTCCCCCCCCTGCATATCGTGGCCAAGCACGCCGCTTGCGGGCGTTCTCCACAGTGTCACGGGCTATCGCACCAGCGCGGCGGAACTGTCTAGCGGACAGACCGTCTCCATCCGGTGATGACGGGATATCGGCAAGATCCTGCGCCCGTGTTGGTCGTAGGACTCCAGATGTGGGGTGCCGCAGTGCATTGCGCGCGCAACCCGATTTCCGAGAACGCCGTGTTTATGCCTCTTTCTCCATGCGCTCGTCCCCATGTTGCCCCCACACCACTAGATATAGTGTGCGGCCAGATGGCAACCACATCTGGTTGATGGTGCATTTGATTGCCCAATCAGAATCACCCTAATCATGAGGGGCTCAGCGCCGATGGAGAACGCGTTCGGGCCAAGCGATTTTGCGCTCTCGTCGAGCGCCTGAAGGGGTGGCAGTTACGTCGGCGCCGGTTCTGCGCGCGGGCATTCATCCAGTTTTGTTCAGCAGTTGCCCAACGTGCGGAGGGTCTTTCCGCGCGATCGGTGACGCGCGTTCTGCGTACCCGCGGCCGGTCGGCTCCGCCACCGCCGTGCACACCGAATTCAATTCTGTGGTCGCCTGGGGGCAGGCCGCCACGACGACGCACTAAGGGGCACACAATGCGCATCGAAAGAATGTTCACGAAGGCTGGAGACGCACCGTTCGCGGCCATCGAGTTTCGTGCGACCAGCAGCGAGATCCGCAATCCGGACGGCTCGATCGTCTTCCAACTCCAGAACTTCGATGTTCCGGCGCAGTACTCGCAAGTCGCCGCCGACATTCTCGCGCAAAAATATTTTCGCAAGGCGGGCGTCGCTGCCCGGCTGAAGCGCGTCGAGGAGCCGAGTGTCCCGTCGTGGCTGTGGCGCAGTGTGCCGGACGAGGCCGCGCTCGCCGAGCTTCCGGAAGACGAACGTTACACATCCGAGACCGATGCCCGGCAGGTATTCAGCCGCCTTGCCGGCA
This sequence comes from Pseudomonadota bacterium, assembly GCA_038523655.1. Lineage (GTDB taxonomy): Bacteria > Pseudomonadota > Alphaproteobacteria > Rhizobiales > CALHAX01 > CALHAX01. The sequence goes on along the minus strand of JBCBJG010000034.1, from coordinate 127 downwards.
CGTGGACCTACTGGGGATGGAAAGGCGGTTATTTCTCCACCGAGGAAGATGCACGCGCGTTTTACGACGAGCATTGCTACATGCTGGCGAGCCAGATGTGCGCGCCGAACAGCCCGCAGTGGTTCAA
>JBCBJG010000033.1:0-19055 GCA_038523655.1 Pseudomonadota bacterium | reverse complement strand
TTTAGCAGGTCGAAGGCGGTGTTGATCTGGTCGTGCCGCATGTGATGGGTGATGTACGGATCGATGTCGAATTCGCCGCGCATCCATTCGTCGACCATGCCGGGCAATTCACTCCGCCCGCGCACGCCACCGAATGCGGTCCCGCGCCAGACGCGCCCTGTGACAAGCTGGAATGGCCGGGTGGCGATTTCCTGGCCCGCACCGGCGACGCCGATCACGGTGCACTCGCCCCATCCCTTGTGGCAGGCCTCCAACGCCGCGCGCATCAGCTCGACGTTACCAACCGCCTCGAACGTATAGTCGAGCCCGCCGTCGGTCATCTCGACGAGCACCTCCTGGATCGGCTGGGTATGCTTTTTCGGGTTCACGCACTCGGTCGCGCCCAGCGCCTGCGCGAGCGGGAATTTCGCCTCGTTCACGTCGATCCCGATGATCCGTGAGGCGCCGTTGAGCACGGCACCCTGAATGACGGCCATGCCGACCGCGCCGAGCCCGAAGACCGCAACGCTCGCGCCCGCCTCGACCTTCGCCGTGTTGCGCACTGCCCCGATGCCGGTCGGCACGGCGCAGCCCATGACCGATGCCTTGGAGAGCGGCGCATCCTTCGAGATTTTCGCGACGGAGATCTCCGGCAGCACGGTGTATTCGCTGAACGTGCTGGTGCCCATGTAGTGGAGGATCTGCTTGCCCTTGTAGGAAAAGCGCGACGTGCCGTCCGGCATCACGCCGGCACCCTGCGTCTTGCGTATCGTCTGGCAGAGGTTCGTCTTGCCGGACTTGATATAGGGGCAGTTCGGGTCTTCCGGGACGTAGAGCGGGATCACGTGATCGCCGGGGACCACCGACGTCACGCCTTTGCCGACCTCCTCGACAACGCCGCAGGCTTCGTGCCCGAGAATGCAGGGAAACAATCCTTCCGGATCCTCGCCGGAGAGCGTGAAGACATCCGTGTGGCAAAGGCTGGTCGTGACGATGCGGACGAGCACCTCGCCGTCCTTCGGGCCTTCGAGATCGATCTCCTCGATCTCCAGCGGACGGTTCGGCTCCCAGGCAATCGCCGCACGTGTTTTCATCGCATTATCCTCCCAGCGGATATCAGCCGATCGGATCGGCGGTTGGTGTCGAGCAGAAGCGCCGGTCGGGCTCAGTGCCGCGTGTGGTCGATTTCCGCAAACGTGTCTTCCACCGGATCGAGCACCAGCAGGAGACGGGTCTCTCCGGTTCCCTTGATCGGCGGTGAGCGGTGCAGCAGGCGGGTCGTGTGGGTGCTTGGCCACAGCGTCCCACGCAGGATCATGGGTGCGCTGGTCGGGACCGTGCGCACGTCTTCGGGTTCGGTGCCGCGGGCAGCATCGGCCCCCAGGCGGCCAACCTGTGTGCCCGTGCCGCGATACGTGCAGATCAATCGTGCACGCACCGCGTCGGTATGGAATTTGCTGCACGCGTTGCCGGTCACGACGTCGAGCCGCACGCGCACGAACGGCACGCCCATGGAATCGGCGAAGACGTGCGCGAGCGCCGTAACGTCGTCGACGAGCCGCGCGCGCTCCGCGTCATCGGGTGTGCCGGCGAGATCGCAGCACTGCTGCACCGCCGCGTGTACCTGAGCGGGCCGCAGGATCAACCGCGCCGCGGGGAGTTTTTCAGGCGCCAGTGTGTCGATCCATGTCTGGAAGGACGCGAGCGGTGCGCGCTGCCAGATCACCGCGTCGCAGTCGGGGCGCGCAATGGACGTGAGTGCCTCGGGCGCATCGACGGCGTGCACCCCGGGCACGTCCCAGCTTTCGCAAATGCTGCCCTCGCGGTAGTCGGGAGCACCGACCTCGACGGGCACATTTTCCTCCCCCGCGGGCGAAATCGTCGCGAGCGTGCGGTCGACGAGCGGCTTCATTCCGCCGCCTCGGCAGCATTGCCCCAACGCGGAAACGGATCATTCCACGTCTGCCATTCGCGCGAGTCGACGCGCTGGCCATCCTCGAATGGCACGAGGCAATCGTTCAGCTCCGCCGTGATCGCGTCCTGGTCCATCTCCGACAGGCCGATGAACACCAGCTTCTGGCGCCGGTCTCCCCACGTCGAATGCCAGCCCTTCTTAATCTGCTCGATCGACGCGTCATCCTCCGGCCAGCGCTCTTCCGGCACCGCCGCCCACCAGAACCCGCAGGCCTGATGCCGCACGACCGCACCCGCCATGCTCAGCTCACCGACATAGCCGGGCCGCGTTGCCAGCCAGAAAAAGCCCTTCGCGCGCACCACGCCGGGCCACGGCTTGTTAAAGAACGCATGCAGCTTTTCCGGTACGAAGGGCGCGCGCGCCGTATAGGTGAAGCTGGTGATCCCATATTCTTCCGTTTCCGGCACGTGGTCCGTGAAGCCGTTTAGCTCCTTGAACCAGGTCGGGTGTTCGTGCGCGGCGTCGAAGTCGAACCGGCCGGTGCCGAGCACCCGCTGCATCGGGACAACGGAGTTCGCCGTCTCGATCACATCCGCGCCGGCGTTCAATGAGCGAATTATTTTCCGCGCGGCATCGAGCTGCTGCGGCTCCGCGATGTCGGTTTTGTTCAGCACGATCACGTCGGCAAATTCAATCTGGTCGACGAGCAGGTCCACGATCGAGCGGTCGTCGTCCTCACCGAGGCTCTCGCCACGGTCGCGCAGAAAATCGTGCGACGCGTAATCCTTCAGCAGGCTCGCCGCGTCGACGACCGTCACCATCGTGTCGAGCCGTGAGACATCTGACAGGCTGCGCCCCTCCTCGTCACGGAACTCGAACGTCGCTGCGACCGGCAGCGGCTCCGAAATCCCGGTCGACTCGATCAGCAGGTAGTCGAACCGCCCTTCGGCCGCGAGCGCCCGCACTTCCGCAAGCAAGTCCTCACGCAGCGTGCAGCAGATGCACCCGTTGGACATTTCGACCAGCGCCTCGTCCGTGCGGCTGAGGTTTGCCCCACCATCGCGCACGAGCTCGGCATCGATGTTCACTTCGCTCATGTCGTTGACGATCACGGCCACGCGCTGGCCTTCACGATTGTGCAGGACGTGATTGAGCAGCGTGGTTTTTCCGGCGCCGAGAAAGCCGGAGAGGACCGTGACAGGCAGGCGCGGATCACGATGTGTTTCCATCGATCTGTCCTTCAGTGGTGAAGCGTGTGGATGCGGTTGGAGACGTACGACCGGCACATCGTCGGCGGAGCGATCAGCAGCAATCGTTACATTATTACATCCAACCTGGCCAGCCAAGGCATGGCCGCTGTGCACGACCGGTGCAGATTGGGGGCACTCAGCCGGCGAGCTCAGCCGCGCGCGGCGGGCGGTCAGTGCGCCGGCCACGTGACGCCAGGTCTGAATTGTCGTTGCGTCCACGGGTCGAGGTACGCTGGTCAACTTTCAACAGCTGCCGCGATGTCATTCGTTTTTAGGCGATCAGACCCGAAAAAGCGTAGTCATTCAGCGGATCCGATCGCCCAGATACGGTACCTTCGGTTAGGACATTCGCATTGCGACCTTAAGGCTGTCACCGTAGCTCGGGCGGAGCCAGATAGCGATCAACCGCCAGACGACCGTGTATGGTGCAAACCTCGCCTCGAACGCATATTCGGTATCGCTGCGTGTGAACGGCACGACCTTTCGAGCTTCACCTCCGAAGCGGGACAGATCGTTGCCGTTGTTGTCGTAGACGTAATACTGCCAGGCCAGGACGAATTCGCGCGTCGGATCCTTCGGCTCGAACAGCCCCGTTTTCTTATTCAAGATCACGTCGTCATCGTAATATTCGTATGTTCCGTCAGGGTATATACGTTGCTTGTTCTGACCGGACCGGGCTGATTTCCCTTGGTGCGTGACCGTGATGCTGTCGAGGAATGTCTCACCGTTGATCGTTTCGGTTTCGAAATCGAGTTGAGCTCCGCGCGGCCCGTTTGAGGCTTGAGCGGCAAGCATGACATCTTCGACGGTAGCACCTTCGTCGACCTCGACGTCCTTGCGGTAGTACATGCCGGCGACATCGAGCGTGACCATTACCCTTTTATCCTCCTCCCGCCGTTCCTTCCGTTTGCGTGGTGTTCTAGCCATGGATGGTATCCTTTACGCCTGCTGTTGAACCCCGCATTTCCCCCCCCCAAACGACGCTGGTACGAGCTCGAGAGAGTGGATGCGGTGTATACTACTTTTTATTGTACGTATACGAGTCATCACGTGTGGGAAGAAAATAATTTGAGATGCGGTGGACGTTGGCGAGCGACAGTGCGCCGTGAACTGAGCGGTACCGATCCATCTCTTTTGGCGATATCCGACGAGCCCGTAGCTTTCCGCTGCCGTAAGCTTCCGGCAACGGTTCGCGAGGAAATGACCGACACCTCGCCGGTTCTGGTCTACCGGTCTCTAAGGAGTCTCTTGCCCTAGCGACGTCGGCAATCGCCTAGTTGCGGCGGCGTCGGGGCGTGCGGCGCATCTCTTCCAGTCGTGCGTTTGACGGCCAGAACACTACTGACACGCGTTGGCAGGGCCGTTGCGGTAGACGAGTGCCGTCTCACACCACCAAGCAATGGAGGGGCGCCGCATGTCCGCACCCGTGATGGAAACCGTCGAGTTCAGCCTTGTTCGTGGGAGCGACCGTGACGCGTTCATCGAGGCGGCGGGGAAGATCAACGACTGGATCGCACGACAGCCAGGCTTCGTGCGGCGACGCCTGTCGCACGAAGAAGATGTCCGCTGGATCGATCAGGTCGAGTGGAGCGATTTGGCGGCCGCCCAAGCTGCTGCCGATGGGATTGCGACGGAGCCCGGCAACGCCGCCTTTATGGCGTTGATAGACGGGCCGTCGGTCATCATGACACATTCGAAGATTGTCGTCGCACTGCGCTGAGTTGCGACGGCCACCGAGTTATTCTCCGTTGCCCGATCACCCGCAACGCTGGAAGGAGCCACGCGCGGAAACATGAAACGTGCTGACCGCCCGGAAGAATTGGTCGATATCCTGACGGACGAACGTGCACACCCCGCTCACGTGTTGGCGGATGCGCTGGGTGTTTCACAGCGCACGGTTTATCGTGACGTCGCCCACCTGATCGCCAATGGCTCGCCGATCGCTGGCGAATCGGGCGTCGGCTATGTTCTGCGCGCGCCCGTCGGTCATCTTCCTGGCGTACTCTCCGGTCTCGAGCTGGAGGCGTTGAGCCTCGGCCTTGCCGTGATGCAATCCGCGGGTGACCCACAATTGCAGGTCGCTGCAAAACGAACGCTTGAGCGTTTACTCCGCACACGCGACGTCCCGAAGCGTATCCGCGAGCGGTGGGGCATCGGCGTGTATGCAGGCGTGCCCCACGATGCCGAGACGGAGGCGCGGGCGGAGGCCAAGACGCAGTCGCGTGCGGGAGCCGAAGGGGCTGAAACGCCGAGCGGCCTTTGATTTCTCCGCACGCTTCGCAAAGCCGTCCGCGATCGCCAAAGAATCCGCATGACGTATCACGCACTTGATGATGTCATGACCTCGCGCATCGTCAGGCCGTTGCACATCGAGTTTTAGGGCTCGGTCTGGACATGCTCCGTTTGGTGCGATCTGCGCAGTGACTTTCGCACGTTTCGAATCGATCGAATGACGTCCTGTGCGCCGGCCGGCGGCACATTTACCTCCCCACCGGGCCAGCGACTGGATGATTTTCTCGCGCGGTTGTCACCAACGCACACCTGAGCAGGGCGCGGGGCGCCGAGCCCCGTGGAGTGCGGCCCGCTCCCGGGGGTAATGGTTTGCTCGTCGCCCTATCGTGCGTACGCTGTAGACAGGCGACGAAACAAAATCATCCGCGATTGCCCCATGCCCACCACCACCGGTCTTCAAGTGTATCAGTCACTCTGGGCAATGGAGCTGCGCCGCCCTGACGGGTTTGAGCGCAGTGTGGAAGAAAATTTCTCGATGGTTGCCGAGGCCGGTTACGATGGCATGGCGATCGATCTTGGCGTCACCGCGCTCGATGACGCCCGTGTGCTGCGTCCGCACTTCGAGCGACACGACCTCGGGTGCATGATCAACGCGTTCCCGACGACGATCGAAAGCCTTCGCCCGGTGCTGCAGATGGCGCGGGACTTCGACGCGGCGTTCGTCAACGTGATTGGCCAAGTCATGCCGCTGGCCATCGACGAGATGATACCGGTGCTTGAAACATGGATGGAAATGTCTGACGCCGAAGGCATGCCGATCCAGTTTGAAACGCACCGCAACTGCATCACGAACGACCTGTTCGTCATCCTCCAGCTCCTCGACCGCATCCCGCACCTGCCGCTGTGCGCCGACCTCTCGCACATGCTTGTCGATCGCGAGTTCTGGTATCCGATCAGCGAGGCGGACAACGCCATGATCTCCCGCATTCTCGCGCACTCGGAAAGTTTCCAGGGGCGCGTGGCCTCGCGTGAGCAGGTTCAGGTGCAAATTTCTTTCCCCCAGCACGCGAAGTGGTTCGACCAGTTCGCGACGTGGTGGGAAGAGGGTTTCCGGTCATGGCGCGCACGGCACTCTGCGCACGAGCCGTGCATTTTCCTTTGCGAATTGGGTCCTCCCGAATACGCAATCACCGGGGCGGACGGCTATGAGTTGTCCGATCGGTGGGAGGAGGCCGCAACGATCCGCACGCGCGTCGAAGCGATCTGGGCAAAGCTCGATGCAGAAGATGCGACGGCATCGTAGCGCAATGTCCTGTTGCGCGATTTCGCCGAGCGACAAACGCGCTCCCTGCCCGCGCAGTGTTCTCTGGCGTGGTCGTCAGAACGTGTTGCGGGCTATCGTCGCGTGGTCGGGCGCCAGGGCACCCCAACCTCAGGCGATCACCACAGTCTTGCGCCGTGCCGGCTCGGGGTTGGCCGCGGCTTCGCTTGCGGCGTCAGCGCGACCGGTTGACCCGCCACCGCGGCTGTCAGGTTGGGCGGGCGTCGGCGTCATCGCGCGGACACGCGCATCATCCCCTTCCGCATTGAGCTTCTGGAGATCGTTCACCTGCGCGACAAGTCGACGGCCCGAGTGCCGGAGTTCAGCCGCGAACTGCTGCCACGACGACGTCGTCCGTGCCTGTGCGAGCTGCCGTGAGGCCGTCAAAATCTTTTCCATCCATGAATAGATTGCGCCCGTGCTGGCATCGCTCAGGCCGCCGTCGATCACCGATGCTGTCGATACGGCTGTGACGTTGGCCGCGTCTGGTCGCGCACCCGGCGGCTCACGGAGAATAACAAGCTTGCCCTCGTTCGCCAGTGGCATCGAGCGGAGATAGTACTCACGCCCGCGCGCATCGAACACCTTGGATGGATACGGCGACTCGCCGAGAAAGCGCCGCACATTGGAGAAAATTCCGATGCTGTTTTCCGGTGCAAGCGTGCCAACGTCGTCGAGGCCGACAATTGACCGCGCCGCAGAGTTCATCAGCATCACGCCGTCATGCGCATCGAGCGCAATGACGCCGGCGTCGATGTTCGCCAAAACGCTATCGAGCACGCGCCGCCGTGAGGCATGCGCGATCGCATAGCGGATCGAGCGCTCGAGGATTTCAGCGTTGAGCGATCCCTTGACGAGGTAATCCGACGCGCCGGCTTGCTGGGCCGCGATGTCGACCTCGCGGCTCCGCACCCCGGTCAGCAGGATCGCGGGGCAATCGATGTTCCGCGCCCGCAGCATGCGGATGAACTCGAGCCCGGTCCCCGTGTCGATTCGATAATCGACCAGCGTCACATCGAACGCCTGCGAACCGATCGTGCGCAGACCCTCGGTGTAATTCGACACCCAGGTGATGCTGTAGGTTTGGCCCGGAACCTCGTCGAGGTATTCCCGGGTAAACATGTAATCGTCCTCATCGTCTTCGACGAGAAGGAGATTGATGACCTCTGGAAGCTCGGACATGGGTATCGCTCAGGGCGTGGCGATGCAGACCTCAGGCGGCGATGCGCGTGGTGGTCGGCGGCAGCTGCACGATTTCGATCCAGTAGCGATTGAGCGTCTTCACGACATCGCACAGCCCGTCGAACGTGACCGGCTTGGAAATGAAGGAGCTGACGCCGAGGTCGTACGTGCGCACAATATCCTCTTCCGCCTTCGACGTGGTGAGCACGACGACGGGGATCAGCTTCAGGCGTGGATCTTTTTTCATCAGCGAAAGTGCCTCACGGCCATCCATCCGCGGCATGTTCAGATCGAGGATGACGAGGCCCGGCAGCGGCGCGTTAGCCCGGTCAGAGAAGCGGCCCTTGCCGTTCAGCCGGTCCATCAGGTCTTCGCCATGTTCCACGAAGGTGATCGGGTTGCGCAGTTTGCTCTCAGCGAACGCGTCTTCGATCAGCATCCGGTCATCGAGATCGTCATCTGCAATTACGATTTCGAGCATGCTGTTATCCCTCATTTTTTATATCTCCCCCACCCGAGATAGTTAGTTTTTTCTGCTCGATCGGCAGCACGACCGAGAATAGCGACCCCGCGCCAACTTCGCTCACAGCGGTTATTTTTCCGTGATGACGATCGACGATCCGCCGACAGGTCGCGAGCCCAATGCCGGTCCCCGCGTATTCGGAGCGACCGTGTAGCCTTTGAAACACTTCGAAAATCCGGTCCGCATGGTGCTGCTCGAAGCCGATCCCGTTGTCGGTGAACTGCAAATGCGCAGAGACGCCGTCCTCGATTTCGCAGCGGATATCGACGACCGGTGGGCGCTCCGGGTCCGAATACTTTAGCGAGTTGGAGACGAGGTTCTGGAACAGCTGACGCATTTGCGTCGGATCTGCCTCGACGGTTGGGAGGGTCTCGATATCCACCCGCCCATTTTTCTCCGAGATGACTTCTTCGAGATCGCTCGCGACGTCGCGCGCGATCTGCGTGAGATCGACAGTTACGAAATTCGGTTCCTGCTTGCCGACGCGCGAATAGCTGAGCAGATCGTTGATCAGTGATCGCATTCGGCCCGAAGCGTTCATCATCCGCTCGGTGTAGAGCTTGCCGTTGTCATCGAGTTGGTCGCCGCAGCGTTTGATCAATCGATCGCCGAACGCTTCGATCTTGCGCAGCGGCTCCTGGAGATCGTGCGACGCGACATACGCGAATTGCTGAAGCTCGGTGTTGGCATGTTCGAGCCGGTTCGCGTGCCGCTCGAGCTCGACCTCGTGGCGCTTGAACTTGTTGATGTTCGTGAACAGCACGACGGTCCGTCCGTCCTCGGTCCGCTTCTCGCTGACCTCGAGCCAGAGATCTTCAGCAAGCTGACGCTCGGTAGAGAAATATTGATGCGCGCGGTGGTTCAGCAGGCGTGCGGCGAGGCGTTCTGCGAGTTCTTCCGGCGTCTTCGCGCGGTCGATCCCGGTCAGGAGTTCGGCACGCACCACATCTTCGTAGTGGCTGCCGATCGGGATCGCGTCCTTGAAGTCCGGCGAGATGTCGAAATGGTGATTGATCAGGATCAGCCGATCCTGCTTGTCGAACAGCAAAAAGCCCTGCGGCAGACTGTTGACGATATCTTCGCGCGTTTGTTTCTCGGTTTCCGCCGCGGCCATTTCGGCGAGCTTCATCCGGGTGGCATCGAGAATGACACCCGTCCACAACACCGACCCGTCGGCCTCCTTTTCGGGCCGCGCGATCGCGTGGGTATATTTCTTCGTCCCGTCGGGCATGACGATGGATGCTTCGACATCCCACGTCGTCATCTTGCGGGATGCTTCGAGCAGTCGCTTGCGGAACGTGTCGCCGTACTCCGGCGCGTAACAGGAGAACAAAGCCGCCGGGTTGGTCAGAATTTCGTGGGCGGAAACGCCGAACAATTCTTCGGCCGTCTCACTGATGTAAGTGTAGCGGATCTCCCCGTTCTGACGCACGCGCCGCTGATAAACGACCCCGGGGATGGTTGCGGCAAGCGTTGCGAAGCGCTCGTTTGCGTGAGCAATAGCCTCATTCTGCACGATCGAGTGCAGCACCATTTGCACATGCGGTCCAACGGAGTTCATCGCCAGACGATCTTCGCTAGATGGCAGGCGCTCCTCATTGAATAAGAGGAAAATCCGACCACCACTCGCCGGCGCATCACCCTCACCGGGAGAGGAAAATCCCTCACACCAGAACCAGCTGAACGGCTGATCCAGCTCGCGCTGATCTCCGTGAACCGGGCCATCCTTGCCCTCGAGCGAATGGCGGGTGCCGAGCCGCTGAGCGAGCGCCAACGGGACGTTTTCCGTACGCAGCAGATGTGCGAGCCGACGGGCATGGTGTGCGTCAGAGACTGCCGGCACTACAGGCTCTGTTTGCCGCGGTCCTGCGCTACGCTGACCGAACGCCGAGCGCTCGCGAAACTCTGCGACAATAGAGGGCCGGGCGTCCGCTGATGCATTAGGGGCGGCGGGGGCAGTCGGGGCAGCCGGCGGCGGCGAGACCGGGCGTGGCTGCACGCTCTTGGCAGAAGCGCTCGCGCCGTCGCCAGCGCTTGCCGTTTTCGCTGGATCGTTTGCGCTTGGACGATCAACGGCGATGATCACGCCGTCGGCCGCAAAGGCCGTCGCCACTTTCCGCAGCACATTTTCCATCGTGCCCGGCCCGGTGGCACCGCGCATGACCTGGCTCAGAAGCGACTGTTGTAGGGTAAGCAAACGGGTCAGCTGAGCGCGCTCGTGATAGGCGCGCAGAGCCCGGTTCTCGAAATTATCTTCCTCTGCGGATGGGTACGCAGCCTTCATCGTGTCCGGGCCCCCGTGCCCTGTGGAAGTCTAGGTCGTCACCTAATCCAAGCCGTCCTGCCAGGCACCGCGGTACATCCGGCGATAGCTGGCGGCGCCGTTCTGTGCCGCCGAACGCCGCCGATCGTGACGCGCGGCATCGAGTGAGTTTCTCCCTGCGGACTTGCACGCCGCTTTGCCGGGGAAACCGGACGACCCCTGCCTGAAGTCACCCGTCTTCGATCGATGCAGAGCCTGTCGATCAGGCCTACGAACCGTCGGCCTGCACGGCGCTGCGCTCCGGATGGCGCACGACCTTGCCGTCGTAATCGTAGATAAAGCCCGCGCCCTCGATGAAGCTGAACGGCATCTTGAGACCAATCTCACGCACCTTGCGGAAATTAATCGCAATATCCGGAGGGGATACGACGCCGACGTTGAGCGATCCCACGGGCGCCTCGCGCTTGAGAACCCGGATGCCGTAGAGCGACGCGAGGTGCGCATTACTGTTGAAGCTGATCCCAATGGACAGCGCCGCACTCGCATCTCCGGCCTTCACGACTTCCGGCACGACGCTCAGCACCGGCACACGATCCGAGTGTTGGTTGATCGTATCGATCTCGCGGAAAACCGACGTGCTGCCCGTGATCCAGAAAACGCTCCGTTCCAGGGTGATGTCGTTCTTCCGCATCGTTGATACGCCGTTGCGCACGAGCTTCGCCAACTCCGCGCGCGCATTCTCACTATCCTTCACTTCGAGCCGCAGAACCCGGATACCTTTGGACCGCGCCGTCATCGCCATTGGCCGCGCCTGCGTCTCCATCGCGCTCACGTTGTTCGAGTCGACCAGGATCGCGAGGTTGGTCAGCTCAGGCTTGAGCTCGAGCAGATAGGCCATCTGCGCTTCGACCGGCATGTTGAGCGACGTAAACGCGAAATTGGTTCCCGTGCCGCGGTCGTAGCTCTTCGACTGACCGAGGATGACCGGATCCTTGGAGGTCACGGAGATCACCGGAATTTTTCCTCCCCGGTAGTTCTTCCACAACCACGCCGTTGACTGCGATCCCATCGCATAGATCAGATCGGCGTTTTCCTGTTCGGCGAGCGCGATCGCCTGCCGGCCGCGCTCATCGTCGCGTCGGAAGTTCACGACGATGACCTCTGCCTGAATATCGCGTTCTGCGAACATCCCGAGGATCGTGCTGATCGCGATGTCATAGGCCGACGACGGGCGCGGGTAGAGCACCATCACGCGGTACCGCGGCTCGACCTTCACACCTTCGGGCGTCTCGTTGCCCTTCATGCGGATGATGACCTTGTTCGGGTCCCCTTCCACCTCGTGCACGTGCCACGTGTTGCGAACGCTATCTTTGTAGCGGAACCAATCGGCAAACACCGCCTTCGACGGATCGCTGCCGACAACGCCGGCCGAGCGCAGCGTGAGTGCCGCACTGCGCAGCTTCGCTGGCGAAACCGGTTTTGGCGCGACGGCTGCAGGCGCAACTGTTTCAGCGGGTGTCGCGATGCCGACGATGGCCGGGCTCAGGGGGAGAACCCTGTCCGAGGTAGCCGGAGCCGCGGCGGCACTGCCGGAGGCGATCAGCAGCCCCGCGACGACGCTCGCCACGGTCATGGATCGATGGGAGAGACTGAACATCACACTGGCCTTGTCGTTCTTGGCTGGGGGACGGGGCGCATCGCGTGCGCCCCGGCGATGGTCGTTGGCGGGCGTCAGGCGCTCGCCGGGCGGTTGCGGTTCGTTGCGCGGTCGAGACGAGCATCATCCGCTTCGGGTGAGCGCACCGTCCGCTTCGGCGTGTTCTCTGCCGTGAGGATGAAAATAAACGCGAACATCGCGATCACCAGTCCGACCACACTGATCGTGTTCCAGTCGTATGCGGTCCAGATCAGCAACTGACCAACGACCACCGGTCCGGCGACATGGCCGATCCGCTCGAGGAACCGATACGTCGCGGTTGCCGTGCTCTGGCCGATCCGATCCGCGAGATCGGAGTCCGCGATGAACGTGACGACCGGCGCGTTGATGAACCCGTGGGCGATGCCGAGCAGAGCCACACCGATGACCAGCAGTCCGGTGCTGACATACCCGGCGGTCTCAGCCGCGGTATCGAGACCACCGCTCACACCGATCAGCAGGAGGCCGACGCCGCTCAGCACTGCACCTTGGAACAGGACGTTACGCGCATTGCCGATGCCGTCCACATACGAGGAAATTAATCCGCTCGAGAGCACGACGCTGATCGCGTAGATCATGATGATCTGCCCGATATCCTCCTGCGGATACCCACTTTGCGCGAGCAGCAGCGGCAGCGCGAAGGTCATCACCCCGGTGAGCACAGCTTTTGCCGGCACGCCGATCGTGATCATCGTGTTCATGAAGTTGAAGTTGCGGATCGCGTGGCCGACGCTGACCATGAGGCCTTGCGCCGGTACGGTCGGCGCGCGGTTCACGGCTTCCGCCGGGATCGACGGGACCGCGACGACGGCATAGGCCGAGGCGATCACACCGATTGCCGCCGCGAGCATGAAGACACCGTCCGGTCCCATGTAGCTCACGAGCAACGAGCCAACCGCCATGCCCGAGATCATGCCACCCTGGAAGCCGTAGACGATGATCCCGGCCGCCTGGGTTTTCTTCCCCGGAGGCGCGACAGCGAGCAGGTAAGACTGCACGCCGATGAACAACATGCCTTGGCCGATGCCCGACAGGCAGCGCGCCATCAAGATCGTGATGAATTCGGGGTAGAATGCAAGCGACGCCAGTCCGGCACCCGCGAGCACAAGCCCGAGCGACATCAGCAGTTTCGGCCCGATGCGCTGCGCCGCGTATCCAGCGGGGATCAGCGTCAGCGCGAAGAAGAGATAAAACCCGACGAACGGCGCCGATGCAAAGCTGGGTGACACCCCGGCCGACGTGACCGCCGCCTGCACGAACTGCGGCAGGAACGCATAGGTCAGATGCTCCAGCAGCACGCCGAGGAAAAAGACGGGCTTGAGATGGTCGAGCATCCACTCGTTGGACGTCTCGGTCGGCGGGTCGTTGGCTGATACGCCTTTTCCATCCGCGCGCCCGCTCTTGCTCGACATCGGACGACGCACCGCGCCACCGAGTTGGAAGAACAGACTGGCGAGAAACGCGGACGCGATAAACAACGCCGCGAAGTTCTTCACCGACCGCGCGATCTGCTCGAGCACAACCCCGCCCGGCAGCTCAACCGCGACTTGAACCTCGCGGTCGCTCAGCGGCGATTTCAGATCGACCACGTACTCGTAGTGGTCCGCAGAACCGATCCACCGCTCACCGACACGCGTGCGATCGGTGTGAATGACGATCCGCCCGTCGACGGTCAGCGACGCGGCGCTGATGTCCGGGTTCACGTTGAGATACTCACCGAACGTGCGGTCGAGACCCTGAATCTCGTTGATATTGATGTTGAACGCGACGACGTCGCTCAGCCGCTGCCCGAGTGAGCCGGCGAGTGCCCGCGCTTTCGCCTGTGCCCCGTCGGAATAGAGCGCGATGAGCGTGGCGATCACCCCGGCCGAGGCGGTGAGGAAGACGATGCCGAAGCTGATCTGCGCCCACGGCACACGACTGCGCGCCATGCGGGGACCGAAAATCCCGATCAGCAGCGCGAAGATCAGCGCCGGGATGATGGAGGCGTAGAAGAGCGGCTGGAAGGCCTCACGGACGCGGTTTTCGACGACAGACTCGGGCATGGTGATCCCGAGGTAGCCGACCGTCTCGAACTTGTTCCGCAGCGGCACGACGATCCGGTAATGGCCGTTCTGGCGCGCGAGGATGTATCGCTTGCGCTGCTCGGTCTTGCTTGCGCGCTGCGCTCCCGAGGCGACCGAAGACTCGATCGTGCGCACCGGTGAGACGATCTCGAACGGCTTCGGCAGGTTGCGGATGATCGCGACATCGCCGGCGCTAAAGACCACGTCACCGGTCAGATCGTACGCCGTCAGCGTCCCGACGCTGTTGTCCGACGAGAAGATCGGATCGGTCAGCGTCTTGAAGCCGACGAACTGCTTGAGCGCGAGGCCCGAGCGCAGTGGTGTCTGCATGGAGTTCTGGACGACCAGAACCTGGCCGTGAAGTTTATCTCCCTGGAACCCCTCGAACGTGCGTTTCGCCTCTCCAAACGCAACGTATACGAGTAGCAGGAGGGAGACGAACAGCACGACGAACATCGTGATGGCGTCGTTGATGCGGCGGCCGACCGTTGGCGCGACGTCACTCATATCCAAACCCCGAAAGACATTTTTATCCGCAAACGCTAGTCAACTAGCCTTCACAAGGAGTTAAAAGCCGTAGGAGCGGGTGTGCCGAACCGCGACGTTTGCGGAAAAGAACGTCGACCCGATCTGCGAGGAGAGAGAAAATCAGGTCGTCGTAGGACATTCCGCAGGCGCGCAGGCCCTCCACGATCAGGCTCGTGACCCCATCCTCGGTCGGCGCCTTTAGGTCCGGCTTGGGATTTGCCTCCAGAATGTGCAGTTTGCCATTTTCATCCGCTCGCACGTCCAGCCGGACAAGCGTTTCCAGGTCGAGCTGCTCAAAAGTCTGGAAGGCGAGGTTGTCGAGCTGGCGAATCACATCCGGTTCAGCCGCCGTGTCGATTGCGCGGACCCGATCGCCGGTGATCGGCTTTTTATCCATCGACGTGAAGATGCGCTCGTCTGCCGCCAGTACACGTTCAACGTGTGCGAATGTGAACGGACGGTCGAGCCGATCGAGCGTGCCGGACTGCATGACGGTCGGGCCGCAGATCGCAACGCAATACTCCCGGCCGCCGAGGAACTGCTCGATAAGGACATGATTTTCCGTCTTCTCGAACACGGCCGACGCGAGCTGCGCTGCGCAGAAGCGATCGGGCGCGTACTCGACGTTTAGCGACGCCCGGCCGGACACCGGTTTCACGATAAACGGCCCGTCGTACCCGGAAAAAACATCCGCGAAATGGCTGCCATGGTCGGTCATGAGCGGGCCTTGCGCGCCATGCCAGGTAATAAACCGAGCGGTCGGCACCCCAGCGCCCGCGAGCTGCCGCTTGAACACGTGCTTGCTGTCGAGGATGCCCGCGGAAAGCGGCTCATGCCCAACATATGGGACGCCCAGCATCTCGAGCGTGGCCGCAGCGTGTGAGACAGCGCAGTAGCCTTGAACGCCGCCGGTATTCAGCCAGGCGAGCTCGATACCCTCGCTGCGCAACCGATCACCCAGCCGCATGTCGTCGGGGATCAGCGAGACGTGGCGGCAACCCGAGCGACGCAGGCTGTCCGCAATATCGTTGGCCACCGCTTCGTAGCTTTTCCAGGACCGCGGGTTGTGCGTCTGGTAGATGACGGAGCCTTCGTGGGTTTTATCTCCGCCGAAGATGACCGCGACCCGCATGCGGCCGACCAGCGCGCGAACCTGCGACAGCAGTTCGTCTGCCCGGCCGGTGCGGCGTGGTTCCTCGCCTTGCCGTGGCGCGGAAGGGAGGTTTTTCGCGCGTTCAAGCACCGGATGTGCTGGTGCGACGTCCAAATCGGACGAGTCGAGTGGTATTGACTTCATGACGCCCTCTAGCCCTGCTTTTACGAAGGATGGGCGGCGTGCGGTATTTCCCGCATTCTTTAAGCAACCCACCCCTGCTCCGCCGAGAGTGACGAGACGCGCTTAAGACTTCCGGAAACAGGTTGGTTATTTTTCTCCTGCTTTTCGTATCGAGAGAGGAAAATTCAGCATGCTCTTTCTCAGGCGGATGGCTGAGGCGGAAAGCTCCGCACTATGTGCATGGGTGATACCGCAGAACCAACGTCAGTTCGTCGACCCGATCGGCGAGGTCCTGCGCGACTTCGGCTCTCAACGGGCTGCATATGTCGCTGTAGAGCGACCGTCCGGCGATGACACCCCGCGTGAGCCAAACGACGATGCGACGTCCACCCCGGTCGCGTTCTTTCAGATCGATCCAGCACCCGACGAACCGCCGCGACCCGGCTATGTCGCAATACGCAACTTCTTCGTTGCGCCGCACGCGCAGGGGCGCGGTGTGGGCACCAACGCTTGCCGCGCGGCGCATGCGCTCGTGAGGAGGGAATATCCGACCGCAAAGGGCATCTGCCTGACCGTTAACTGCCGCAACCGCGCGGCATACCGCGTCTACGAGAAGGCAGGTTTCGTCGACACAGGAGAGCTCTACGTGGGCGGCCGCTCGGGCCCACAGCACATTATGCTGGTCACATTCGACCGCTGATCGCCGGACCTAGTCGTGCTTCAAGGCGATCGTGTCGAGCAGCTCGATATCGAAACCGGAAAGACCGACATACTGGCGCGAGGATGTCGAAAGCAGGCGTATCGACCGCACACCAAGATCGCGGACAATTTGCGCGCCGAGCCCGACATCGCGCCACTGCGCTTTGCGCGCCGCGTCGCTTTCCGCGCCTTCCCCGCTTGCCCGGCCACCCGACGCCGTCTGCTCGACACCCGCCGCACCGTCGCGCAGGTAGACAATCACACCGCGGCCGTCAGCCTCGATTTGTCGCTGCGCCGCACCGACCAACGATCGGGCGGGATCAAAAACATCGACCGTGGTCTCTTCGCGCTGGAAACGCGTCAAAACATTTTCGCCGTCACCCAGATCACCGAACACGACGGCAACGTGTTGTGCTGTGTCGAAGTCGCTTTCGAAGATGATCGCCCGCGCTGGACCGATGGCGGTGCTGATCTCCATCTCTGAAACTCGCGAGACCAGTTTCTCGCGCGATTGGCGGTAGGCGATCAGATCGTCGATGGAGACGATCTTCAGACCGTGCGTCTTCGCAAACGCCTGTAGCTCATCGCCACGCTGGATCGACCCGTCGTCATTGACGATTTCGGAAATTAATCCGACCGGCGCCATGCCGGCGAGCCGCGCGAGATCTACCGCGGCTTCCGTATGCCCAGTCCGCAGCAGAACCCCGCCATCCCGGGCGACAAGCGGAAAAATATGCCCGGGCCGGACGAAATCATCCGCGCGGGCCTGCGGGTTTGCCAGCGCACGCACCGTGCTCGCGCGTTCCGCTGCTGAGATCCCGGTCGTCAGCCCCTCGCGTACGTCGACGGAAACCGTGAAGGCTGTCGACAACGGCGCATCATTCTCGCTCACCATCGCCCGCAGGTTGAGCCGCTGCGCACCTTCGCGTGTCATCGGCGCGCACAGAACGCCACCGGTGTGCCGAACAATGAAGCCGACCCATTCTGACGTCGCTGCCTCTGCCGCCATCACGAGATCGCCCTCGTTCTCACGGTCCTCGTCGTCGACGACAACGATGGGGCGACCGGCGGCGATCTCGGCGATCGCCGTTTCGATACTGTCTAATTTCAGGCTCATGCGCGCCTTGTGACGGAAGCGGGAATCCTTGGCAAGCGACCGCGGGGGTCCACTGCAGTGTCGAGCGATACGCGCATTTTCCTGCATACGGAAACGACGAAAAGCAGCGCTGCGACGGCTTTACACACGGAGCGGTCAGCCGTATGCGAGATGCACCGCTTATCGCGAGTGACCGCCGGATGAAAAAGCCTACCGCAATGCTGACGACTGCCCACGTCGGTGCGGCGCGGGCGGTATCGGAGTTTGCTTGTGGGTGCCCGGCACGGTCAGCGCTGCGTGCGCATCCGCAAGGCTGGCTCGGCATTACCTGACATCGGATACCGTGCGGGCGGTCGCATGATGCGATTGCGTGCGCTCCCCAGGTCGCGGCCCCTGTCGCCCAACCGGACCATAACAGCACGTGCTGCGCTACGGCGCCGACCCCGCGAAATGATGGTGCTGAGATAACGCGTACAGTCCCCCAGCGTGTTCCCTTCCCGAACCGCTAGCCGACGCCCAGGTTCCTGCGAGACGTTTACGCGTCGAGATCGACAAAATCACGAGGCCACGGAAGACAGATGCTCACCGAGCTGGGACATGACGGCATCGGCACGGCCTACACTCATCGTCGGGTGAGCGCCGAAGCGCCGACGCTCCTCCTGATCCATGGCCTCGGGCTCACACGCGATAGCTGGCTGCCACTCATCGACTGTGTGGAGGGAGCAAATATCGTCGCCTATGACCTGCTTGGACACGGCGACAGCCCGCCGCCGCCCAATGAGCTTTCGCTCGACGATCTCGCAGATCAGGCGCACGGCCTCCTGCATGAACTCGGCGCCGGGCCCGTGCATGTCATCGGGCACTCGATGGGCGCGCTCATAGCGTTGGAGCTGGCTCTAACCCACCCGACCGTCATCTCCACAGTGACTTGCCTCTCCGCAGTCTATTCCCGTGACGCCGCGTCCCGCGCGGCGGTGGAGGCCCGTGCCGCACAGATCGCAAGCGCGCCCGAGATGAGCGGCGTTGAAG
>JBCBJG010000032.1:0-19724 GCA_038523655.1 Pseudomonadota bacterium | reverse complement strand
CTCATAGTCGTTGGCACGGACGACGGAGAGCACGGGGCCGAAGATTTCTTCCTTGTAGATGGTCATGTCCTTCGTGACGTTGTCGAACAGACAGCCGCCAACATAAAACCCATCCTCATACCCCTGCATCTTGAACGAGCGCCCATCGACCAGCAGGTCAGCCCCCTCATCGACGCCCTTCTGGACATAGTCCTTGATCCGATGCGCCGCCTCGGCGGTCACGACCGGACCGAAATCCGCTTCGAGATCCGTAGACGGTCCGATCTTGAGCGCCTCGACGCGCGGCACGAGCTTTTCGACAAGCTTGTCAGCGGTCTGTTTGCCAACCGGCACCGCCACGGAGATCGCCATGCAGCGCTCGCCGGCCGAGCCATAACCGGCGCCGATCAATGCATCGACCGCCTGATCCATGTCAGCATCCGGCATGATGATCATGTGGTTCTTCGCGCCGGCAAACGCCTGGACCCGCTTTCCGTTCGCGCAGCCGCGGGAGTAGATGTATTCTGCGATTGCCGACGACCCGACAAACCCGACAGCCTGGATGTCCGGATCATCGAGCAGACCATCCACCGCGACTTTATCTCCGTTCACAACGTTCAGGATGCCCGCCGGCAGACCGGCCTCGATCATCAGCTCGGCAAGCCGCATCGGCACGCCCGGATCTCGTTCTGACGGCTTGAGGATGAATGCGTTGCCGCACGCGATCGCCGGCGCAAACTTCCACATCGGGATCATCGCCGGGAAGTTGAACGGCGTGATCCCCGCGACGACGCCGAGCGGTTGGCGCACGCTGAACATGTCGATGCCCGGCCCGACGCCTTCGGAAAACTCACCCTTCAAGAGATGCGGAATGCCGACGGCGAACTCGCACACCTCCACTCCCCGCTGAATGTCGCCATGCGCATCAGGGATCGTCTTGCCGTGCTCACGCGCGAGCATCAGGGCGAGATCGTCTTTCTCATCGTTCACGAGCTGGATGAACTTCATCATCACCCGGGCGCGGACCTGCGGGTTCTTCGCGGCCCAGGCCGGTTGAGCGGCCTTCGCGTCTTCGACCGCCGTGCGGACATCCTCCGCAGAGGCGAGCGGCACCCGCGCCGCGACCTCACCGGTCATCGGCCAGAAGACATCGGCAAACCGCCCGGACTGCCCCTTCACCCGCTTGCCGCCGATGAAGTGATCCACCTCGTCAACCATCCGCTCGTCCCCCTCGCTGGGTGTATGCTCACGCGCCTCCAAGCCAACGCCCGCCACGGCGGACACCAGGCGTGGAACACGATCCATTGCCGAAAGTGGCGGCACCATATGAGCGGCGGTTGAGCCGGTCCAGCAGCAAAGGGCGCCGCACGTTTGCCGCTCGTCCCGAGTGGCGGACACGTCCGATGCCGAGGCGGCCCATCCGTTGTCTGGACGGCATGTGCAAGTCGCCGCCACCCAGCCACCGCCGCCGCTGTCTCTCTAAAGGGCGCCGCGATTGACCTGCGCACGACAATGCACGAAGCCACTGGCTGCGGGGCCGTGTTCAGCGCACCCCAGTCGTGCACCCCAATCGCGCACGCCAGTCACGCACCGCTCCAGCTTCCGCCGCCACGCGAGATCGACACTCCTTATGCAGGCCCGCGCCCCGTCCGTTGCCCGCGCCGCGCTTTGGATGATCGGCTGCCTGTTCGCCTTCTCGATGATGGCGATCGCGGGTCGCGAGGTGTCGAGTGCGCTCACGACGGGCGAGCTTCTCACGTGGCGCAGCCTGATCGGCGCGCCGGTGATGGCGATTATCGTGCTTGCGACCGGGCGACGCCATGAACTGGTGCACGCGCGCTACCCGCTGCATCTCGCGCGGAATATATTCCACTTCACCGGTCAGTACTGCTGGTTCTTCGCGCTGACCCTGATCCCGCTGGCGCAACTCTTCGCGCTAGAATTTACCTCTCCCATCTGGGTCGCGATCCTCGCCGCGGTGTTTCTCGGCGAACGCTTCACGCTCGGCAAAGGCCTCGCGATCGTCTTCGGATTTGCCGGGGTATTGCTCGTCGCGCGCCCGGACGCCGCGGGTGTCGATGTCGGCCAACTGTGGGCGCTCGTTGCCGCGGTATTTTTCGCCAGCCAGATGATCACCACCAAAAAACTGACGCAGACGGACAGTGTCGTGATCATCCTCTTCATCATGACGGTCATGCAGGCGATCATTGGCATCATGGTCATCGCCGGCCTGCCGAGCCTGCCGGCAGATGCGCCCACCGCTGGCTGGCTCGTTGCGCTTGCACTCGCCTCGCTCTGTGCGCACTTCGCGCTGACGCAGGCTTTCACATACGCCGACGCGACCGTGGTTGTGCCGATGGATTTTTTCCGTCTGCCGCTGATCGCGCTCGTGGGCGTCGCGTTCTACAGTGAACCGCTCGAGCCATTGATTCTCGCGGGCGGCTTACTGATCTTCATCGGTAACTTCGCCAACATCTGGCTTTCGCAGAGGAGCGCAGCCCGATGACCGATGCGCCGGGCAGCACAGCGCCCATCATTCAGACGCAGGGCGTCCACCACATCACGCTCAACGGCGCCGATCGTCAGACATCCATCGATTTCTGGCAGGGCGTATTGGGCATGCCCTTCGTGTTCGAGCAGCCGAACCTCGACGATCCGGACACCAACCATCTCTATTTTGATCCGGGTGACGGTCGCCTGATTACGATCTTCACGCGCGAAGACCTGCCGAAAGATGCGAGCCCAAACCCGATGGGGATCGGCACCCTACATCATCTCGCATTTATTGTCTCCCGCGCGACATACACCCAGGCGGCCGAGCGGCTAAAGGAGCGAGGATTCGCGAACTCCGGCGACGTCGATCGAGGCTTCATGGACTCGCTTTATTTCCGCGATCCGCTCGGCCAGTTGATGGAGCTCGCCTGCTACAAGTTCGACCCGCCGCAGGGCTACACGCACGCCGATGTTCTCGCCCGGGCACACCACATCCGCGTTGCGGCGGACGCGAAAAACATCTCCGACGTTCACCTTGCGGACGCGTTGACCGAGCTGTCCGGCCTCAACGTCACCGGAGCCTCCGTCTAACCGGCAACGGAGCGTTATTCACAACTTACACACCGCTGCGCCTGTGCGCTCGCAGGTGGCTGTGATTCTCTCGCGCGAGGAGCTGATTCGCACGCGGGAGAAACGGGCATGGCGAACTTTCGTACGCACGTCGGCGTAGGCGTCGTCGCATCGGGTATGCTGGCGACGCTGACCATGGCGTCGTCGCTCGTCCCATCGAACGAACTGATAAAGCTCGCTCTGGTCGGAACGCTCGGCAGCGTCCTGCCCGATATCGACCTCCAGAATTCTCGCGCATCACAGGCGATGTTCTCCGGCCTCGCACTATTCATTGCCTTCACGCTGCTGTTCAATTTCGCCTGGAAATACTCCATCGCGGAGATGTGGATCGTTTGGGTCGGAATTTTCGTCCTAATCCGGTTCGTGGCGCACGAGATTTTCCACCGCTACGCCGTCCACCGCGGCATATTTCACTCCGTTCTCGCCGGACTGTTTTTTGCGAGCATGACGGCGATCGTGTTCCACAGCTGCTTCGGCTCGGACCCGGCGATCGCCTGGCTCGCCGGTGCCTTCATGTTCTTCGGCTACATGGTGCACCTCACGCTCGACGAGGTGTACAGCGTCGACTTCAACAACAACCGCGTGAAACGTTCTTTCGGCACGGCGTTGAAGATCTTCGACGGCAAGCACCCGTCCGCCTCGTTCGGCATGCTCGCCGCAGCCATCGGTGCCTGGTTCATGGCGCCTGAATCCGGCACCTTTTTCGCTCACGTAACCGACCCGGAAGTCTGGGCGTTCCTCAGCGAGCGTCTGTTGCCGGAGGGGAGCTGGTTCGGCATCATCGCCGACATGGTGCAGGTCGCGGAGCTTAAACCGGGCCGTTGATGCCGCAGCGTCAGCCCGCCAGACGCAAAACGCCCGGGCACACGGCCCGGGCGTTTTGCGTCTGACCTGTCTCAATTCCGTCAGTCGTCGATCCGCACCGTCCCGCGGCGCGGCGCGAGATAAAAGACTTCTTTCAGCTTCAGCGTCCCACCGAGGTCCCGCACGATGTATTTGCTGACTTCCGGCTGGTAGTCGTATTCCGCGATCGAGATGATCTGCTGGGAATCTTCAAGCACGATGTTGGCATCGAACGACGGGTCGATCTGCTGCGCCTCGATCGGACCGACCGGAAACTCGGGCGCCTGGCTGATCGAGTTGCCCACCTTCTGGCGTGACCATTCGACGGAGAGGTTTCCGTCAGAATCCTTCGAGATGTTCACCAGCGTGAGCTTCATGCTCTGCGGTTTGTAGAGCGACATCAGCGCCGGCGCCATGACGGTATCCGCAACCTCCAAGTAGCCGTCGAGCTCCTCCTGCGTGAGGACGTCCGACTGGGCGACGAGGTCGGCCACCATACTCGCGGTCGACGTCACGCGGCGATCGATCATCAGCGCCTGACCGAACTCGTTACTGCCGAGCCAGAATGTGGCGAGCACCGGGATCAGGAGACCGAACTCGACGGCCGCCATGCCTTTGACGCAGTTCCGAAAGCGCGCAAGGCGAGACGGTGTCTTCGTCATATTCAGAGAAAGGCTCATCACTACGCTCTTCTTCGATACGGGCGTCGCAGAGACACCAAGGAGAAAAATTTGGACCGCAGATCGTGCGATCGTCAGTTGTCGAACGGCTCGTTCTTGAACGCGACGGTCGCCGACATCACCCGCGATCCGTCCGACTGGTTCGCGAGCGGGCTCGTGAAGCCACCCCCGTCCGTCCAGCGGTAGAAGATCGGCAGCTGGGCGATAATGTCCCATTTATAAAAGGCGTTCACGAGCACCACTGAGCCGCCTGCGCCCGTGTCGTACTGCTGGTTTCCGTTCTGCAAGTCGCCTGAACCGTCCTGATAATCGCCATAGACGTTCTGGTTATCCGCACCGCCGAAACCGTTGATCGTGCGAACATCGACGACCAGTTTGTTCAGGCAGTTGCTGAGCAGAACGACGTTACCGCAAACGTCGGCCTTGAATTCCTGGAGGTTGCCGAACGGCTGCCCAACCCGAATTTTCCGGGAAGACTTCTCGAGCGCGTGCTCGAGCGAAACCGTGCCGCCGTAAACGAAAGCGACCTCGATTGTCATCAGCAGAAACGCCAGAAACGGTGCTGCAACGAAAGCGAATTCGAGCGCCGTGGCCCCGTCTTCGTTTCTGCGCAACCGCCGGATAAAGCCGTGGCGTGTACGCCGCCCGCGCACACGCGCGTTCGTTGTCTCGGTCATATCAGTACGCCTCACTGATCTGATATGGGCGCGGCAAACCCCGCGCATGCCCGGCATTAAACCCGTGCCGAGTTAATAAGGCGTTGAGAAATGACGATATGCCCGCGGCCGCACCCTGCCACGCTGCGCACGATCGCAGAGGGGAGGAAACAGCCGCAGGGAAATGCGGATAGCGACAGTCTTTATAATAGGGCGCCGGAAAGTTTCAGGCCCGACGCCCTTGCATCACAACAAGCGGGGAATGGATCACTCGCCGCCTGCTGCACCGCCGGAAACGCCTGCAGAGAACTTCACCTTGCTCTCAGACGACTTCACAACGTTCGCATAGAATTTGTCGTCATCACCGATCTTGAGCACCGGCTGACACTTCGGCGCACAGTTGTAGGTCTGGCTGAGGTTGCCGCGTGTGAGCTTCACGATCTTCTGCTCGTCGGACGAGACCAGCAGACGCCGGTCCATCATCACCCGACCAGCCCGGTCGAGAATGATGAGGTTGGTAATGCCGAACGTCTTGCCGGTGACGGCGAGAAGCTTGCCGTTCTGGATGCTGACGTCTGCAATCGACGGGTTGCCGACGATGACAGAGGCGGCCTTGTCTTCCAGGCGAAGCAGGCGAACCTGGTCGTACTGGACCACGAAGTCCGACGACGCGTCGGCAAGCGCTACTGGGGAAAAGGCACTGGAGGCGGCGACCGCCATGCCGAAGCCAACGGCAGCTGCTGCAAAACGGGAGATAAAGGAGGGAACGCGGTGCGACATGGTCTGTCCTCGAACGCTACTGCTTTTTTTCCAGTTAGCCGGAGAATAGTGAACGAAACGGTAACGCCCGTCGGATCGTGAGAACGCGGGGATGAAAATAGGCGGGACCACATCGCACGCGTGTCGAGGCCAAGCAGTTCCTGGCTGCATCGAGCTTGCGGCCCGGTAATACTGCACCGAATACCGCAGAACGCGGATTTTCGACCACGAACATCTGGCCGTTCATCGTAAAGAAACAGGTTTTGACTCGCCGCCACACTACCATGACCATGTATTCATAGCCACCAACCGAAGTTTACGCGCCGAATTTACTTAGAGTAAACCATATGAAACACGTTGCGAAACCGGCCAGCCAAGCATTTCATCTTGGATTAACTTCTGCCCGGTAGGTTCCATAACAGTTCAGCACCGCGACCCAGCGCTGACAAGGTCAGCCAAGCGGATGAACTTTTGCAGTCTAAGAGTCTTAGTAACGGGAGTATCCAAATGAAAAACCTGGTCGCACGTTTCCGCAACGATGAGTCGGGCGCAACGGCAATCGAATACGGC
This sequence comes from Pseudomonadota bacterium, assembly GCA_038523655.1. Taxonomy (GTDB): domain Bacteria; phylum Pseudomonadota; class Alphaproteobacteria; order Rhizobiales; family CALHAX01; genus CALHAX01. The sequence goes on along the minus strand of JBCBJG010000032.1, from coordinate 13,114 downwards.
CTCATCGCCGCCATCATCGGCGTCGGCATCATCGTCACCGTGAACCTGGTCTCCGACGGCCTCGACACGACCTTCACGACGGTCTCGACGGAACTCGGAACGCAGAACGGCTAATCTAGCCTGTTCCCCGGCGATCGCCTGATCGTCGGTACAGTTCGGGGCCACTCGCTCTTCGGAGCGGGTGGCCTTTTTCGTTGCGCGAACACTTCGCGGCGATCTTCACGCAGTGAACCGTGGCTTAGGCGGAATTTTACGGCTCTCACCTAATAGTCACGAATGCGCAGCCACAACGCACCCCGCCCGGCATTATCGAAAGCATTGTCATGGACCCGATCTTTCTCGTCTTCGCGCTCCTGTTCTTCCCCGGGCTGATTGCATTCGCCGGCGCGATGGATCTGTTCACGATGACGATCCCGAACCGGATCTCGATCTGTCTGGTTGCCGGGTTCCTCATCTACGCGCCGATGACAGGCCTTTCGCTCTACGACATCGGTCTGCACATCGCGTGCGGTATCCTCATCCTCGCGCTGACCGTTGGCATGTTCGAGCTCGGCTGGATGGGCGGCGGTGACGCCAAGATCCTCTCGGCCATTTCGCTTTGGTTTGGTTTCACGCACCTCGGCAGCTTCCTGATGCTGGTTTGCATCCTCGGAGGCCTGCTCACGCTTGCGCTACTGATGTTCCGCAAGTTCCCGCTTCCGGGCGCCTGGGTCCGGCAGGCATGGCTGAACCGCCTGCACCACCCGAAGACCGGGATCCCGTACGGCATCTCGATCGCCGCCGGTGCCCTGATCGTCTATCCGTCCACCCAGTGGGTGCTTGGCCCGATCGCCTGAACGCCCGATCGCTTGCACGCCTGAACGACTACGGCATTTGGACAGCTCATTCGACCTGACGGCCTTCGCTCTGCGCGCGTGATTTCGGCAACCGACACCTAGCACCGGACCCGGTAGCCGGTGGCTACGATGATGGAGCTGTCCGCCGTACACACTCTGTAGACGGACGTTCTGTGGAGACCACGCCCCGTCTTTTACTCCCTACCCGGGACACCGTCTCGAATTCGTACACCCATTAACTGCACATTGACGTTTCTCGCGGACCTTCGAGAGCAACCAAGTTTGCTTGCAAGTAGGGCCGAAGGACCCAGAGTGTATGAAACGGGCTCGAATTATCGTCCTCGCAATCGCACTGCTCGCCGCCGGCGCCGCCGCGCTCATTGCCAAGAGCCTGATCGGAAAGGCACCCGAGACGAAGACAGTCGTCAAGACGAACTACGAGACGACGGAAGTGCTGGTCGCAAACGCCGACATCGGTCTCGGCGCTTCGTTGAAACCGGCTGACCTACGCTGGCAGGCCTGGCCGAGTGATGCCGTCACCCACGGTTACATCACGAAGCGCACAAGCCCCCGCGCTAAGTCAGAGTTTCAAGGCTCGCTCGCCCGCGCACCATTCCTCGCCGGTGAGCCGATCAAGAAGAAGAAGCTCATCAAAGCAAACGAGGGCGGCGTCATGGCCGCAATCCTCCCTGCCGGCATGCGCGCAATCTCAACGCAAATTGCCCCTGAGTCCGCGGTGGGTGGATTTATCCTCCCGAATGACCGGGTGGACGTAATCCTCACGCGCCGTGACCGCAGCGGCAACAAGCGCGAGCAGTATGTCAGTGACACGCTGTTCCACAACATCCGCGTCCTCGCGATCGGTCAGGCAATTGAGACCAAAGACGGAGAGAAAGTGGCCTCCGGTAAAACGGCGACCCTCGCGCTTTCCCCGCGGCAGGCAGAGTCCCTCGCACTCGCGCGCTCGATCGGTGAGATCTCGCTCGTTCTCCGCAGCCTGAGTGACAGCCGGACCAGCGGCAAGGGTCCGCAGAACAGCATCAACGAACGCTCGAACAGCATCAACACGCTGCGATACGGCGACAAGGCTCAGGCCTTCGGCGTCAAGTAGTCCCTTCAGTTTCAGCTCGTGGAAGGTCTGAGCTATGTCTTTCGAACTGCGTAACTTCATGAAGGTGACAACGGTCGCATTTGCCGGTTTCGTTGCCTTTTCCCTCCCTATATCCCCTGTCTCGGACATGCTCGCGGGCATGACCGCAGCGCCGGCCCAGGCGTCCGGTCACAGCGAAGGCGGGCGACACCGCTCTGTCCTCCAACTGGTCGATCACGAGCTTCCGTCCGAGCGCGCTGTCCGCATCGCGCGGGACAAGTCGCTGATGGTCGAGCTGCCACGCACGCTGCGTGATGTGGTCGTCTCGAACCCGGAGATTGTCGATGCCGTCGTCCAGGCCTCGAACCGGGTCTACCTGATCGCCAAGAAAACCGGCCAGGCGAACGCCTTCTTCTTCGATGCGAGCGGCGAGCGTGTGCTCACCCTCGAAATCAGCGTTGATCAGGACACCGCGCCGCTCGAGGCCATGCTCAAGCGACTGATCCCGGACAGCCAGATCAAGGCCGAGATGCTGAACGACACGGTCGTGCTCTCGGGAACGGTCCTGCGCCCGGCGGATGCAACACGTGCCCGCAACATCGCCTCGCGCTTCACGATCGGCGATGGCGGTGTGCCCGACGCAGTGGCCAACAAGAAGGTCGTTAACCTGATTTCCGTGCTCGGCAAGGAACAGGTGATGCTCAAGGTCACCGTCGCGGAGATCAATCGCAGCATCATCAAGCGCCTCGGCGTGAACTGGAATGCCTCTTCGTTCTCGCAAGGTGCCTTTCAGTTCGGCACGAACAACCGCTTCCCGGTCACCAACGCCGAAGGCCTGAACGGCTTCCTCTTCGGCGCGCAGGGAAATGACGCGCTGAGCTGCATCACACCGGGCGTCTCGACGCTCGTCGCCGCGCCGCAAGCCGGCATCAACTGCATCCAGCAGAACGTCGAGGCCTTTGAGCGCCACGGCCTGCTGCGCACGCTCGCCGAACCAACGCTGACGGCGATCTCCGGCGAGACGGCGAGCTTCCTCGCCGGCGGTGAGTTCCCGGTCCCGGTCGGTCAGGACGACAACACGATCACGATCGAGTTTAAGCCGTTCGGTGTGGGCCTGTCGTTCACCCCGTTCGTCCAGTCCGAAAGCCGGATCAGCCTGAAGATCAATACCGAGGTTAGCGAGCTTTCGAACGAAGGCGCCGTCACGATCGGCTCGATCGGGATTCCCAGCCTTAAAGTCCGCCGTGCTGCAACGACGATCGAGCTGCCGAGCGGCGGATCGATGGTCCTCGCCGGGCTCATCTCCGACGACACGCGGCAGAACATGGAAGGCTTCCCGGGTCTGCAGAAGCTGCCGATCCTCGGCACGCTGTTTCGCTCCCGCGACTTCCAGAAGGTCGAGACCGAGCTGGTCGTGATCGTCACTCCGCTGGTCGTCAAGCCGGTCGCTCGCACCGACCTCGCGCGCCCGGATGACAACTGGATGCCGGCCTCCGATCGCAAGGCAAATTTCCTTGGCCACATGAACCGCATCTACGGCCGTGAAGAGCATCTGCCGGAGGCCGAAGCCGGCAGCATGAAAGACGACGTCGGCTTCATCATCGAATGATCGCGTAACTGGTGAACACAGGAAAAGTACCATGTCAGTCATCAAGTCCACGAAGACGCTCGCCAGTCGCCACCCGTCGTCTGCCAAGCGCACGGCCCGCCCAGGAGGAAAAGTCTCCTCGACAGGCCTCGCCATCGCCTCCGTCGCCGCGCTCGCAGCCGGCCTTGCCGGTTGCCGCGGCCACACCGATCACTACAGCGCCGTGCGGGGCACCGTGATCGCCGACCCGGCAGCGCGCCATCCAATCGCCATCTCCAAGGCACCGGTTCAAATGGACATCGAGGTGCCACGCGGCTCCTCCGGCCTGACGCCGTCGCAGTCGTCCCGGCTCAAGGCGTTCGTGACCCGATACCGCCGTGAGGGCGAAGGCCAGCTCATTGTCTCCGCCCCGAGCGGAGGAAATAACGAGTACGCCGTCGTCAATACCGTCTCGGATGTCCGCAAGGCGATCCACGGCACCGGGATCTCGAACCACGCACTCAGCATGGAGCCGTACTTCGTCAGCGGTCATACCGCTGCACCGATCAAGGTTTCATTTACGACTCTCGTCGCAAAAGGACCGGAGTGTGGGCTCTGGCCATCGAACCTCGCCTCGTCGGATCGCAACGCGAACTATCACAACTTCGGATGCGCGCAGCAGAAGAACCTCGCTTCGCTCGCAGCAAACCCGAAGGACCTCGTGACCCCTCGCGGCTTCGATCCCCGTTCCGGCGAACGTCGTGACGTGCTGTCCGACAAATGGATCCAGGGTGATGTCACCGGCGCTCAGAAATCTGAGGAAGAGCGCTCAGGTACTGTCAGTGAGGTTGCGAACTGATCATGAGCAATGTGGCTTATTCTCCCGAAGCGGTGTTGCCGGAAGACGAGATGTATGACGCCGATGCCGGCGCATCCTCCGACCCGACGCTGACGCCGCCTCCCTTCACGGCCGAGGATCTTCCGGCTGCCGCTCCGGCGCCCGAGATGGCGCAGGAAACGGCAGTCGCGGCAGCCCCGTTGGCATCCCAAGTAGCGGCCCCGGCGGCGCAAGCGGCATCGGCGGATCTTCCCGCCCTGGCCACCGCGCCGGGTGCTGTCGCCGATTCGTCGCTTGTCGACGCCAGCCCCGATCGCGCCCGCCCGATCCCGCGCATTTCCATCCAGGCGTTCTGCCAGGACCAGCGAACGGCCGAGACGCTGCAGTCCGCAACCGGCGACCGGCGTCTCGCGAAAGCACACGTGTCCGTCCACCTCGGCGGCACACCGGCGGCGCTCGCCCAGTTCCAGGACGCGCCGACGCCAAACCTGATCATCGTCGAGTCGATGGCAAATAGAGACGGCATGCTCGCCGAGCTCGACCAACTCGCCTCGGTTTGCGATGCGGGCACCAAGGTAATCGTGATCGGTCACGTGAACGACGTGATCCTCTATCGCGAGCTCCTGCGTCGCGGCGTCAGCGAATACATCGTCGCGCCGATCACCGAGCTGAAGATCATGGAGAGCATTTCCTCGCTCTACAATGATCCGGACGCGGAACCCGTCGGCCACGTCTTCGCCTTCGTTGGCGCGAAGGGCGGCGTCGGTTCCAGCACGATCTGCCACAACGTCGCCTGGGCGCTGTCACGCGAACTCAAGAACGACGTTGTCATCGCCGACCTCGACCTGCCGTTCGGCACCGCCGGGCTCGACTTCGACAAGGATCCTGTCCAGGGCATCGCCGACGCGCTTTCTTCTCCCGACCGGCTAGACGAGGTTCTGCTCGACCGCCTGCTCGCCAAGCTGACGGATCATCTGAGCCTCTTCGCCGCTCCAGGCACGCTTGATCGCGATTACGAGATCGCGCCTGAAGCCTACGAATGGGTCATCGATGTCGTGCGCCAGAACGTGCCGTACGTGGCCGTCGACATGCCGCATGTCTGGTCGTCATGGGCCCGCCAGTTGCTGACGCAGGCCGACGAGATCGTCATCACAGTCGCGCCGGACCTCGCGAACCTGCGCAACGCGAAGAACCTCGTCGATCTGCTCCGCGAACGCCGCAGCAACGATAATCCTCCGCACCTGGTGGTGAACCAGGCAGGCATGCCGAAACGCCCGGAAATTCCGGCCGCCAAGTTTGCCGACGCGCTCGGTCTCGATCCGGCATGCGTGATCGATTTCGACGGCGAGAGCTTCGGCATGGCCTCCAACAACGGCCAGATGATCGGCGAGTTCGCAGAAAACGCCACGGCGACAGCCCAGCTTCGCAATCTCGCGATGCGTCTTGTGAAGCGACCGGAGACCGTCGCCGAGCCGACGTCGGCCTTCAAGCCGCTTCTCGAGAAACTGAAACTCAGAAAATAGGGACCGAACCCGATGTTTGGTAAGCGAAACAGCGGCGGCGGCGGCGAACTCAAGCAGGTCGCCCGTCCGCAACCAGCCCCCGCAGCGGCGCCGACCCCCGCGCCGCAGCCGGCCGCGGCCGCGCCCGCCGCCCCTGTTCCGCAACCGGCCGCCGCGCCGGTCGAAGCGGCTGCGCCGCCTCCCCCGCCCCAGCCGGCAGAGGAAAAAGCCACGCCGCGTCGGTCGGAAGAATATTACGACGTCAAGACGACGGTCTTCAACGCGCTGATCGACACGATCGACCTCACGCAGCTCGCCCAGCTCGAGCAGGAGGCCGCTCGCGAAGAGATCCGCGACATCGTCTCGGAGATCATCCAGTACAAGAACGTCGTGATGTCGATTGCCGAGCAGGAAGAACTGCTCGAGGACATCTGTAACGACGTGCTCGGCTATGGCCCGCTCGAGCCGCTGCTCGCCCGCGACGATATCGCCGACGTGATGGTCAACGGCGCAGACACGACCTTCATCGAGGTCGACGGCAAGGTCCAGCAGACCGGCGTACGCTTCGCCGACAACTCGCAGCTGATGAACATCTGCCAGCGCATCGTGAGCCAGGTCGGCCGTCGCGTCGATGAATCGAGCCCGATCTGTGACGCCCGTCTTCCCGACGGCTCACGCGTAAACGTGATCGCGCCGCCGCTCGCAATCGACGGCCCGGCGCTCACCATTCGTAAGTTCAAGAAGGACCGTCTGCGCCTCGAACAGCTCGTCAATTTCGGCTCCATCACGCCGGAGGGACGCACGCTCCTCGAAATCATCGGCCGGGTGCGCTGCAACGTGCTCGTCTCCGGCGGTACGGGCTCGGGCAAGACCACGCTGCTCAACTGTATCTCCGCTTGCATCGATATGGATGAGCGGGTGATCACCTGCGAAGACTCCGCTGAGCTGCAGCTTCAGCAGCCGCACGTCGTGCGCCTGGAGACCCGCCCGCCGAACCTCGAGGGCGAGGGCGAGATCACGATGCGCGACCTGGTCAAGAACTGCCTTCGGATGCGGCCGGAACGGATCATCGTGGGTGAGGTGCGTGGCCCCGAAGCCTTCGACCTCCTCCAGGCAATGAACACGGGTCACGATGGCTCGATGGGCACGCTCCACTCCAACAGCCCGCGCGAAGCAATCAGCCGCCTCGAGTCCATGATCATGATGGGTGGCTTCGCCCTGCCGGTGAAAACCATCCGCGAGATGATCACCGGTTCGGTCGATGTGATCGTGCAGGCCGCTCGCCTACGCGACGGCTCGCGCAAGATCACCCACATCACCGAAGTCGTCGGCATGGAGGGCGAGGTCGTCACGCTCCAGAACCTCTTCGTCTACGACATCGAAGGCGAGGACGATAACGGCAAGCTGATCGGGCGCCACCGTTCGACCGGTATCGCCCGCCCGATCCTGTGGGAACGCGCCACCTACTTCAAGGAAGAGGGTCGCCTCGCCCAGGCACTCGCCGCCGCCGAAGCCACGGACGCCAACGGCAACATTCTCGGGGAAAAATAATGGCCAGCCTGTCGCCGACCCTTATCCAGATCGCCGTCATCGTTCTCGCCGCGATCAGCGTTGGGCTGATCGTCTACGTCGTCGTGTTCCCATTTCTCTCCGGCGAGAAGAAAGCCGAGAAACGCACGGCCGACATCGCGACACAGACCGCGAAAAGCCGCACGAAGCGCAGCGCCGAGAACCAGGAGCTCGCGCACCGCAAGAAAGCGGTGCAGGACACGATGCAGGAGATCGACCGTCGCCAGAAGGCGAAGGGCAAGGTCACCATTCGCACGCGCCTGGAGCGGGCCGGGCTCGAGTTGGAGCCGAACGTGTTCTACGCGGGCTCGCTGATCCTCGGCATCGGCCTTGGCATCGCGACGTATGTCATGGGCGGACCGATCGGTGCGGCCGCGGGCGCAGCGTTCGTCGGCGCACTCGGCCTGCCGCGTTTCCTGCTGAACAAGATCACCGCACGCCGCCAGGGCAAGTTCGTCAATGAATTCGCCAACTCGATCGACATTATCGTCCGCGGTGTGAAATCCGGCCTACCACTCAACGAATGTCTCGGCATCATCGCCCGGGAAAGCCCGGAACCGGTCCGCTCGGAGTTCGCCGAACTCGTCGAGCAGCAGAAGGTCGGCATCCCACTCGGCGACTGCTTCGAACGCATGATGACCCGCATGCCGCTTCCGGAAGTGAACTTCTTCGCCATCGTGATCGCGATCCAGTCGAAAGCTGGCGGTAACCTCGCCGAGGCCCTGGGCAATCTTTCCGAGGTCCTGCGGGCCCGAAAGGCGATGGCTGCGAAGGTGAAAGCGCTGAGCGCCGAGGCAAAGGCCTCCGCCGCGATCCTCGGCTGTCTGCCGTTCGCGGTGATGGCCATGGTCCACTTTACGTCACCGAACTACATCGCCCTCCTCTTCACGGATCGGACGGGGAATTTCCTCCTCCTGATCGCCGGCACCTGGATGACCTTCGGCGTGCTGACGATGAAGAAGATGATCAACTTCAAGTACTGACCGTCGGCGACCATCCCATCGCCCTGAGGATCTAAAACCATGACCGCAATCATCAATACCGTGACCGACCCGCGCGTCCTGTTCATGGTGCTGATCGGTGTGACGACGTTCCTGACAATCGTGATGATTGCGCTGCCGGCGCTGTCCCGCGATCAGTCGAACAAGCGCATGCGCGTTATGGCCCTCGAGCGCGACAAGATGCGCGCCGCGCGGATGAACGACCTCAAAACGCAGGGCAACGGAGCAAATCTCCGCAACGAGTCGAAAGGCGCGATCGCGCAGATCGTCGAGCAGCTCAATCTGAGAAAGCTGTTCGAATCAGAAGATCTATCAAACCTGATGAAGATGGCCGGGTTCAGGGGTCAACGACCGCTCGTCATTTTCTTCTTCTTCAAGCTCGCGACGCCGATCATCGTTTTCCTCGGCACGTTCGTGTACATGTTCTTCGTCTACAAGGGCGAGATGATCCCGCTGATCAAGCTGGCGATCGCGCTCGGTGCCGGATACGTCGGACTTTATCTCCCGACCGTGTTCGTGAAGAACATCATCCAGAAGCGTCAGGACTCGATCGGCAAGGCGTTTCCCGACGCGCTCGATCTGCTGCTCATCTGCGTGCAGTCGGGCATGTCGGTCGAGGCCGCCTTCGGCAAGGTCAGCCAGGAAATCGTCGCGCAGTCGGTCGAGCTTGGCGAAGAACTCACCCTGACGACCGCGGAGCTGTCCTATCTTCCCGAGCGGCGCATGGCGTTTGAAAATCTCGGCAAACGTACCGGGCTACCGGCTATCAAGGCGACGGTGACGGCGCTGATCCAAGCAGAACGCTACGGTACGCCGGTCAGTCAGGCGCTGCGGGTGATGGCCAAGGAAAACCGCGACATGCGGATGTCGGAAGCTGAGAAAAAAGCCGCCGCGCTACCGCCGAAGCTCACCGTGCCGATGATCGTTTTCTTCCTGCCGGTGCTGTTCATCGTGATCCTCGGCCCGGCTGCGATCCGCGTGAGCCGTTCGCAATAAGCACTAGGCCGGTCGCAGGCGGATCCCGTTTGATCCCAGCGTGATCCTGGCACCATTGCGATTCCGCTGTCGGCGTGACGAAGTCACGGGCAAATTCGGTTCAACGCGCGTACGTAGCGCAAACCAGGTCCGCTGCCCGTTCAGCGACCATCATCACCGTGTTGCAGATGTTCACGGTTACCATTTCCGGGAAAACCGACGCATCCGCGACCCGCAGGCCCTGGCATCCGCGAACCCGCAGATCAGGTGTGACCACCGCCAGCGGATCGTCCTCTCGGCCCATGCGGCAGGTCCCGGAGGGATGATAAACCGTCTCGCATGTCTCCGCGACGTAGGCGAACAAGGCATCATCATCATCGATCGACATGCCCGGTGAGACCTCACGCTTGAGATACGACGCCAACGGTTCGGCTGCAGCAAGCTTCCGCGCAAACCGTAAGCCGCGCAACAATGTCCGCCGGTCGTATCCATCAGGATCGGACAGGTAGTTGAGTGACAGCGCGGGCTGGACCGCGATATCCGGTGACGCGAGTGTGAGCGTGCCGCGACTCTTCGGGCGCGCAACGTTCGGTGAAAGCTTCACACCGTGGCGCACGCCCGCGAACTGATCGGCGCCGACATATTTCTCCCGCAAGCGCAACACAAAGTGGAACAGCACGTCGGGGTCAACCGCGTGTGGTTCCGTCCGCATCAGCACCGTCGCCTCGCATGGTGTCCGATCCCACGGGGCTGGCGCCTCATGCGTTTCGTAGACGATGTTCGCCGCGACATGATCCATCAAGTTCTGCCCAACACCCGCAAGCGCTGCATGCACCGGCACACCGTGCGCCAAAAGCTGGTCCGCCGGCCCGATCCCCGAGACCATCATCAGGTGCGGACTGCCAATACTTCCGGCTGTGAGGACAACCTCACGCGCCGCCGCGACATCCCCTCGACTGGTCCGCGCGCCGGTCACGCACGCGCCCTCCATGATCAGTGCGGAGACGGTCGTATCGGTCCAGACGTCGAGATTGTCGGGCAATGCCGAGAGCGGATGCAAATAGCAGATCGACGAAGACTGCCGGAGTGATCCGCGCGCGTTGAGCGGAAACCAACCCGCCCCGGCATCGATCGCATCACGAAAATTTCTCTCCTCGAGTCCGAGAACGAGCGCCGCGTCGATCAGCGCCCGGCTAAGCGCGGTGCCGGCTGGTGCCGCTTCGATCCCGACCCGCTCGCGCACCCGCGCAAGATAGGGCGCCATCGCACCATGATCCCATCCGGCCGCACCTGCCACGACCCACTGCGTCAAATCGTTTGGCGTTGGTTCCAGGAATGCGCAGTCATTGTGGTTGGCGCACCCGCCGAGCATTTTCGCCCGCGCGTAGTCGATTGCCGTCGACTTGCCGGCCATCGTCTGCGCCACAAACCCCCAGTCGTAGCTTTCATCCTGCTCATCGAGCCGGGAGAGATCGGTGGCAGCCGCGTCGCCTTCATCGGACCGACCAGCCTCGACCAGCAAAACGCGCAGGTCTGTCTGCTCCGCAATCCGCCGGGCGATGATGCATCCGGCCGCACCACCTCCGACGATCAGCACGTCGCAGCGTGTCGGCTCGTTCATGGATCAGATCCCCGCGGCGACTGCAGCAGTACGGTTGGACGTACGCGGGCCGGAGTGAGCAACGCGACCGGCCGTGGGTCAAGCGCTCCTCGCGCCGCATCGCCCGGCAAAAATCAGGTGCAATCCGAACCGATGCCGGGTCGCTAGACCCCATCTTCGACGGGTTCGAGCCAACCACGATAGTGCACCATCCGCCCGAGCAACGGCAGCGTCAGCCGCACCGAGAACGTGAACCGCCCGTCCACTTCGCGCTCCTCCGCCTCGGAGCGCGGCGCAAGTATCAGCGGCAACGGCACACCGAACAGGGACCATCGCACCACTTCGAGACGGAGCGCCATGTCGGCGTGCTCGCCGGATCTGCCTTCATCCGCCGCTTGATCATCCGCCTCGGTGATGGGGACGACCGGCACGGCAAGCGCAAACGCGAAGGGGCCGAACCGCTCGACGACCAATCCGGCATCACGGCCACGGCCAACTTCCTGCGTCGACCGGAATTTCTCTCCATCGAAGTTGCGGGTCCAAACCTCCCGCGCCGCAACGCGTTCAAGCCGTACCTCGACCGGCACATCACGCTGCCCACCGGGAAACCCGAATGCCCGCCCGACCAGTCGCGCACCAAGCGATGCCGCACCATCGATCGTCGCGCGCCCCCGCCAGAGATGCGCACCGCTCACGTCGTGGAGCTGACGCAGGGTATCCGGCAGCGCCTGATAAACATCCTCGAGCACGACCTGATACACCGGAACCGGTTGTTCTTGTGCCACCGAGATACCCGTGCTGCGAGTTGAGGCGGGATCGGCCCCGCTCTCGAGGCCGTCGGTTTTCAGGTGCGTGCGAAACGCCGGCCGGTCGAACCAGAACTGATAGTCATCAAGACCAATGACCTGATCCGCCGTGTAGGCGCCGGGCTTGAATTCTTCTCCATCTCGCCACCGCCGGACCAACGAGACCGCCGCCATGACGGGGATCGTCGGCCCGGCGTCTCCCTCGGCCGTAAGCGTCCAGCGCATCGAAGCCGCCTGCCCCGCCGCGTTGACTCCCGTTACGTCGATACGCATCCCGCCGCGATGCGGACCCCATCGCAGTATCCGAGCGGCAAGTCGCATCGGCTCCGCAAGGTATTCGAGGCCGAAGAGCAGTCCGCGCGCGCGCAGCTGTGCCATCAGGACAACGGCATGGAGAAAAATCTGCGGTCGCGTGCCAGCGCCGATCCACACGTTGCGCAACGCGGGAAATTGGGTCTGCAGCACCCGGTTATCTGGCACATCCACCTGCCCGAACGTGGTCGGTGGCAAAGGTCGCCCACCGGGCATCGGGATCGCACGCCGCTGTGTACGGGTGAAGGCCTTGACCGTACGCAGGTCCTCGGCCTCCAGCACCTCCATCGGTTGGCCAGCCGCGCCGAGCAGTGCTGCCAAAACGTTTTTCCCCACCCGCGCGTGCGGTGAAGGTGCGAGGCCGCCGAAGACGTCATGCGGTGTGCCGCCCGCTTCGACGAAGGCGCGCACGACACCGGCAGTCAGCGTCGGAAACGTACTCACACCGGAGATGGCGAAGACCCCGGCGGCCCGGGCGTCCTCATCGAGCGACACCATGCCGGCGCTGAACGCCGCGTCGTCCGAGAGATCGAGGTAATGCACGCCCGCGGCGGTGGCCGCTTCTGCCACGGCGTAACGCGTTGCACTCGACCCGATATATTCTGCGCGGCCGGCGTCTTTGCCAGGCCCGGAATCTTCCCCAAGATAAGTCTGGAACGGACCGCTTGCATCGACGATGAGCGCGCAACCCTCGAGTGCCGCATCGATCTGACGTCGATCGACCACCGCCCACGATGCGCGTGCCCGCACCTCCGGCCTCAACGACGCGACGAACCGCTCGGCTTTCGATCGCGCGCGCCCCGCGACCACGACGTCGACATCGCTCGTCTCGAGCAACGCGTCCACGAGACGTCCGCCGAAGACACCGTATCCGCCGATCACGAGCACGCGCGGCGGTGCACTCTCCGGCGCCGACCGGGTCTCGTATAGAGGAGAAAAAAACGAAGAGCCGTCTGCGGCGCGGGGCACAGAACTACCGATAGGTGAATGCGGGCGACCGATCACCCGCGGCAACTGT
>JBCBJG010000031.1:0-19748 GCA_038523655.1 Pseudomonadota bacterium | reverse complement strand
GCCGGGTCAGTTCCCGCTTGTTTTGCGTACGGGTGCCCCATGGTTTTTGTTTCCGCCGACGCGCGTGGTCGCGTCGCGTCTTCCCCCCTTCTCTCAACGGCTGCCGCAGCGCTGATTAGCGCATGGTGCCTCCTGCCCGGCATGGCTGAAGCCGGTTGGGCGACAACTGTCGAGCGCGCCGATGGTGCGGCGTCGCATCCGGCCACCGACATGCCGTCGCAGGAGGCACCATGCGCTAATCAGCGCTGCGGCAGCCGTTGAGAGAAGGGGGGAAGACGCGACGCGACCACGCGCGTCGGCGGAAACAAAAACCATGGGGCACCCGTACGCAAAACAAGCGGGAACTGACCCGGCGAGCTGCGACAGGTGCGGCCAACCGGAACCCGTATGGTGAACAGGCACGGTTAAACCGACGTAAACACGTGCACCGCAGCGAAGCGGGATGACGAGCGCAGGCTGACGATCACGAGGCGCGAACGCGCGCTGGCAATCCAAGACGACTGCTACGCCGGACCAACCGGCACCGTGCCACAGCGTGCGCGCCGCACACGCCGATTATATGCAGAACGAGATCCGAGCGCGCTGCGCCCACCGCTGACCGACAGACTGGCCGAGAAGATGAACGACAAATCAAAACCCGACTATTACGGCGGCCCGCCCGATGAAAACTTCACCGCGGCGACGGAGCCGTTCTCGTTGTTTTCAACCTGGCTCGCCGACGCGAAAGACCACGAGATCAACGATCCGAACGCCATGGCGCTGGCGACCGTCGACGGCGACGGCCTCCCGAACGTGCGCATGGTGCTGCTGAAGGGCGTCGATGCAGACGGCTTCGTCTTCTACACGAACACACAGAGCGCCAAGGGCGGCGAGTTGCAGAACCAGCACAAGGCCGCGATCTGTTTTCACTGGAAAAGCTTGCGCCGTCAGGTGCGGGCCCGCGGCGCGATCAGCCCGGTATCTGCAGAAGAGGCCGACGCTTATTATGCGTCGCGTCCAAGAGGTAGCCGGATTGGCGCATGGGCATCAGACCAGTCCCGCCCCCTCGGCGCCCGCGGTCAACTCGAGGACGCCGTCAAAGCGTACGAAGCAAAGTTCGAGGGTACGGAGGACATACCGCGCCCGCCGCACTGGTCAGGTTTTCGCCTTGTGCCGCAGGAAATCGAGCTCTGGCACGACCGCCCGTATCGCCTGCACGAACGCGTCCGCTTTACCCGCACTGCGCCGGACGAAGCCTGGTCTACCTCGATGCTGTATCCCTGATCGGCGTTTGCCGGCCGCACACCACGACGAGGCCGCCGGACTTAACCTCCGGAAGCCCGAGTGCCCACGAGATCGAGCTGCGCGCCACAGAACCGTCGCCCAACAGGCGCATCTGATGCGCTTTCGGCGGCGTTCGTCTCCGCTTTTTCAGCGAGCTGCCGCGTGACGAAGAATGCTGGTTCGGGATGCGCCGTCGACCCACACGCCGGAGTGTTCGGTGCCAGTCGGACAAACGGCGTACCCGCCGGCCCGTCGTCACTCGCTGTGTCCTGACGGCGAGCGGTTCCCGGCACGGGCGCCTTGGTCGACACGGTTTCAGCGCCACGACCCGCATCACCGATCCGCCCGAGCGCTGCGATCGCATTGTTCACCAGCGGCATCGTGGTTGCTTTCTCCTCCGTCGAGCCCGCGGCAGTCCTACCGGCGGGCGCACCGACAGGCGCCCCGGCAAGCGCATCGGCAGTCCCATCGGCAGGCGCTTTTCTTTCCGTCCCTCCGCCGGCGAGATCGCGGAGCGCAGAGACGACCATCTGGTCGAGCGAACGTGTCGGCTTCTCACGCAGATCGACGAACGGTTCCCCCGCCCGCCGGCTCGGTCCCTTGAGCTGCGGTTTTTCGCGCACCCGCTTTTCGAACACGCGCCCGACCGGCAGCCCGTAAAGCCCGCCATACGAAGAGCCCGACCGCCAACCGGCCCGCCCACGACGCCGCTCTTCGACCGCTCGGGCCTTGCGCCATGCGAGTGCGACCCGTGAGGGATCGCTGGCCGTCAGCAGTTTCACGCCGGCACGGAGCGTGTCGCGAAATGCTTCGTCAGACGCAGCGCCCGCGTCGGATGAGGTTGAGGTGGTCGAAGCGGTCGCGCCTCGCCGTGTCCTTCCACGAGTCGTAGCGGTTGGCATCGACACGGCGAGCACGACGTCGATGCCTCGCGCTGCCTGTACGCTTTTCCAGGCATTGAGCGCACGGAGCTGCGCCGCGAGCGCCGGGCAGGCGTCGTCCTTAGTCGTAGGCTGAGCGCCAACCGCACGCGCGTCTTTCTCTCCGCACGTTGCAAGTAGGCGCGCCGACGCCAACCAAAGCCGTTGCTTGTTCCGTTTCAGTAATACGGCCACGCCTGCCTGCCCGTCTGCGCGTGCGATATCGCGCGCGCCGAGCGGATTGGCCAGATCGAGCAGGTGCGCCCGCCGCAGCACGCGCAGCCCCGATTGCCGCGCGATCGCGATCGCCGAATACCCGCGCCGCGCCGCCGGTGTGCTGAGCACAGCCCGGTTGCGCTCGCGTCGCGCCGCCAGTTCACGTGAAAAGACCACGAGATATTTGTTCGCGGGGAAAATGCGGCGAACGGCCCGCGGCGAGCCGACATTCTGGAGCGCAACGAGATCGAATGCCGTATCGGCGAAGCGCGCGCGCAACGCTTTGAAGTCCGCCTCCGCGCGCACCGTCGTGCCGGGGCGAAGCGCAACTCCATCGCCGTGCCACAGATCGCGCCAGTCGACCGTCGCGAGCCTGATCCCGCGCTCAGGCCGCGTCGGCTCAGCGGACGCCTTTTGTTGTGTAGTTTGGGTTGCCTCGACTGCAGGAGACGCGCCCGCCTCGCCCGAACCCGTCAGGGTCTCAGCGTTCGCCGGCGCACTGAGGGAGAACCCCGCAGCGACCAGGACGACAAAGGAACATGCGACTGCGCGAGAGGTTACTCGCCCGTGGACCGCCCAATCTGTCGGTCGTCGTGTCACAGCATTCTCGCGCACGTCGTCCTCCACCCAACTCGCGGTTGCGATCAAAGCCTCCCGCGAGTCGCTTAACCCAACGTTGCACTGCGCACGGCGCGCCGCAGGTGCCCGCCGGTGCCCGCAGAGCCATCGTCCCACCGCGGTTGGCATGCACACATATGCCGTGGCAAGACCGCCGACGCAGCATCGTCAGAGGCTGCCGAGCCAGGAGAACCCATGGGCCTGATCGTCGAGAGCTGGGTACGGAACCGCTGGACGCTGTGGGCGTCACGCATCGCCCTGTTCGCGATCCAGCTCGCCGCGGTGGCCTTCGTCCTGCACCGCACGCAAGCCGTCGGCACCCCGCTTGGCCTTGGACTTTTCACGGTCGCAGGCGCCTTGGCAGTGCTTGGCGGGCTCGCCGCATTCGTGGGTTTCGTCCAGCTTTGGCAGAACGGCGGTCGCGGCGGGTTGCGCGGAGCGTTCGCCGTCCTGGTGATGATCGTCGCGCTGGCGCCGATCGCCTTTTATCTGCCGACCGCCATCGCCCTTCCGCTCCTGAACGACGTGTCGACAGACCTCGGCGATCCACCCGACTTTCTTGCACGTCCGTCGGCGGGCGCATCGCCAAGCCTGCTCGCCGCGGCCGATGGGGATGGCATGGACCCCGCCGCCCAGCAGCAGGCCTACCCTGACATCGCGCCGCTGATCATCTCGCGGCCCTTGTCCGACGCGTTCGATGCGGCTCGGGCAATCGCAACCCGTGAGGGCTTCGACATCGTCGCTGAGCAACCGCCGCAAGCAAACGATGGGGCAGCCGGCGAAGGCGTTATTCATGCCGTCGACGAAACCGTCGTCATGGGTTTTCGCGATGATGTCGTGTTTCGCGTCGCCAGCGTTGGCGGTCGCACCCGCGTCGACCTGCGCTCCGCCTCGCGTTACGGCCAGCACGACTTCGGCCGGAACGCCCAGCGGATCCGCCGATTACGCCGCCTGCTCCGTGCCCGGCTCGACTTCGAGCTGCCGGCCGAAGAGAGCGACACGGCCGAGACGACCCCGGCAGCAAAGCCTGCGCCGAAACGCGTCAAACGGAAGAAAAAACTCCGTCCCGCACAGCAGGTCCGTCGCAAGCGACGACGCCGCGCTCGATCAGGTGCTCGACGTGCGCCAAGACCGATAACCCCGCGGCAGGAATGAGCGCTTCCTCGAGCCCCGGATAGCATTTGGCGACCAGCGCATCGATCGTCGCCACACCATCACGAATACTGTCGAGGATTGCGCTTTCACGCCACCGCCGGTGCATCGTGTACGCTTTGACGACACGCTGAGGCGTCCGGATCGCGCCTCCGTGGCCGGGGAGATAAATCGTGTCAGCTCGCACACGCACAAGCTCGAGCGAACGCAGATAATCACCCATGTTGCCCTCGGGCGGCGCAACCACCGTCGTGCTCCAGCCCATCACGTGATCCCCGGAAAACAACACTCGCTCGGCATCGTTGTCCTCTCCGGCCGGAGCAGGGCCTTCGAGCGCAAAACACAGATGATCCGGCGCATGACCCGGCGTATGGAGCGCGCGGACGATAACTCCGTCCGCCTCGATCGTTGCGTCATGCGCAAGCGGTACGTCGGGACGAAACGCACTGTCGGTAAAATCTTCTCCGCTTGGGCTGGTCTCGCGCGTTCCCCTTGGCGCCGGATCTGACGCGTCGCGGTCGAACGCGTAAGTCGGCGCCCCGGTCTGCTCGACCAGCGCGCCGAGGCCATCGCAGTGGTCCCTGTGGGTATGGGTCAGCATGATGCGGACGATGGGCCGCTCCCCCGCTGCGGCGAGGATCGCCTCGAGATGCGCCGTGCTCTCGGGACCGGGGTCCACAACGGTCACCTCGCGCGTGCCGAAGAGATACGTATTCGTCCCCTTGAAGGTGAACGGGCTTGGGTTTTCAGCGACCAGCCTTACGACGCCCGGCGCCACCTCTCGGCCCACGCCGTAGCTGAAGGTCATCTCCCGACTAATCGGCAGCGCATCCGCCATGCGGATTTTCCTCCATTCACGCGCGATCACCAACCCATCACGCAGACGTCAAAGAACGTGACGCCAGTCCCCGCGCGCACAGACGTAAGACAAGCCAACCATCCGTCAACCGAGGAGTGCATTTATGCGCCATCTCACGATCGCCGTCGGCCTTGCAGCCGCTGGTTTGTTTTCCGCCTCCGCTGTAACGCTGCCAACGTCGTCGTTCGCCACGGGCACGACGTCCATCGTCATCGACAACGATGTCGTATCGAAAAAGAAATGCCGGAAGGGAAGTCGCTTATCGAAAGATGGCAAGCGTTGCCTGCGCGTAAAACGCGGATCGTACTGATCGCCCAGTCCGGGTGAACTGCCCGAGCGCCCAGCTGAAGCGCTCAGTCAGAGCGCTAAACCTTAGCGCTCAACCGGTCTCGCGACGTGACCCACACGCGCTCCGTACTGCCCCGACGGCTCACTGCCCCGACGACTCACTGCCGTGACGACCCCGACGCGCTCCGCCTTTTCCCCGGCGGGGCGCGTTTTTCATGCGCTCATCGACGCGGAGCATCGATACGCCGGGAGCAGACGTGGATGAATTGGTCGGAGTGGCAGGATTTGAACCTGCGACCCCCTCGTCCCGAACGAGGTGCGCTACCAGGCTGCGCCACACTCCGACATAGGCGCCACGGGTCTCCGCGCGCCACGCCGGGTGACTATCGCGCCGACGGCATCGATGCAAGCCAGCCGTAACGCACGATCTGCATACCCCGTGACCGCGCCGCAGACGCCGATATACCGACCGAAGCATTCCCCGTGACGCAGGAGGCTTGCCGAGCCCGCGCGCGCTCGGTATCACCCGGTCGTGCTGCGCGATGCGTAGTGCGCTGGGGCGTGGCCAAGTGGTCTAAGGCGCCGGTTTTTGGTATCGGTATTCGTAGGTTCGAATCCTACCGCCCCAGCCAGTTTCGCCTCAGCTGATACGGCTCAGGCGTGCCCCCGGCCCATAAAACCGACCAGCGCCCGAGCGCATATCTGGGTGGCTCCTGCGGCAGGCGACGAGCCGTCGATCCCACACACGATCCTCCCCGCGTAGCGAACACGACACCGATGGCCAACCCGATCCTCGTGAACGCAACCCGCGGTGGCATCATCGAAAGTGCGCACCGTGGCGCATACGCGATCGCGACGACTGATGGCGTGGTGGCCCGGCTCGGCGACATTGACACGCCGATTTTTCCCCGTTCGTCGATCAAGATTTTTCAAGCTGTCCCGCTCGTCACATCGGGCGCGGCCGACGCCTTCGCTCTCGCCGACGAGCATCTCGCGCTCGCCTGCGCATCGCACGACGGCGAACCAACCCACGTCACCGCGGCAACCGCCATGCTTCACGCCTCGGGCGCCGAGCTCGACGCCTTGGCCTGCGGTGCCCATGCACCAAGCGGGCGCCGAGCGGCCGATGCTCTGGTGGCCGCCGGCGAACAACCGAGCGCACTGCACAACAACTGCTCCGGCAAACACGCCGGCATGATCGCCGTCGCCCGGCACCGCGGATTTGCGGTGTCCGACTACGAGCATAAGGACCATCCTGTTCAACAGGATGTCAGAGAGGTGCTGGCACGCGTGGCGGGCACACCTCTCGACACGGCGCCCTGCGGCATTGATGGCTGCTCGCTGCCGACATACGCCATGCCCCTTGCAGCGATGTCCCGCGCGATGGTGCACGTCGCCCGCGCGCGGGACGGCGCAGCCTCGGCCCGTGATGCTTCTGCTCCCAACCTTCCGGCAGAAATCAGTGGAGCGCTCGCACGCCTGCGCACCGCGTGCGTGGCCCATCCGGAGATGACCTCGGGCGCACATCGCCATTGCGCACGCGTCATGCGCGCAAGCGGCGGCGAGGCCTACGTGAAGGTCGGGGCGGAAGGGGTTTACTGCGGCGCGGTATTCAGCCACGACCGCGCGATCGGGATTGCGTTGAAGATCGACGACGGCGCATTCCGCGCAGCCGAGGTCGCGGTCGCAACGATCATCGCGCATTTACTGCCTGAGCGCGCATTGGCGCTCGCTACACTGAGCCGCCCGCTCTTGAAAAACTGGCGCGGCACGGCCGTCGGCGACCTTGCCCCAAGTGAGCCTTTTTCCTCCGCACTCGCGGATGCCGCAAGCGCGCTCAGCATCACCTAGGCCGACCGCTCATAGTGTGAATGCCGCAAGCCGTGCGCCGACCGTGCCCGCAGCCGTGGCGTCAACGTTGGCAACCGCCATACGCATATATTGCCCCTGCCCTTGACCGAAAAAACTCCCCGGCAGCGCGACGACACCAACGTCTCGGGCCAGTGCCTCGCACACGTCGCGCGCATCACGATCCGTGAACGGATGGCGGACGTACGCGAAGTAGGCGCCGCTCGCGACGATCTCCCATCCGTCTGCAGCGGCAAAACCATCGCGAAATGCCGCCACGCGGCGCGTAATTTCGCTCCTGTTCTGCGCACGCCAGCTCTCGAGAGGCGCGATCGAGCGTGCCAACGCCCGCTGCGCCGCACGCGGTGCGCAGATCTGTAAATTATCGACGACTTTGACGGCTTCATTCACGACCGCAGCGCCGGCGGTCATGGCGCCGACCCGAAGCCCGGGTGCGCAATACGCCTTGGAAAAACTCGTGAGCAGAACCGTGGACGCCTCCCAGCCCTCGGCTTGCAGAAGACGGTGCCGCGGCAGGCCAGGCGCCTCGGAGATAAATTCGGCGTACGTCTCGTCGACGATCAGCCACGTACCATGCGCCGCACAGATGTGCTGGATCGCCGTGAACCGGTCCGCATCGTAGGTCGCGCCGGTCGGGTTGTTCGGCGAAACCAGCGCAAGCGCCGCCGGGCGATGCTCGCCGAGCGCCTGCTCGACCCGCTCCGGCTCCGGCATGAACGCGGTTTCCTCGCCGCATCCGACGCTGCACGTAGCGATGCCGAGCATGTCCAGCGCCGATGCGTTGTTGAAGAACATCGGGTTCGTCAGCATCACCCGACCACCGGCGCCGACCAGCGTCAGCGCGGCGACAACGAACGCCTGATTGCACCCCGACGTGATGAGGATGTTTTCTGACGCGACCGATGCGCCGAGCACGTCCCGCTGCTGCGCGGCAAAGGCTGCGCGCAGCTCCCCCTCACCCTCGATATCGCCATAGCCGTCGAGCGAGCGATCGTTGACGGCCTCTCTGAGCGCGCCGACGAGCTGATCGGCGGTCGGATAGCCGGGCACCGCCTGGGAGAGATCAAGCAGCCCGCCGCCACCACGCCCCGCGTCATAGGCACGGGCCCAGCTCTGGACGAGCGGGATCGGCGGGGTCTCCATCGACGCGACGGCTGTGGCGAATGCAGGCCGCGCGCGTGACGGCGTGAAGGTCGGGGACGTGGACGACAAAGCCTCGGCCACGATCAGGACGCCGATCCGGAACTGCCACCCGACCGCGCTTTCGGCGTGGATGCGCGGACCCTCGGTTTATTCTCTTCCCGGGCAATACGCACCGACCTCGGAAACGGGACCACCACGCCATCAGGCGATACAGCATGCCGATCCGCGGACAGGATGGAGGCAAGATCGCGCGCACGCAGAAAAGTGCGGCGCGGCTGACCGGGTGTCGAAACCTGCGGCTCGTCATTCTCACCGGTGTCCGCCCGGAAGTGGCTCCCCTCGCTGCGCGATCGTGCGATCGCCCCGGCGACCACAAAGCGCGTTGCGAGCAACCGGTTGCGCAGCGTCAGATCCGCACCGGCTTTTTCTTCCGTTTGCTCGATCAGATCAACGATGTCGCGCAGCCCGTCGAGATCGCGCTCCACGCCTGCATGCCGGCTCATCGCCTCACGAATGCGCGCAACCAAAGGCGCCGTCACACGCTCGGCAACGGCTGACCCGGTCACTGCCGAGGGCATCGGCAATCGAGCTTCATGACCGCGGGAAAGCGGGCCGAGCCCAACAATATCCTCCGCGACCCGCGCACCGAAGACGACCGCCTCGATCAAAGAGTTCGAAGCCAACCGGTTCGCACCGTGCAGTCCGGTCGACGCGACCTCGCCGCAGGCCCAGAGCCCATCGACCGTGGTCCGCCCGCGCGCATCAACAGCAACCCCGCCCATGTGGTAATGCGCTGCGGGCGCGACAGGGATCGGCGCCGTCGCCGGATCAATCCCTGCATCGAGGCATTTGGCATGCACCGTCGGGAAACGGTGCGCGAATGCATCGCCAATCGCGTCGCGGCAGTCCAGAAGCGCGCCGCGGCCGGAGACATTCTCGCGGTGAACCGCGCGCGCAACAATGTCCCGCGGGGCCAACTCACCATCTGCATGGACATCCGCCATGAAGCGATGCCCAGAGCCGTCGATGAGCACGGCGCCTTCGCCTCTCAGCGCTTCCGTCGCAAGTGGCGCTGGATCGAGCGCGCAGCGAATGGCCGTCGGATGGAATTGTACGAACTCCGGGTCCGCGATCACGGCGCCGGCGCGCGCAGCCATGGCGATCCCGTCCCCAACCGCCTGAGCCGGGTTGGTCGTGACCGCGAACAACTGCCCCACCCCGCCCGTCGTGAGCACGGTCGCCTGCGCAAAAATATCCTCCGCTGCGGTCGGGCCATGGCTACCAACCGGCCAGATCCGCGCGCCAACGACGCGGCCATCATCCGTGAGCAACTCACGGGCCTCGACCTTCTCGATCACGCGGATCGACGGGGTTTGCCGGACGGCTGCGACAAGCGCTGCCATGATCGCACGACCGGCGCCGTCACCTTTCACGCGGACCACCCGGCGCGCCGAGTGCGCGGCCTCGCGCGACAGCGACAACCGGCCTTCGAGGTCCCGGTCGAACGGCACCCCGTAACGCAGCAGATCTTCAATGCGCGCGCGTGCTTCCTCAGCGACCAGCGCAGCAATCGCGGGGTCGACCAGATCGCCGCCAGCAGCAAGCGTATCGGCGGCATGCTTTTCCGGCGTGTCGCCTTCGCCTACCGCCGCCGCAATGCCCCCCTGCGCCCACGCGCTCGACGCACCATCACCAAGCGGTGCAGCAGCAACGACCGTGACCGGCAGCGGCGCCAAGCGAAGTGCCGTGAACAGTCCGGCGAGACCGGCACCTATGATCAGGATGCCCGCCGGATCACCGCCACCGTGCGGCCCGGGGCGTACGGTCCGCGTCGTGCTCGATGAACCGGGCGCTGATTGCTGTGACGTACGCGTGGATAACGGAGCACTCATGGCAAATACCTCCTGATCCGGAAGAACGACCGCGGCGCCGAACCGTTGCCCTACTTGGCAAGCGGCGGGCGCCGGGACGAAATCCGTCCTCAGTTCTGCAGGTTGACCATGCGCTCGACCGCACGGCGCGCCTTGGCCGCGACCGCCGGGTCCACCACGACCTCCTCACGGAGATAAACGAGGCTCTCCAGCACGTTCTCGAGCGTGATCCGCTTCATGTGCGGACACAGATTGCATGGCCGCACGAACTCGACGCCGGGCGTCTCGACCGCGACGTTGTCACTCATCGAACACTCGGTCACCATCAGCACCTTCGGCGGCCGGTTCGTCTGGACCCAGTTGATCATGCCGGATGTCGACCCGGTAAAGTCTGCCTCGGCCAGCACATCGGGCGGGCACTCGGGGTGCGCGATGATCTGGATGTTCGGGTCGGCCGCGCGGTAGCTGCGAAGCTCTTCGCCGGTGAAGCGCTCGTGCACTTCGCACTGCCCTTTCCAGGTCAGGATCTCGACGTCCGTTTTCGTCGCCACGTAATTGGCGAGGAACTGATCCGGGATCAGCAGCACGCGAGGTGCCCCGAGGCTCTCGACCACCTGAACCGCGTTCGACGACGTACAGCAGATATCGCACTCGGCCTTCACGGCGGCCGAGGTGTTCACGTACGTCACGATCGGCACGCCCGGATTTGCCTCGCGAAGCATCCGCACATCCTCGGCGGTGATCGATTCCGCGAGCGAGCAACCGGCCCGGCTGTCTGGGATCAGTACGGTCTTCTCAAGGTTCATCAGCTTCGACGTCTCGGCCATGAAGTGCACGCCGCACTGCACGATAATATCCGCGTCGACCCGCCCGGCCTCACGGGCAAGCTGCAGGCTGTCACCCATGAAATCACCGACGCAGTGGAAAATTTCCGGCGTCATGTAGTTGTGCGCGAGGATGACGGCGTTCCGCTCCCGCTTCAGCCGATTGATGTGGAAGACATACGGCGCGAAGCGCGCCCACTCGATCGCGGGCACCACGTCCCTGATCTTGTCGTAGAGGTGCGTGGTCTCCGCCTTCACTTCATCGGTGAGCGTCAGATCGGGCATGTCGAGCATGCCAAATTTGTCTGCTGCCGAACTGGCACCGTGTGTCGTCGTCTGAAGCGCCACCATCGCCGAACTCCCTGTCTGTCGACCGCTGTGAACGAACGCCGAACCGCGCCCGAAAGCTGCCTTGCGACCCTCGATTTTTCTATTTACTCAATATGAGTATATGGAGGGCCTGAAAAGAGGCCGAGCGCTTCACCCAGCGGGTCGGCGCATCGGCCTCTATTTGCATATAAGGCTTGGAGGGCGATACTTCCAGTTAAACCGGTGCCGCACCGCCACATGATCGCGACGTACGATCGGCGAACACGGGCCGCGGTGGCGTCTAGTTCAGCGTTGCATGCACACGCACACCGGGCGCCGGCCGCTCCAGCAGAACCTCCGAACGGAAGCGGAATAGCTTTGCCGGCCGACCGCCCGTGTGCGTGCGCACGTTGCCGGTCGCTTCGACAAGCCCGCCAGTTTCGACAAGCCGTCGAAAATTCTGTTTGTGAAGATGGCTGCCGAGGATCGCCTCGACCGTCTTCTGCAGCTCGAACAACGTGAAATCATCGTCCATCAGCTCGAATACGACGGGCCGATACTTGATCTTCGCGCGCAAGCGGCCGAGTGCGGTCGCAAGAATGCGTCGATGATCGAGGTGCATGGTTCGCCCGAACGCAGGCAAGTCCTGCCACATGAGCGCTGCCTCACGGCCCTCTCGCGCGGCCTCGTCGACAAGCCCGGCCTCGAATAGCAACTCGTACCGCTCGAGCACCTTTTCCTCGTCCCACTGCGTACCTTCTGTGCCAAAACACATCCGCACCCGATCCGCGCGGGAAAACGGAGACGGCCCGCCATCGGAAGAGCCGTTGCCGAACGCGAGCCAGCGGCTGAGCCGCGGCAAGATCTCCGCATCGATGATCGCCGGCCGGCCATCACGCCAGTCTTCCCACGGAAAGAACGCATACACGCCCTGCCAATGCCCACCCGTGAGCGCGGCGCTCTCATCGAACCGGTTGAGTGCAAGGTATCCGATGGAAACCGCATGCGGCCCACTGTCATCGGCCCGCGCATGCCGGCCGCGGTCGCCGAAGGTGTAAAGCTGCTCAGCATAGCCGAGATGCAGTCCCGTCTGGTCCGCCACCCAGCTCCGCAGCCCGGCTTCGAGCGTGCGATGCAGGATCGGCGTGAACGGGCCAAATGGCAGCGCATCGAGCGGTCGATCGTCGGCGGCCTGCCGCACGGTCAAAATTTGCGGCGTATTCTTCGCGCACGTGATAATCGCCGCGTTGAGGCCGATCTCGATCGCGCTCGGCTCGCGCCGGCGCGACGCCTCATGTGCTTCGTCCAGCATGTGTGCAGAACCGCTGCCCGGGCGCGCGGCAGCGCGCCGCTCGTTCACTGTGCTCATATCGTGTCCCATCGTTGGAGGCGGATGCCCCCCGGGTCACAGCCAATTCGTCGATGGCGCCAAGCCGCCTGAGGACGGCGTGTGCGTCCCTCCCGCAGATCGCCTTTGACGCCCGAATTCCGGCGAGTTTGCGGCTGAAAGGCGGTGCCTTTGCGACGGTGGAACCGCGCGCAGCACCTCGCTTTCCACCCACAGCATCGTGGGTTCAGGACCCCGTGGCCGCATCGGAGCCAAGACCGCATGCCGAATACACCGCGAGAAATGCCTTCTGCGCCGTATCCGTATCGACAGCCTCGATCCCGTCGAGCGCAGCGTTCAGCGGGCCGGGCAACACCACGGCCGGTCGCTGAAAATAAAGATCCGCTTCAGCTTCAGTGAAGCCGGCGAGCCGCGTTGCTTCGTAATAAGCCGCGATCGCATCCGCTTTTTTGATTGCGGCCGAGACAGACTCCGTCATCCGATCAACCAGCCCGAACCGTGCATGCACTGCGGCCATGAGGCGATCCTCGAACCGCCGATAATCCGCGCCAATGGCGCGCTTGAACGGGCTGATCAGATCGCCGACCACATACTCCGCCGCATCATGGAGCAGCGCGGCACATCGCGCGCGCTCGTCTGTGGCCGGCATGAGCGCCGAAAAAATCTCGGCAACCAGCACACTATGTTGCGCGACCGAAAACGCATGCGCACCCGCGGTCTGGCCGTTCCAGCGGGCGACCCGGGCAAGGCCGTGGGCGATATCCACAATGTCGATGTCGGCGGGGTCCGGGGCGAGCAAGTCCAGCCGTCGGCCGGAAAGCATCCGTTGCCACGCACGTGTGGAGCCGTCGCTCACGTCGGCACGACAAACTTTTCCGCGAGCTTTGCGCACGCGGCACGGCGTGGACACCCGACGAGGTGGTCGTTGACCATACCCGTCGCCTGCATCAGCGCATACATCGTCGTCGGCCCGACAAACCGGAACCCGCGCTTTTTGAGGTCGCCCGACAGGGCTTTGCTGGCATCCGTTACGGCGGGCACCTCGGCCATACTGCGCCAGGTGTTCTGGTGCGGCGCATCACCGATGAAGGACCAGAGCAAACCAGCGAACGAACGTCGCTCCTGGACCACGAGAAACGCCTTCGCGTTGTCGATCGTCGCCTCAATCTTCGCGCGGTTCCGCACGATGCCGGGGTCAGCCATCAGCTTATCGACCTTGGCCGGGCGGTAGCCGGCAATCCGCTCCGGATCGAACCCGTCGAACACCTCGCGGAAGTGATCGCGCTTCCGCAAGATCGTGATCCACGAGAGGCCGGCCTGAAATCCCTCCAACACCATCTTCTCGAACAGCGCCCGGTCGTCGCCGTTCGGCACGCCCCATTCGGTGTCGTGATAGGTGATGTACTGCGCGTCGTCGCCCGGCCAGGGACAGGGCCCCTCTGCATCCGCCGTCACGATGTCGGCTCCGCTGCCTGGGCGTCGAGTGAGTAGGTGGCGTAATCGGGGAGAAAAAGAGTAACGTCCGCGTCGCCGACCTTTAGCGGTAGATTATTCTCCGCACCCTTGGCCAGCCGGTCAATCCGCGCGAGTGTGAGCCCAACGCCATCTGCCGAACGCCCAAGCGTGCCGACCGTCTTGTCACCAAGCAAGAGGTCTGCGCCCCGCGCCGGGAGTTCGCCGGCCGCACGCACCCCGACGATCCGCCGCCGCGCTGTCCCACGATGCCGCATGCGTGAGACGACCTCCTGGCCGACATAACATCCCTTCGAGAAGCTCACGCCACCAAGCTGATCCAGCCCGATGTCGTGGGCGAATACGACTCCCGCATCAAAGTCCGCCGGCACCTCGGGCACGAGCAGGGAAATCCGCCGGCGTTCGTAAGCGCGTTCCCCGGCATCTGCGTCGCCATCGCCGACGTCGCTGCGCGCAAGACAACCGCGATAGCCGAGACCGGCGTGCCGGGCATCCGGTTCCAGCCCAGGGTACGCCCCGCTCGCGACCACCACGGCCAAGTCCTGCTCGACCGCTAGCGTGACGTCGGCACGCAGCTTGTAGAGCGAAAGCCGCTGCATGAGCCCCACCGCAACGCTTGCCGCCATATCGATCAGCAACCCGTCGTCATCTCGGTAGACGATGAACTCGAACAGCACCTTGCCTTGCGGCGAGAGGAGTGCGGCCCACGAGCCTTCGCCCGGTGCCATCGCGGCAACCGGCGCTGTCACCAAGCCGTCAAGGAACGTGACCGCCTCCGCACCGCGCACGCTCAGCACTGTGCGGCTCGTCAGCAGCGTCGGCCCGAACTCGGTCTCAGGGGCTGAATTATTCGGCGGCTCCGTGAGCCACGACGGTGCGGCCCGTTGCGGCTCGCCCGGCGAACGATCACCCGTCTCGGTTTCTGGTGGTGCGTCTTGCATGGTCCGGCGGACTTACGTAACCGATCGCGTCACTGCAAGGTCAGGGTCTGGGCACCTGCTTGACGGCCCACCCACCGTCCGCCAACGGCGTCACGCCGACCCATCCCTCAGCCAACTGGAAGCGCGCGAACATCATGACCGATCCGCAGCCAGCCCCGCGCGCGACCCTCACGCTCCAAGACAAGGGGCCCTTCGACCTCATCATCCACGGCGGCACGCTGTTGACACCGGCCGGCACCGAACCGGGCGACATCGGCGTCCGCAGCGGCATGATCGCAGCGATCGGCGATCTCGCAACCATCGATGCCGGAGAACGGCTCGATGCGACCGGCCTGCATGTGCTGCCCGGTGTGATCGACAGTCAGGTTCACTTCCGCGAACCGGGCATGACCCACAAGGAAGACCTCGCGAGTGGGAGCCGTGCCGCGGTGCTCGGCGGCGTCACCACGGTGTTCGAGATGCCGAACACGAACCCGCTCACGACCACCGCGGACGCCCTCGCCGACAAGGTCCGCCTGGCCCATCACCGGATGCATTGCGATTTCGCGTTCTACGTCGGCGGCACACGCGAAAACGTGGAGGAAATTCCGGACCTCGAACGGCTCCCGGGCAGCGCAGGGATAAAAGTCTTCATCGGCTCATCGACGGGCGATCTCCTGCTCGACGATCTTGAAGGGCTCGATGCCGTCATCGCAAAAATCTCGCGCCGTGCCGCGTTCCACTGTGAAGACGAGGCCCGCCTCGAGGCGCGTAAACATCTCCGCCGCGAAGGCGATCCGACGAGCCATCCGCTTTGGCGCGATCCGGAGGCCGCGCTGATCGCAACCCGCAATCTGGTGGGGCTGGCGATGAAACACCGCAAACGCGTGCACGTGCTGCATATCTCTACCGCCGAGGAGATGGCCTATCTACAGCACCATCGCCAATGGGCGAGCGTGGAGGTGACCCCGCATCATCTGACGCTGGATGCAGATATCGCCTACGCCGAACTCGGGACCCGCGCGCAGATGAACCCGCCCGTCCGTGACACTTCGCACCGCGACGTGATCTGGCAGGCCTTGGCCAACGGGATCGTCGACGTTCTCGGGTCAGACCACGCGCCACACACGCTGGAGGAAAAAGCCGCGACGTATCCCGCCTCGCCCTCCGGCATGACCGGGGTACAAACCCTCGTACCGATCATGCTGGATCACGTGAATGCGGGCCGGTTGACGCTGGAACGTTTCGTCGATCTCACGGCCCACGGTCCACAACGCCTTTTCGGGCTCGCCGGGAAGGGCCGCATCATGCGCGGGTACGACGCCGACCTGACGCTCGTCGATCTCGCCGCCGACCGCACAATCCGGAACGAGGACGTCGCCAGCACCTGCGGCTGGACGCCGTACGATGGCCGCTCAGTGAAAGGTTGGCCGATCGCGACGGTCGTGCGCGGACGAACGGTCATGCGCGACGGAGAATTAATCGGCGAGCCGATCGGCGAAGCCGCAACCTTCCACGAAGCCGGCGTCTGACATCGCCGCTGGCGGGGCGACCAACCCTTACTCCGTGGGCTCGTTCACGCCGACCCGCAGGGCCAGCAGCACCCCGTCTGCCGTGATCTCGACTTCTGCGCCGGGCGCGCGCCAGCGAAAGCTGCCGTTGACCGTCCGCAACGGGGGCGCGCCGAGCGCTGTCTGCAGCGCCGCCATATCGCCCTCCCGACCGCGTTCGACAAGGCAGGCAATCACGGCCTCCGCCGCGCTGCCCTCACATCCCGCCACGTGAACTTCTGGCGCGAGTTCGTTCAGCTCGATCGCCTCCATGAACGCATCCACCGATGGGCGTTCGACAGCGCGAGAGAGCGTGTCGACAACCTGCGCAACACCAACCGGTAACGATTGGCTGGCATCTTCCTGTGCAGACGTCGGCCCGGCGCTGACGAGGAGAAAAATGCTCGCAACGAGCATGGCTGACGCAGCCTGGGATCGGCGACGCATACGCCGCTTGCTCGTCACGCAGACAGCGATCCGTAGGCGCGGCTTGATCAACAATCTGTATCTCGTCGTGGTCGCGTTCGGCATCGGCCTTACGCTCGCCATCCCGACCGGTCCCGTCAACATCCTCGCGGTACAGCGCGCGTTGACACACGGATTTGCCGGCGGTGTGGCCGTCGGCGTAGGTGCTGCGATCGGCGATACACTGCTCGCGTTCGTTGCCGTGACCGGCCTCGCCTATGTCACCGTCTTCCTCACCACGTTCGCTTCCGAACTCCAGGTCGCTGGCGGCGCGATCCTGATCCTGTTCGGGCTTGGCCTCGCGCGCAATCGGCTAACGGCCTCACCGGCGCTGCCAAACGAAGCTGAAACCCATCGATCAGCACCAGCCGAGCCCGCCCGCTTCGGTCTCCACGCCCGCGCGGTTCCTCAGGCGTTCATCATGACCGTAACCAACCCCGGCGCGATGCTCGGCGCCTTCGCGCTTGTCGGCGGGCTCGCATCGATCTTCGGCGCACTCCCGAGCACCTTCGACGTCGCGCTCGTAATCGCCGCCATCGCAGCCGGTAACCTGACGTGGTGGATCGTAATGACTTACACGGTCTCGCGCCTGCGCACGCGGGTTTGAACCGCCCGTTTGCGGCTGGTGAACCATATCGCGAGAATAGCCCTGATCGCGTTCGGCGCCGCACTGTTCGGGCAGGGAAGCTGGACGCTCGGCACGGCGCAGCTGGACGCCGTCGTTGCTCTGCGTTGATGAGCGGTGAGCGCGTGACTGGCCCCTAGTTAAGCGGCCCCTAGTTGACTGGCCCCTAGTTGACTGGCCTTGAGGCGACTGGCCCCGGGATTACTGCGCCCGGGTTTACTGAAGCGTGCGCACGAGCGTGAACTCGCCATGCTCGATCCGCGCGCCGAGGCCCTTGGAGAACTCGACAACAGCCGTCTCGCCATAAGTCGCAATCAATTCGGAGAGCGCGGCGAACAGGGCGGCATTGGCGAGATTGTCTGAAGGCACGCCATCCTCGAGCGCGTCTTCCCACGCATCGATGATGTAGCGCAGCGCACGCGTCTCGGCGCGGCGCTCTCCCTCAGAGGTAACAGTCAGCATCGCGACCCTCCGCTTGCGAATGGCGCCCTCGCGGCCGGCGCGATGCAGTGCGGCTCGATGGCGAACCTCTCGGCTCTAGCACGCACACCCGTGCTTCCGAGGCTGCGCAGAAATGAAGGTAAACGACACCCGGTCTGCGACGCCGGCAATCGACCTATTGCGCCGCCGGCTCGCTCTGCGCTGCCGCCTCGCTCTGCGCCTCTGCATCCGGATCGCGGGTCAGCCGCGTCGCGATCTCTGCAGCTTCCCCTGCAAAACGGTCGATCGCGGTCCGCGCCGTCTGCGTGCAGCTGCGATAGGTCCGCTGGAAATTCCGATAGCCCTTGTTGAAGCGCCGGGTGAACTGGACCTTGCGACGCGCGCTCGTCCCTTCCGCCGCGATCAGCGCCTGCATCTCGTCCCGCCAGCGCGTCCCATCATCCGCAGCGCAAAGCGCCCGAAGATAGTGGATGGCGCCAAGCAGCTCACTCAAGCGCAGCAGGTCGCGGTCGTATGGGCGCGGCTTGTCCTGGGCGCTCACCGGCGACACCGCGAAAAGCATGACGAGAAGCACCGCGCCAAGCCAGGCGCCGGTCTGTCGAGTGCCGCTATCGTTCCGCATCGTCATGGTAGCGGCAGATACCATGTATTTGCGCCCGCATCGCGACGGCGAGCTGCCGCGAGGATAAACGCTGCCGTGCCGGGCGTGAGCTGGCGCCTCGCCGACGATCCGGCATCCTGCAAGTCCGCCAGACCGCGCCACGCCACATCAGCCGCGTCGTCCCCGGCAACCAGGGTGCCACCCGCCAGCGTTACCGCGAAGACCGAGATGACGTAGTGCGCATCCGGCGGCGCGATGACCTCGCGCAGCCCCGCAATTCCGAGCGCTTCCGTATGCAGCCCGGTCTCTTCCCGAACTTCGCGAACGATCGCATCAGCCGCAGCTTCCCCCGGCTCGATCCGCCCGCCGGGAAGGCTCCAAAAACCCTCGAACGGCGGCTTTCCGCGCTGCACCAGCAGGACCCGATCTCCGTCAAAGCAAAGCGCGCTCACAGCCGCCCGCGGGATTAAGCTTGCAGTCTCTATGGCCCGCCCTCGTGGTCAGCTTTGGCGCCTCGCAGCCCACGTCCTATATCTCGAGAACGCCCGCGTCTCACCGATCATTCCCAGGCGCGAACTCGAAATGCGAAGAGGTCACCCGCCATGTGCTCGCGCTATAGCCACACGAGCCCGCCCGAGGCTACCCGCGCGCTTTTCGGCTATCCCGAACAGCCGAATTTCCCTCCGCGCGAAAACATCGCACCAACGCAACCGGTCCCGATCGTGCGGTTGCATGAGACCGGCGAGCGAACTTTTCAGCTCGTGCGATGGGGGCTGATCCCAGCTTGGGTGAAGGACCCGGCCGCGTTTACAACCCTCATCAATGCCCGCAGCGAAACGGTTTTCGAGAAACC
Organism: Pseudomonadota bacterium; assembly: GCA_038523655.1. Classification (GTDB taxonomy): domain Bacteria; phylum Pseudomonadota; class Alphaproteobacteria; order Rhizobiales; family CALHAX01; genus CALHAX01. The sequence continues at coordinate 140 of JBCBJG010000031.1, read as the reverse complement.
CTCCTTCCGCGGCGCGATCAAGTATCGTCGCTGCCTCGTCCCCGCGGACGGGTTCTACGAATTGACCGGTGAACGGGGGAGAAAAACGCCACACTTCATCCATCGCCGCGACGAACGTCTGATGGCGTTCGCCGGCCTCT
>JBCBJG010000030.1:0-19750 GCA_038523655.1 Pseudomonadota bacterium | reverse complement strand
GGAGGCCGTCGTACATCGCGCCGACGAAATATTTCTCCTCGAGCAGCGGCATAAGCTTTTTGGCTTCCGACACGTCGAGCATTTCGGATTCGAGGCCGAGGTATTTCGAGCGCGCATCGGCCATCTTCAGCCATTCCACGCGCTCGGGCGTGTCGGCGAGATACATGCCGGCTGTCAGATGCAGTCCGCACGACTGACCCGAAATCTCTTCGATCTCCTTATAGAGACCGATCGTGTACTCCTGCAGTTTCGCGACGTTTGGGTCCCCGTTGAGCGTGTGGAAACCGCCGGCCGCATGCCATGTCGACCCCGATGTCAGCGTAGACCGCTCGATCAGCACGACGTCTTTCCAGCCACCTTTCGTCAGGTGGTAGAGCACGCTGGCGCCAACGACGCCGCCGCCGATAACTGCGACTTGTGTATGTGACTTCATCGAAGGAACCCTCCCGGCGACCGGCCCGGTCTCAGCCGGGATTGGTCGTAATTGGTTCTGATTGGTCTAGGTCCAACAGGACGTGGTTTCAACGGTGATCGTGCGCCGTCCGGCTGCGAGCGGCAAGCGTGAAACCACGGTCAGGTCGCGGCGAATTGGTCTCCCACATCGACGGGTGTCGCAACCGGCATGTTGGGATGTCGAGAACCGACCTCAGCGATGGGCCAAGACGGAGAGACGGCGGCGGATCTGACCGAGGTCGACGAGGGGGAGGTAAGGGAGAGTTTCTCTACTTGACCGCCGGCCTCAGGCGGCGCGTCTCGCCGATGGGCGTGTGCGGAGGACGCGGCCATGGATGCCGAGCTGCGTGCAATGCGCAACCGGTCGGATCGCCGCCGTCGGCACAGAAAATGCCGCCTCCATTTGCCCTTCGATCAGCGCATCATCGCCGAGCCACGTGACGTCGGTCCGCACAAAATGCGACAGCAAATGCCGTCGCGTCACGCCGATCATCGTGGTCACACCGTGGTCGCGCAACCAGTCCTGCGTCGCGCACAACAGCTCAGGCAGAATGCGACGCCGATGCCGCGGATGCACCGTGCGATCCACACAGACCCGCGTGATCTCCCAAACGTCCTGTGACTTCGGCAGCGCGCCATCGGCGACGAGGAAGGTCCAGTACTGCTCCAGCATGTAGGGAAGTGTCGTTGGCAACAGGCGAACGAGCCCGCGGACAACACCCTGAGCATCGCGCCATACGAGATAGGTCGCGGCCGGTGTGTCGAACGCATCATATTCGAGGCCGTCGACAGACGTGTGATCGAGGCCGCGTTGTTCGACGAACACGCGATGCCGCAGCGCAGCCTGTTCGGCGAGTGCATTTCCATGGAGGTGCGCCGAACGCAAAGTGAACGCGTGAACCATCCTGCCCTCGCAGTCGCCCCGAAGCCCTCAAACAGGCCACGTGGGCATAAGGTCAGGAACTGGTGAACGACCTAGTTGCCCTCGGATGGGGCGCGCTGCGCCGCCGCAGCCAAAGAATGGTCGCGCATCCGAAAGCCGGGACGCTCGAGCGTAAAGCGTTCATGCGCATCCCATCCACCGCGGCGAAATCGCGCGACCGATCAGGCGAGGATTAGGGTCCGGGGATTTCCGGTCGCCGGTTGATCAGCCTCGACCGACCAGTTTCCACGCCGACGGCACCAGCAGACCGGCGAGCAGTGCCTTGACCGCGTCTCCAGCGAGGAACGGTACCATCCCGTTGCTCAGCGCCGCCATGATCGCGGTCGACGCTGCGAGCCCTTTGGCCGACATCAGGAAGACCGCCAGCCACGCGACGCCGATTGCGTAGATCGTCGTAATCCCGACGACTGCTGCAATGAATACCGGGACGGCGCCGCGTCCGAACCCGCGTTCCGCGAGCCGCCCGGTCACCCAGGCCGCTGCGAGGAAGCCGAGCAGGAAACCACCCGTCGGGCCGAAGAAGTAAGCGATGCCTCCGCCTTGCGCGAACACGGGCAGCCCGGCGGCGCCCTGTGCCAGATAAAGCGCGACCGTCGCCGTCCCCAATCGTGAGCCGTACGCGAGTGCAACAAGCAGGACCGCGAAGACCTGCATTGTCATCGGTACCGGCCACATCGGCACCTGGATTTTTGCACAAAGCGTAATGAGTGCGGCGCCTGCGACGGCGAGGACTACCGGACGAAAAAGCGTGGCGGGTGCACTTTGGGATGTCGGCCAGAGCGCGGAGGCGAGCGTCGGCGTAGCGGAAACAGTCATAATTAGAGCGTCCTGGTGGTCCCTTCCGCGTCGTCGGGCCGTTGTGACGGTCAGTCCCGGCGTGCACGCGGCAGGGTTCTTCGCGTGTTGCAGCGAGCGGCTTAACGCCTCGGCTCGATGAAGCCAACGAAATACGCAAGCCGGCGGCGCGGCGTTGGCGGCCTCCCGGGTGTCGCGGTACCGCGCGGTTCGGCGCTTCACGGTTTGGCGCGGTCCGGCATCATCGCGATCACGAAAACGCACGCGGACGTGTGTGACACACTATCGACGGAAACGCCGGGCAGCGCAGACGCTCAATACATTTTCAGCCTCAGGAAAGCCCGTGATCGAGGCAGCCGCCACTCTAATGCCCGCGACAGGCTCGCTCGTAACGAGCGCCCCCATGACGAGCGCACCTGTGGCCGAGCTCTCGAGGCGGCTGGTTTTCAACCGTGCCCGCGGGCATGCGGAACCGCATACGGCGGCCATCCGCCCGTCTCCCGTCAAACGCGCCGCGTTGGTGCTTTGGGTCGGCATACTCGTCGCGCTGCTGCCGAGCAGTGCGGCCTACGCGCAAGCCGAAGTCCGCTCTCCATGGCAAGCGACGGCCTCGGCAGGATCGACCCCGAGGGCGGACCGCGACGCCGAGGCCACCGAATTTCGCCGCCCGGACGATCTCGTGCGTTGGATCACGGCCTACCGCGCCGCGCCCACCCCGGAGCGTGTGCCCGACGCCGTGCAGGCCATGAGCCGGATGGGCCTGTTTCGCGACGCGGAAACCGCCGCATTCTACATCGGTTTCATCGCCGGCGTTCTGGCCGACAACCAGGTCGACGCGCCCCGCTTGATCGACGCGTTTTTTCCTCTCCCGCCCGCGCAGCAGGCCGTCGTGATCAAGGCGATCGCCTACTCGGGCCTGCCCGACTGGAAACGGCTACTCGGCCGGTTCGCAGAGTACATGCCGGCGCGCAAAACACTGATTGCCCATTACCTTTACGGCCCCGGAAAAACCCTCGCGACCGTGCCGCTCGACAACGGCAACGCGGTGGTTGACACGCTCTGGGGATTTTATTTCGCGACAGGCGGTTACGAGCCCGTCCTGCGTATCATCAATGCGCTCGCATGGGCCGCGGAAGACGACAACGTCCAGCGCCCGGTAATCGCGCATATGGCCAAGGTGACCCTTTCATCGAATGCCGCGAACGACGAAAACCTGCTGGCGCTCTATCAGGTGCAGCTCGGCTACGTGAGCGGGCCAACCCGCAAGCATCTGCGGGAGGTCGTCGATGCGATCGAGCGTTTCGAGACCCACAAAGTGCGCCGCGGCGCGGAGCAGGCGATCCGCGAGATCCGTGCGCGTGGTCCGGTCAAAGCGCCGTCAGCATGGGCGAAGGCAGACCAGATCGGGCAGACCGTGCTCGCGGTAGGCTGCGTGGTCGCGAGCGCGCTGGGTCACCCGGAAATCGGTGTGCCCTGCGTGATCACAGGCGCGGTGTATTCCGGTCTTTCCAAGCTCGCGGACATCGGCTGGGCCAAGCCTGGTCGACCCTGAGGGGTAAGGTGGTCGTGCACGCGCCGTCTTCGAGCACGCGCTGAGGCCAGATAGGTCCACATCGGCGCCACATGTGGCACCAGGAACAGCCGGCACTGCACGCCGCCACGCTTCCGCCATGCTGGCTTCTCCAGCGCAACCCGATGTTTTGTAATGATAATTCGCACAGGTACCGTCCGTCCCTATCGGCATTTGCGGCCGATGACCGTGACGTAAACGTCATGAAAACGTCGCGTAAGAGCAAGAATTTCGTCTGAGCGACGCATAATCGGACGGGGTCTGGCGACTGCGAACCGCTTGCGTTGGGGGATGCAGGTTCGCGACGCCGACATCTGCGACGTGCGGATGCGTGATCGGGCACCTTTCGGGTGCCCAGCGCCCGCCGTCGCAGTCACGCATGACAAATGGCAGCAGTTCCGTTCGTAAGCGGAACAGAGCGAAGTGGCCCGTCGTTGTGGGTTACGAGCAGCTTGGGGATCATTACGATGATGACTGACACGAACAAAACGCCCGATGGCGAAGGCCTTTTTCATCTTCTGCACCGCGCCGAGCAGCGCGCGAAGGTGTTGTTTGCGGAAGAGGCCCGCGGCCTCGACCTGACCGTCCGCCAGCTCGTCATTCTGAATGCGGTGTCCGATCATGGCGCGCCGATGCAGACCGACATCGTCCGCCTCACCGGCATCGACCGTTCGACGGTGACCGAGCTGGTCGGACGGATGGTCAAGCGCGGCCTGCTGACCCGCGAGCGCAACGCTCGCGACGCACGCGCATATGTGGTGCAGGTGTCGGATGAGGGCATGCAGCGTCTCCGCGCGGCAGCCGAGGCTTCGGAACGCGCCGGTCGCCGCTTCATCGAGACGGTGCCGGTCGATCAGCGCGCAGGGTTCCTGACGGGTCTCCAAAGCGCCGCGCTAACTGAGAACGGCCACGAACTGGATAACGGCGGCGCCGCCAACGACGACGGATCGGACCGCGAAGCGGCCTGACCGAAGCGCCCCTCGCTCGCGAGCAGCCTGCCTTAACGGCCGCCGCGCAGCTCTGCCGATCGTCAGCCGGTGCGATACGCAGCACCGGCGCAAGGCCGTTCCGCGGCGCCGCAAGCCGAAGCCTGTGTCGTATACACCTTGACGTATGCCTGAGAGTGCGCGTGGTATCGGGAATGCTTCACCCGTCGCCAACCTCCCGTGGCAGCCAGTGATTTCTCGCCCGACCATCGCCGCGGGCGCTTTCGCCCGCCTGCGACCTGTCTTTGAGGACCGGCGGCTCAACTTCGATAAAATGGTGATATCGGTCGGCCTGCGCCGGGAAGACCTCGCGAGGGACGATCAGCGCATTCCGCTGAACGCGGTCGTCGAGATGCTGGAATATGCAGCACGCACAGTGGACGACGATGCGCTGGCGATCGACCTCGCCGAAGCCTACCCGCCGGGCAGTACCGGCGTGCTGGGATATGCCGTGCTCACCGCGCCCACCGTGCGCGACGCGTTCATCGACGTTCACCGATATTTTCGCCTCGTCACACCGCACCAGCAGGCCCTCTTCAACGAGACACCCGACTACGGTGAACTGGTCTGGGAATTCTCGGACATGCTTGCTGGCCCGGGCGCGCAGTACAAGACGCTGACTCTGGCGATGATGGCGCGGCGGGTGCGAATGGCGACCGGGGACGATTGGGCCCCGCGCAGCGTGCGGTTCGATTTCCCGCGTCCCGCGGCAATGGAGAAGTTCGAACGCGCTTTCGGCAACGATGTGCAGTTCGGAACCGCTCAGTGTGCCCTGAGCGTCGACCGCGATGTCCTAGGCCTCTCGATGCCCGGGAGCGACAAACGGCTCCACGATCTGATCGTCGAACTCGGCGATTACCGCCTGAGCGAGCTGGAGGCAGAAAGCGATATTGTGGACCGCACCCAGGACCAGATCATCGCACTGCTGACCCAGGGGCCGGTTTCCCTCGATCTCGTCGCGCGCGATCTCGGCCAATCCGGCCGGTCCCTGCAACGGCGCCTCAAGGCCGAGGGCACCTCGTTCCAGACCGTGTTGGAGAAAACCCGGCGCCTGCTCGCGCGGCATTACCTGCGCACCCGCCAGTATACGCTTGCGGAGGTGACGTTCCTGCTTGGCTTTTCCGAGCAGAGCGCATTCACGCGCGCCTGCCGCCGCTGGTTCGACGCCACCCCGCATGAGGTCCGTCGCCGCTTGCGCGAAAGCCTCTGACGCTCAGACCAGGCTGCCCGGAAAGCACTGACTGCCTGGCCGCACGGCTAACGCGTCACGCACTGTGCAATCCGGGAAATACCCTCCGCGATGTCCTCCGACGCGATGGAGGAAAAACCGAGCCGGAAGTGGTTCCGCGGCCGAGGCTCCTCATTGAAGTAAATCTCCCCCGGTTCGATGACCACGCCGAGATCTAGGGTGGAGCGGGCAAGCGCGGTCGTGTCGAGCTCGGGCGGCCCCTCGACCCAGATGCTCGATCCGCCGTTCGACGGCATCACCCGGAAGTCCGGAAGATGCGTCTCCATCGCCGCACGGATCGCCTCCCACCGTCGGCCGTACGCACGTCGCAGCCGCATCAGCATGCTGTCGTGATGCCCGAGCGCGATGAAGTGCGCGGCGGTGCGCTGGTTGAGATTGGGCGGATGGCGGACCATCAGCCGCCGAAGCGCCCGCGCCTCACGCACCAGCTCCGGGTCCCCAACGAGAAAACCGAGACGCAGCCCCGGGAACAGCGTCTTGGAAAGCGAGCCGACGTAAATCACCCGCCCGTCCCGATCGAGCGACTTCAATGCCGGGCTCGGCGCACTGATGAAGTTTGTCTCGAACTCGTAGTCGTCCTCGACCACGAGGAAATCGTGCGTCACCGCCTTTTGTAGCAGATTGAAGCGGCGGTGCTCCGGCATCGTCACGGTTGTCGGCGCATGATGGCTCGGCGTGGCGCAGACGATGTCGCATTCACCGAGAGCGCTGGAAATCACCATGCCCTCGTCGTCGACCGGAAGGTTGACCAGCCGGCTACTCCGCAACGCGAAGATATTGCGCGTGTCCGGATAGCCCGGATCCTCGATCCCGACGGTGGTCTCGCGCCGGGTCAGCAGGCTCGCGATCAGATAAAGCGCATGCTGCGCGCCGAGCGTGACGAGAATTTCGTTCTCCCGCGCCATGATCCCGCGCCGGGGCAGCAGCCGCGTGCGGATCTGCTCGATCAGCATTTCATCGTCGAAGGCGTGGTGGTCCGCCGTCCAGCCGTCGAGCCATTGCCGGCCAAGCGCACGACGCGTGCAGTCGCGCCATTCCGCAATCGGAAACAGCCCGTGGTCCACCTGCCCGTAGATGAATGGATAGGGATGCCGTCGCCAGTCGCGCGGCTTCGCGATGTTTTCCTGCGCGCTCGGCTGCACCCTCAACCGATGCCGCCAGTCGATCGTCCTTTCCGCGTCACCCGCGCCTGATCGGTGTTCGCCGTTAAGGTCCTGACGCGCGGCGGCGGTGCCGATGTCAGGACTGACGAACGTCCCGCTTCGCTCACGCGAGACGAGAAACCCATCGTCGATCAGGCTCTGGTAGGCGAGCGTGACGGTGTTTCGCGAAATGCCGAGCGCCTTGGCGAGCTGGCGGCTTGACGGCAGGCGCTCATCCTTTGGCACGTGTCCATCGAGGATGGCCGCAACCAGCTTTTCGCGCAGCTGCGCCTGCAGCCCGGTTTCGGATGCCGGCTGGAGACGAAAGAGTAGATCCTGCATCCGCGCGCTTTGGCCTCAGGTTAAGAGACATGCTGGCACTAGAACGATGCCAGTCGCGACCGTTAGCGTTCGATACGGCGTATTGCAACGCGCCACAGAATAATGTCGACCGGTCGTGATGCGCACGAACAGCCCGGGTCGACGGTGATGCGAAGAGACCAATCGTGCGCTTATCCCTCGCCGCTGCTCGCCCCGTTGGAGACTGCCATGCAATACACCTCGAACTCGCTCGAAGAGCATTGGATGCCGTTCACGCAGAACGCGGAGTTCAAGGAAAATCCCCGTCTCGTCGTTAAAAGTGAAGGTCCCTACATGTGGGACCACAAGGGAGGAAAACTGCTCGACGGGTCGTCATCGCTTTTCAACGTCGCGTGTGGACATGGCCGTACGGAAATCTCGACCGCGGTGTACGAGCAGCTCAAGACAAATGACTACACCCCGCACTTCCAGATGGGTCATCCAGGCTCGTTCGAGTTGGCGCGCATGGTCACGCGCCTTCTGCCGGAGAGTATGAACCACGTCTTCTTCGCCAACTCCGGCTCGGAAGCGATCGACACCGCCCTGAAGATCGTCATGGCGTACAACAACGCCCGCGGTCAGAACGGCCGGATGCGGATGGTCTCGCGCGAGCGCGCGTATCACGGCGTCAACATCGGCGGCGTGTCGCTTTCCGGCATGGTTCGGAACCGGGACGTATTCCCGCTTACGATGCCGTACGTCGCAACGATCCGTCACACATGGATCGACGAAAACAAGTTCCAGCGCGGTGAGGGCGAGCATGGCGGGATCGAACTCGCCAACGATCTGGAACGCATCGTCCAGACCTATGGTGCCAACACGATCGCGGCCTGTTTCGTCGAGCCGATCGCCGGGTCGACGGGCTGCCTGGTTCCGCCGAAGGGCTACCTGAAGCGGCTGCGCGAAATCTGCGACCAGTACGGCATCCTGCTTGTGTTCGATGAAGTCATCACGGGCTTCGGGCGGCTCGGCCAACCGTTCGCCGCGCAGGCGTTCGACGTGACGCCGGATATCATGACGATGGCCAAGGCGATCACCAACGGCGCGCAGCCGATGGGTGCCGTCTCCGTATCTGACGAGATCTACGACACGATCATCGACGGTGGCGGCGGTGGCATGGAGTTCTTCCATGGCTACACCTACTCGGCACACCCTGCGGCCTGTGCCGCCGGGATCGCGACCCTGAAAATCTACGAGGAGGAAAAACTCTTCGAGAACGCGGCGTCGCTTTCCGAGTATTTCCTCGATCAGGTCTGGACGCTCGCCGACATCGACGTCGTGACGGATGTCCGCGGTTACGGGCTCATGGCGGCGATCGATGTAGCGCTGCCGGGTCACGGCCCCGGCCAGAGCGGAATGGCCATGCAGAAGCGACTCTTCTGGGAGGGCCTGCATCTCAAGTTTACCGGAGATGCCGGGATCATTGCCCCGCCGCTCGTCGCCCAGCGCGAGCACGTCGACGAACTCGTCGAGAAGCTTCGTCGCGGCCTCGAGATGGCGGCAAAAGACGCGGCCTGAGACCGGGTTTCGCATTGGCGCCATGGTCCCGCTGCGATCACCAACGACACTGGTGTTGCGTGACATGAATGTGTCACATAGCCGGGGCGGGCTCGCCCCGTCCACGAAGAGGCAGAGACCTAAGGGAGTTAGCTGCAGTATGAAATCATTGAAGAAAATCGTCCTTGGCGCCGCGATGGCGCTTTCCGGTGCCGCCTCGGCATCGGCAGAGGATGTCAACGTAGCCTTCTTCCTCGAGTGGGCAACGCCGAACCAGATCGCCAAGGTCGACAAGGCATACGACAAAGCGATGGGCGTCGACGTCAAATGGACCGACTTCAAAACCGGGGTCGCGATGACGGAAGCCATGCTTTCCGGCGACATCGACATCGCGTTCTCGCAGGGCCTCGCCCCGTTCGTGACCGCCATTCAGCAGGGCGCACCGCTCAAGATGGTCGGTATCGCCGTCGTCTATGAAGCAAACGATTGCTTCGTGAAGAACGGCCTCGGCATTGACTCATCGAACGCATCCGAGCTTGAGGGCAAAACGGTCGCCGTCCCGCTCAACACGATGGCTGACTTTGCATTCCGCAAATACATGTCCGCCCTCAAGGTCGACGTCTCCACCATGAAGATCGTCAACCAGGCACCGGCCGACGGCGCGAAATCCCTCGCGGACGGCACGGTCGACATGGCCTGCATCTTTGGCGGTGCATCCTCGAAAGCCGCGGGCGAAGTCGGCACGCCGATCATGACGTCCAAACAAAAGGTCGATGCGGGCATCGGTTCGTTCGACGTGATCTCGGTCACCGAGAAGTTCGCGACGGAAAACCCGGAGCTCCTGAAGTCATTCCTCGAAGTGACGGACGAAGCGAACGCCGCCTGGAAAGGCTCCGACGAGCAGATCGCCAAGGTCGCCAAGGACGCCGGTATGACGGTTGAGACGACGAAGGCGCAGATGGCGAACTTCATCTTCCCATCCCGCAAGGACCAGCTCGCCAAGTTCTTCGGCGAGAAGGGTGAGGCGGCCGCAGCCGCAACGTCACTTGGCGTGGTGTTCTCCGACAACTCGGACGGCACGACCATCGCCAAGACGATCGATCCGTCGTTCCTGAAGTAAGGATAGACGATGTTCTGCCGGGGTCGGCCAACGGTGCCGCCGGCCCCGGCTTTTTTTGTGCCGAGAAACAACGACGGCGTGCGGCGCATGCGCCGGCGTCAACCTAGCAGCAGGGTGCGGACGACCGCGTGCATCCGCGCAAACGCAGGGGATGGGGTGATGTCCGGATCGACCCGAAGGCGGAGCATCGCGCACTCTGACGCGAGAGTGTGATCGCCCACCATGGCTGACCTCGTCTGTGAAGACCTCTGCATGACCTTCACCAACCCGCAGACCGGTGCTGCGGTTGAAGCGCTGAAGGACATTAATTTCACCCTGAAGCAGGGCGAATTGCTCTCCGTTCTCGGACCTTCCGGCTGCGGAAAGACAACCCTCCTCAACATGATCGCGGGTTTTCTCAACCCGACCGGCGGCGTCGCGCGCCTTGGCCCCAGCGCCATCCATGGTCCGGGTGTCGAGCGCGGCATGGTCTTCCAGCAGGGCGCACTGTTCGAGTGGCTGCCCGTCGCCCGCAACGTCGACTTCGGCCTGCGGATGAAAAAGACCGATGGCAAGGAGTCCGAAAAGCTGGTCGAGAAATGGCTCGACATCGTCGGCCTGCAGGGTTTTGGCGATACCCCGACCTACCAGCTCTCCGGCGGCATGCAGCAGCGCGTCGCGCTCGCCCGCTGCCTCGTGAACGATCCAGACGTTATTCTGATGGACGAGCCGCTCGGCGCCCTCGACGCGCTGACGCGGGAGAAGATGCAGTCGCTGGTGCTCGAGCTTTGGCGGGAGACCGGCAAGACGATCATGATCATCACGCATTCCGTGGAAGAAGCGCTGCTGCTCGGTGAGCGGTTGTTCGTTATGGCCCCGAGGCCCGGCCGCATTCACAAGGAGTACCGCCTACCGTTTGCCGAGCGCGGCCTCGAAGAGCCCTTGCGCGAAATCAAACAGGACGCCGCTTTCGCCGACGTACGCGAGGAAATCCTCACCATGATTTGGAATATGGAAGAGGAGATCATGGGGCGTGGCTGACTGGCTTTTCTACAACCGGGCGACGATTGCTGCGGTCGTCATCGCGATCCTCTCAGTCATGTTTGTCGTCTCGATCATCATCGGGCGTCGGCAGGCCGCGCTGACCGACAAGGACGCCGTCTTCGGCGACCCGGAGCGGACCCGCGGCGGCTGGTTTTGGGCAATGTGTGGCGTCGCCTCCTTGCTGCTGGTCTGGTTTTATTTCTCCTGGGGAGTCGCGCGGGCCTATTTTCCGACAGCCGCCAACGAGAAGTGTCAGGTCGCCAAACTCGAGGAAAGCCTCGCCCCCATCAAATCCGCGCTGCCTATCGGCTCGCGCTATTACAAGTCGACTTTGCTGGTCGGCCGCAACCTGACCCAGCTCGACGAAATCGATGCTGAGCTGAGCGCATTTGCATTCGCCTTCACAGAGAGTGAGCAGCGCACACTCCGCGAAATCCTCGCAGACCAGCGCAAGGTCATCGCGAACGCGTCCGATCCAGCGCGTCTGGCGCCCGAAAGTCGCGCCGCCCTGGCCGCCGTCGCGGGCGATATTCGCAGCCTCGCCGACCGCCTGCGCGCCGGCCCGACCCCCACCATGCGGCCGTCTACGGAAGCGCTGAACCAGCCGAAATGGGGCGTGACGTTCGTCGAGATCCCGCTGCTCCCCGTGACCGAACGCGGGGTGCTGTTCGACGAGGTATCGGTCGCAGCCCGCGAGCCGGTGCGCTCCTTCCGCCGCATTCGCAACCTGCCGCCCGAGAACGTCGCGCTGATCGACAGCCTGAAGAGCCGGATCGACGCGCTGAAGGAAGCCGAGACGCCGCCGGGTGCGCCCGACACGGCTGCCGATGCCCGTGCACGGTATCTCAAATCAGTTGAGCGCATTTTCCGCCGCTTGGACGACGGGACAATTTTCCCGGCGGACTCGCTAGAGGTCGTCAACGCCGCGGTACGAGACCTCGACGAGGCCCGCGACAGCGCGCAGGGCGGCCTGAACGTCATCGACGCACTCTTCATGCCCGGTCAGGGTGTCGTGAAATCGCGGACCCAGTGCACCGAACAGGGCTCGGCCCGCTGGCTCCCGAAACCGACAGACGTGATCGCGACCTTCGCCCGGCTCGCCAATCCCGATATCGAAGCAGGCGGCGGCTACAAAGGATTTCCGCTTTTCTGGTGGCGATGGATGCCGATCGCCGATGTGGTTGGATTCATGGTGCCGGACGGCATCGCCGACCTCTGGCCGGGAGAATATTCCCAACACGCTTCGGACGGCACCATCACACCGAACTTCAAGGACCGCCTGCTGGACTTCGCGCAGGGCGATGTCGATCTCGGGTCGATCCCGATGTTCGCCGGGCACCTCTGGGACAGCGTGTTCCGCGTCCTCGTCGCACTGGCGCTCGGCATTTTCCTCGGCGTGCCACTCGGCCTCTTCATGGGCGTTTCGCAATTCTTCAAGTCGTACTTCGACCCGCTGATCGAACTGTATCGCCCGGTGCCGCCGCTCGCCTGGGCCCCGCTTATCCTCACAATCTTCGGCATTACCGACGACGGCAAGGTGTTCCTCCTCTTCATGGTCGCGTTCGCGATCATGGTGATCTCTGCCCGCACAGGCGCTTCCGGCACGCAGCTCTCTAAAATCCGGGCCTCGCATTCGCTCGGTGCCTCGAACCGTCAGATCATGTGGAACGTGATCCTGCCGAATGCGCTGCCGGAAATTCTGACCGGCGTGCGGATCGCCATTGGCGTCTGTTGGGGGACGCTGGTTGCGGCGGAAATCCTCGCGGGCACGACCGGCGTCGGCTTTATCGAGAACATCGCACAGACGGTCTCGGACTATGAGCTGATCTGGGTCACCATCCTGATCATGGGCGTGCTCGGCCTGATGTTCGATCTCGCCATGCGCTGGGTCATTCAACGCACGATCCCCTGGCGCGGGAAAGGCTGACGGACTGCAAGCTGGATGGTTTGGGGCGTAGTTTTTCGTCCAGTCGGCCACGCGGCCGGCCAACGGCCTCCCGCCCAAGTTTGCGTTAACGCAGGGTCCGACAAAAACTATGCTGTCAGGCGGCTGGCTTCAGCGAAGCGGCCGCGGCATCCGGCGACTGGGGCGCATCAGACGCGGTCGGGCCGGACGCCCCCCCCTTCATTGGCCGCCCCATCCATCGGCTCATGCTCAAGGCTCGCGACCGGCACGGTCATACGCCACACGACCCCCCCGGCCGGAAACGCGATCGACGCTTCCGCGCCCGGGAGAAGCTTGATCATATCGATCACGACGGTATGCCCGAACCCTTTGCGCGTCGGTGGCGCAACCGGCGGGCCATGCCGCTCGGTCCATGCCATCGTCAGCGTCGGCTCGGCGTCGTCGACCGTCGTCTCCTGACCGGGCGCGCCAGCAACCCGCCAGCGCACGGCAACCTCCCCAGCATCATTCGACAGCGCCCCGTATTTGGCCGCGTTCGTCGCAAGCTCATGGAGGGCAAGGCCGATCGACTGGGTTGCATCCCGGGTGAGCGAAACGGGTTCTCCGGTGATCTCGATCCGGTCTGACGTCGGATCGGTGAACACCGCGAGATGCTGCGTGACCAACGCACGCAGATCAGCGCGCGAGCGAACATCCTCAACGAGCGCCTCGTGGCTGGCGGCCAATCCCTTGAGCCGAAGCAGAAGCTGATCGCGAAAATTGTCGACATCCGCCGCCTGGACCCTGCGCGTCAGCGACATGATTACACTGAGCTGGTTCTTCGCGCGGTGCTGCACTTCGCCCATCAGCGTGCGGATGCGCGCATCGTCGATGCGGCGTCGATCCGATGCGTCAACCAGCGCCTGGCCGACAATATTCGTCTCACGCAGAAGCCCGTCCGGGACGCTTACCGGCTCGTGCGCCCTGAGCGCACGCGCAGCAGTGCGCAGCGCCTTGAGGTCCGACACGATCCGCCGCCCGAGCAGGTACGCCCCGAGGATCGCGGCAAGACCCAGCAGTACGCTGACGAGGACAAACCGCCAGATGCGACGGCTGACACCTGTCGAGATCACGGCTTCGGGTCGCGTCACCACCACGCGCCACCCGCTGACCGCGGAACGTCGCTCGACGACGCGCAGCTCAATGCCGTTCTCGTCACGAACAACGTAGGCGTCAGTATTTTTCTCCGCCCGCCACCCCGGCATCTTCGTGCCGACAGTCGATGCGTGTTCGCTCGACCGGGCAATCCGCAGACCATCGCGATCAAGCAGCGTGACAACCCAATCGTCCGGCATGCCCGAGCGGTTGATACTATCGGCAAGACGGCGCGGATTGAGCGAGAGCGTCAGGATCGACTGCAGCTGACCGTCGCGGATCACCGGCACGCTGATGCCGACCACGGGACGCTGCACCACCGCCCCCTTCACGATATCGGAGACAAACGGCTTGAGCGTCGTGCGCACCGGATCGTCGAAGTTGCCCGTTCTCGGGAGCGCCGAGCCGTACGGCCGCCGCGTGTTCATCAGCTGCTGATTGGCGAGGTCACGCTTGAAGACATTGAGACCGAGGGGCTGAAGGGCAGCCGACGCGCGCGCGTGAAGAGCGGCCAGATCACCGTTGTCGACTTCCGGCGCACTCGCGAGCGTTTCCAGCATCGCCGTATAACCGACGAGCGTCCGGTCGATCTGGTTCCGGACGCCGAGTGCGAGATGCTTGGCTTCGTGGAGCGTAGCGTTCCGTTCACGCTTGGACAGCGCGATTGCTTCCCAAAAGCCGAGCACGACGAACGGTGCGATCAGCAATGCGGCTGCAAGACCGAGCAGACCGGCGGTCGGGAGGTTCGTCAGTCCGATACGCATACCGGCTCGCCGCCCTGTGCACTCGAAAATGGAGTAACATCGTCCCCACGCCTAAGCCGTACATCACTTAACCGCTCCGCACACTTGGTTTTTTTGTAAACTGGTACACGTTGACGCCGTGCGGCGGCGTGCTTGGAAGCCCGTCGCCCGCGGCTTCTGTGCGCTTGTCGGGGGCGCAGGGCGACGGTAGTCATTAAACGGGCCATGGTGCCAACACGGTGCCACGGAGGCTGTCTTGTCGACGGGACAGTCTGGATGCCGGTCACGCGGTTACGCGTCGCCGTCACCCGCCCCGCGCTCAGACCGGGCTCCGGACATCGGACGACGGCGACGGCACGGGCTTTGTGTCATCGACGTTTGGGGCGGCGACGCCGCTCTCTCATGATGTGGAGCTTGAACATGGCGACAGAATTACCCTCCAGCGCGCGCGTCGTAATCATCGGCGGGGGTGTGGCTGGATGCTCCGTGGCCTACCACCTCGCCGAGCTTGGTTGGAGCGATATCGTCCTGCTTGAGCGCAAGCAGCTCACTTGCGGCACGACCTGGCATGCCGCCGGGCTCATCGGTCAGGGCCGTGCCAATCCGGTGCACCAGAAGATGGCGATGTACTCGGCCGATCTTTATGACCGGCTCGAAGACGAGGTCGGGATCTCCACCGGTCTCAAGCGCAACGGCTCCCTGCTGATCGCGAAGTCGGACGAAAAGGTCCACGAGGTGCGCCACCTCGCTGCCGCCGTGAATATGAACGGGCTGGACGCACACATTCTCTCCCCCGATGAATGCAGGGAGAAATACCCGTTCCTCAACGTCGACGACGTACAACTCGGCATGTTCATCCCGCGCGACGGTCAGGCGGACCCGGCGAACGTCACGCAGGCCATGGCCAAGGGGGCACGGGATCGTGGCGCCCGGATCGTGCAGGGCGTGAAGGTGACCGGCATCACCACGGAGAAGGGCCGGGTCACGGGCGTTGAGACAGACCTCGGCACCATCGAGGCAGAGGTCGTCGTGAACTGTGCGGGCATGTGGGGCTGCGACGTGGGGCAGATGGCCGGCGTCGACGTGCCGCTGCATGCATGCGAGCATTTCTACATCGTCACCGAGCCGATCGATGGCCTGCCGGGCAACCTGCCGGTGCTCCGCGCGCAGGAAGAATGCGCCTATTACAAAGAGGACGCCGGCAAGATCCTGCTCGGCGCATTCGAGCCGGTTGCCAAGCCGTGGGGCGGGAACGGCATTCCCGACGATTTCGAATTCGATCAGCTGCCCGAAGACTTCGAACACTTCGAGCCGATCCTCGAGCAGGCCATTGCCCGCCTGCCGATGCTTGAGACCGCCGGCATCCACACGTTCTTCAACGGACCGGAGAGTTTTACCCCCGACGACAATTGGCTAATGGGCGAAGCGCCTGAGTTGAAGAACTTCTTCGTCATGTGCGGATTTAATTCCATCGGCATCGTATCGTCCGGCGGTGTCGGACGTGAACTCGCTCGCTGGATCGATACGGGCGTGCCGCAGGAAGACCTCTGGAGCGTCGACATCCGCCGGGTCTTCGGCTTCCAGAACAACAAGTCATACCTCAACGCCCGCGTGACCGAGACACTCGGCCTCCTCTATGCGGACCACTACCCTTATCGCCAGTTCGCATCCGCGCGCGGCGTCCGGCGCAGCCCGTTTCACACTCACCTTGCCGACCTCGGTGCCTGCTTCGGCGAGCTGTCGGGCTGGGAGCGGCCGAACTGGTACGTAAAACCGGAGGAGCGCGGCGCGGCTGAAAAACCCGAGTATGAATATTCGTGGGGACGCCAGAACTGGTTCGACAACGCCGCCGGCGAACACCGAGCTGTGCGTGAGGACGCTGGATTCTTCGACCTGTCGTCGTTCGGCAAGCTTCGCGTTCTCGGCCCTGACGCAGAGGCTGTGCTGCAGCGGGTCTGCGGGGCGAACGTCGCCGTCGAGCCCGGGCAGATCGTCTACACGCAGTGGCTCAACACCAAGGCCTGCGTTGAGGCGGATGTGACCGTCACGCGATTGAGCGAAGATGAGTTCATCGTCATCACCCCCGCAGCGACGGTACGACGTGATCTCAACTGGCTCCGCCGGCATATCCCCGAGGACGCGCGCTGCACGGCGGTCGACGTCACGTCGGGAGAAGCAGTGCTCGCCGTGATGGGCCCGAAAGCCCGCGACATAATCTCCGCCTGCTCGCCGGCTGATCTTTCGAACGAGGCTTTTCCGTTCGGAACCGTGCAGGAGATCGACTTCGGCTTCTCGCGCGTGCGTGCCCATCGCGTCACATACGTCGGCGAACTTGGCTGGGAGATTTATGTGGGCGCGGACATGGCCGCCCATACCCTTGAGACCCTGTGGTCAGCCGGCGAACCCCTGGGCCTGCGCCCCTGCGGCTTCCATGTGCTCGACAGCTGCCGGATCGAAAAAGCGTTCCGCCACTTTGGCCACGACATCACGGACGACGACAACGTCCTGCACGCGGGGCTCGGGTTTGCGGTCAAGGTCGACAAGCCGAAATCGCGCTTCGGTGATTTTATCGGCCGGGAGGCGGTACTCTCGACCAAGCAGCAGGGTCTGACCAAACGGCTGATCCAGTTCCGCCTCGAAGACCCGGAGCCCATGCTTTACCACCACGAGCCGCTGTACCGCGACGGGCAGCAAGCCGGCTACATCACGAGCGGCAACTACGGCCATCACCTCGGCGGCGCCATCGGTCTTGGCTATGTCGATTGCGCGCCGGAGGAAAAAGCCTCGGACGTGGTCGCCTCGTCGTACGAAATCGAGATCGACGGAACGCGTGTCCCGGCGATCGCGTCGGCCCGACCGCTTTATGATCCGAAAAGCGAGCGCGTCCGGATGTAGTGGGCATGGGTGCGCCATCGCCCGGCGATGATCCTGCGTTAGGCAGCCGATCGGACTTGCGGCGCAGGATCATCACCCGATCGACGGCGGCGCTCGGCGCACCCACCTACATCGCCCACCGCGGGCGCGCAGTGGCCGCGTTCGTGCGCGAGGGGAATAAAATTCCCATCGTGCTGCTCCACAGCAATTCGGCATCGAGCTTCCCCTTCGCGGAGCTGATCGATGCACTGAACGGTGGTGGGCATGCGGTGATCGCGGTCGATTTCCCGGGTCACGGCGCCTCCGAGGATGCGCGCGATCCGGGGGAGACCTACAGTTTTCCGGGTTATGCTGCCGCCGTTGCACGCGTCCTTGCCGTGCTCGGCGTGGTCGACTGTCACCTGCTCGGGTGGTCGCTCGGTGGGCACGTCGCGCTCGAGATGATGGCCGCCTCCGCCAAACAGGGCAGCGCACCGTGGTCTGATGATGGCGTTCTTGATCAGCCACCGCACGTCCACGGAACCCTGGTATGCGGCACACCCCCGATCCGTCCCTCCCCCGAGGCGCTCATCGACGCGTTTAGCGCCACCCCGGACATGGCATTCGCGGGTGAGGAACACCTGACGCCCGCCCAGATCGATGCCTACGCCGAACTTCTCGTCGCCCCCTGCCTATCGGGCGACGACATGCTGCGCACGATGATTGCCCGCACAGATGGTCGTGCACGCAAGAACATGATGGCGAATGGCCTCGCGGGCGTCGGCGTTGATCAGGTTGCGGCTCTGACCGATGCACCGTTTCCGGTAGCTGTCGTGCACGGCGCGCACGATCCATTTGTATGCCAACAATATCTCAATACGCTGAGCGGGCTCTTCGAGGACCGGGTCCACGTCGCGGCGCAAGCAGCTCATGCACCGTTCATCGAGCAACCGGACCTGTTTCTCTCCCTCGCAACCCGATACTTCGCGGCTGCCGAACGGCGATGAGCCGCACGTCTGGTTTCGACTTTGATAATGATATATTCCTCATAATGAGGGTCCCGCGGTAAAATGCGCGTCCTCGTCGCTGCGCGTTTGTATCGGAGGCAAGATACTCGGACCTGGTTGGAGAGGGCCGCGGATGTCTCTCGTAGACGATTACATCGCCGAGACACAGGCGCTCGAGAACCGCGAGAAGATTATCGCGTGTCTTGCATCGCGCTTGTCCGAAGAGGGCTTCGACAATTTGGTCATGGCCCGTGTGGAGAACGGAGATATTTCCGAGCTTCTCGCGTCCCGCTTGCCGGACGGGTACGCGGATACGTATCTGGCGGAAAACTGGGCGCACATCGATCCGATTCTCTCCCTTTCGCGACGATCCCCGCGCGGTTTCACCTGGAACGATGCGCTTAAGCGGATGCGGATCACAGCGGCACAAAACGCGTTCGTGAAAGACTGTGCCGACCTCGGCGTGCGCGATGGAATTACCATCCCTCTGCATGGCCCGGGGCGATTCCACGATGTGGTCAGCTACAGCATGCGCGCACAGAACGACATCGATCCTGCGCGTACGCCGGCGCTTTTTGCGCTTGGCGTCCAGACCTGGGTCCGCCTGGGCGAACTGGACCAGGCGACTGTAGAAGCCGATCAGGAGCGACCGGTTCTCACCGAGCGTGAGATTGAAATCCTCCGCTGGTGCAGGGATGGAAAATCCTACTGGGCGGCCGGGCAGATCATCGGGATTTCCGAGAAGACGGTCGCCTACCACATGGCCAACGTCTTCAAGAAGCTCGGCGCGTCCAATCGGACCTCCGCGATCCTGATTGCGATCCAGCAGGGAGCGATCGAGCTGTAGCGGCGAGCGTATCCGCGGGCTGCCCGCGACGAGCGCGCCTCGAGATGGCCCTCCCCAACCGCCCCCACAAAGCCCCCCCCCCACAAGCGTGAAAGACGACCGGCCGTCCTGATCGGTGCCTG
>JBCBJG010000029.1:0-20130 GCA_038523655.1 Pseudomonadota bacterium | reverse complement strand
GACGGCACTTTCTTCGCCACCGATCTCATCGACGAGCCCGAGCGCTTTCGCCTTGCGGCCCGAGTAGATCCGGCCGCTCTCGAGGCCCGGGACCTCCGCGGCGGTCACCTTGCGGCGCTCTTTCACGAGCGCGACGAACCAGTCGTGCGAATCCTCGACCATCTCCTCGATCAGCGCCCGGCCACGATCATCCAGCGGCTTGAACATCGAAGGGCTGGCTTTGAGATCGCCGCTCGTCAACTCGTTCACGTCGACACCGATCTTGTCGAGCAGCCCGTGAACTTCCGCCCACTGAAAGATCACCCCGATCGAGCCGGTGATGCTGTTGCCGCGGGAGACGATATGGTCGCTTGCGATACCTACGATGTAGGCCGCGGACGCCGCGACGGTGCCGAAGACGGCGACCACCGGTTTTTTCTCCGCAATGTCGCGGATTTCTTCGTAGAGCGCTTCGCCGCCGGTGGTTGTGCCGCCGGGGCTGTTCACGCGCAGCACGACAGCTTTCACGTGTGGCGCGTCGGCGATCTCGCGCAGCATTTTAAGCTGTTTGTGGTCTTCCGTGATCAGCCCGCTGATTTCAACGCGCGCGATCTGGTCGGCTTTGGCGAGGCCGGCCGTGCTCGCGACCCGTGCGCTGATCGCGATGATGGCGATCGCCGCCACGCCGAGCGCTATGGCGCGCCACTTGCCGACGCGGCGGCGGAGCTGGCGACGTTCGATCACGGCGTCGGCGTCGATGGTCATTGGAAATCCTCTGATTGCGTCGGCGTGCCGACCCGGAACCTCCGAGGGTGGGGCCGTGCGGCCGGCGCTTCAATAGCTGCAGTGGTCACGCGGTTGGTGTGCGCGAGGCCGTCAGTTTTCGGCGTGCATCAATCGTGTCGCGAGATGCCGATCGCGGCCCTGCATGGCTAAACCATGCGGGGCCGACGGTGTTCTTGCTTCTGGCATTGTCGAACGCGGAACCTAGCTGTCCGATTTCTCTTCGGACGCTTCCGCGTTATCGTCCTCCGGCGCATCGTCGCCTTTCTGCGCAAGGGCGGCACCGAGGATGTCGCCGAGCGACGCACCGCTATCGGACGAGCCGTACTGTGCGACAGCTTCCTTCTCGTCGGCAATCTCGAGCGCCTTGATCGACAGCGACAGCTTGCGGTTCTTCGCGTCGACCGAGGTGACGGCTGCGTCGACTTTCTGGCCGACATTAAACCGCTCGGGGCGCTGTTCGGCGCGATCGCGGGACAGGTCCGAACGGCGGATGAACGCGAGCGCCTCGGTGTCTGCGATGGCGACCTCGATCCCACCGTCCTCGACCTTCACGACCTCGCAGGTGACGCGGGAGCCGCGACGCAGGTCGCCGGCGTTTTCCAGCGGATCACCGTCAAGCTGCTTGATGCCGAGCGAAATCCGCTCTTTGTCCGGGTCCACTTCGAGGACCACGGCCTGCACATTGTCGCCTTTCGAGAAGTCGTTGATGGCGTCTTCGCCGGGCCGATTCCAATCGATGTCCGACAGGTGGACCATGCCGTCCACACCGCCTTCGAGACCGATGAAGAGGCCGAACTCCGTTATGTTGCGGACTTCGCCTTCGACCTTCGTGCCGACACGGAAGGTCTCGGCAAACTGCTCCCAGGGATTTTCCTGCGTCTGCTTGAGGCCGAGCGAAATCCGGCGTTTGTGCGGATCGACTTCCAGCACCTGGACTTCGACTTCCTGGCTTGTAGCGACGATCTTGCCCGGGTGGACGTTCTTTTTCGTCCAGCTCATTTCCGAGACGTGGATCAGACCTTCGACACCCGGCTCTAGCTCAACGAACGCACCATAGTCGGCGATGTTCGTGACCTTGCCGTTGTAGCGTGCGCCAACCGGGTATTTCGCTTCGATGCCTTCCCACGGGTCGGCCTGCAGCTGCTTGATGCCGAGCGAAATCCGCTGGCTTTCCTGATTGATGCGGATGATCTGGACTTTGACGCTGTCGCCGACGTTGACGATTTCGCTCGGGTGGCTCACCCGGCGCCAGGCCATGTCCGTCACGTGTAGCAGGCCGTCGATGCCGCCGAGGTCGATGAACGCACCGTAGTCAGTGATGTTCTTGACGACCCCTTCGATAATCTGACCCTCGGCAAGGCGCGCGACGATCTCGCTGCGCTGCTCGGCGCGGGTTTCCTCGAGGATCGAGCGGCGGGAGACGACGATGTTGCCGCGGCGCTTGTCCATTTTAAGGATCTGGAACGGCTGCGGCGTTTTCATGAGCGGGGTGATGTCGCGCACCGGGCGCACATCCACCTGACTGCCGGGCAGGAAGGCGACGGCGCCGTCGAGATCGACGGTGAAGCCACCCTTGACCTTGTTGAAGATCATGCCTTCGACTTTTTCGTTGTCGGCGAACTTCTGCTCGAGGCGGATCCAGCTTTCTTCGCGGCGGGCTTTTTCGCGCGACAGGACCGCTTCGCCGAGGGCGTTTTCGATCCGCTCCAGGTAGACTTCCACTTCGCTGCCGACGGAAATATCAGCTTCCTGACCGGGAACGGAGAACTCGCGGACCGGAACCCGGCCTTCGGTTTTTAGGCCAACGTCAATGACGGCGAGGTCTTTCTCGATCGAGACGACGGTACCGCGAACAACGGTGCCTTCCTGGAGAGCGTCGGCATCCATGCTCTCGTTGAACATGGCTGCGAAATCAGCCGTCGTCGGGTTCATCGATTCGGTCTGGGTTGCGGAGGTGGCGTTCATTAATATTCCTGTTTGCGGCACTGCGGAATTGCAGCGCAGCGGGGGTTGGTGTTGTCCTCTGCCCCCACGCACGGTCCGACGCGATGCGGCGGCTCACCGTTGCGGGCGGCGTCAATTCATTCGGATGTCCGGTTTCGGTCGACAGTCTAGTGGCGGCGTGGCTGAAGGCCTCGCAACGCCTCGTCGTGTCGACCCTGAAACGCAAAACGGGGCATCACCGAAGCGGTGCGCCCCAAAACATCACCGTTCAAGTAGCGCGTCGATTGCGACGACTGCTGCCTGGAACGCCGCCTCTATATCCAACTCCGTCGTGTCCAGCAAGACGGCATCATCCGCTTTCGCGAGCGGGGCGACGGTGCGTTCAAGGTCGCGGCGGTCACGGTTGCGGATTTCGTCTGTCACGGCGTCGCGGGTCACGTCGTAGGCCTTCGATCGCAACTCGTGATAGCGGCGCCGGGCACGTTCTTCGAGCGAGGCGGTCACGAATAGCTTTGCTCGAGCGTCCGGGCAGACCACCGTGCCGATGTCCCGCCCATCGATCACGGCGCCGGGCGCGGCAGTACCAAAGTCGCGTTGGTAGGCGAGGATCGCGTCGCGGACTTCAGGAATGCGGGCGACGATCGAGGCGGCTTCGCCAACCCCCCGGTCGCGCAGGAAAGGATCGTCGAGCGTCTCGGGATCGAGGTCGCTGGCGACGCGCGTGGCCGTTTTCGGGTCGCGGAGATCGCCTTCCTCGGCGAGCACATCGCGGGCGACGGCACGGTAAAGCGCTCCCGTATCCAGATATCGCAGGCCGTAATGCGCCGCGACGCGCCGTGCGAGGGTACCCTTGCCCGATGCAGCCGGACCATCGATCGCGATGATCATGATGCCGGGCCCGGCTCGATCACGGCACCGAGTTCGCGCATTAACGCGGTGAAGCCCGGGAAACTCGTCGCGATCATCCGGCTGTCATCCACTGTGACCGGCCGATCTGTCACGCAACCGAGGACGAGGAACGCCATTGCGATGCGATGGTCCAGTTCCGTTGCGACGGTGCCGCCGCCGGCAATCGTTCCTCTCGGTCCGCAGCCCGAGACGACAAGCCGGTCTTCCGCCGCTTCGTGAGAAACGCGGTTGGCTGCCAGCCCCGCCGCGGTCATCGCCAAGCGATCGCTCTCCTTCACCCGCAGCTCGGCGAGGCCGTTCATGGTCGTCGTCCCGTCGGCGGTCGCGGCCACGACGGCGAGCATCGGGTATTCGTCAATCATCGAGGGCGCGCGGCCGGCTGGAACATCGACGCCTCGGAGCGGGCCGTGCCGCACAACGAGATCGACCACCGTTTCCCCACCGATATCCCGCGCGTTCGTCCGGGACACATCCGCGCCCATCTCGATGACCGTTTCGACGAAGCCGTTGCGGGTTGGATTATCGAGCACGTCGCGCACGGTGACCTGAGACCCGGGCACCATGAGCGCCGCCGCTATGATGAACGCGGCCGAGCTTGGATCTGACGGCACAGTGAGCGTCTGCGCTTGAAGCGATTTTTCACCGACGACCGTGATGCGTTGTCCGTCGGCGGTCTCCTCCACACGCAGATCGGCGCCAAAAGCACGGAGCATCCGCTCGGTGTGATCTCGGGTCGCGACGGGTTCAATTACTGTCGTCTCACCTGCTGCGTGCAGCCCGGCGAGTAAAATTGCCGACTTAACCTGTGCCGAGGCGACCGGCAGCGTGTAGCTGATCGGGATGAGGTCGCCCGGCCCGCGCACGGTGAGTGGGAGGCGGTCTGCGGCTGAATTTTTTCCCTGGTCCACCTGCAGCCCCATCGCACGCAGTGGATCGAGAACACGGCCCATCGGCCGGCGTGAAAGTGATGCGTCGCCGATCAGCGTCGCTGGGAAATCCTGCCCGGCGAGTACACCCATCATCAGCCGCACGGCGGTGCCCGAGTTGCCGAAGTCGAGGGGTTCTTCAGGCGCGCACAGTCCGTACAAGCCGCGGCCGTGAATGCGTGTTGCACGGTCGGGTGTCGCGTCGGCGCCATCGATCGGGACTCCCATCGCCCGCAGGCACTCGGCGGTCGCGACCACATCCTCGGATGGGAGGAGACCGAATACCTCCGTCTCGCCGTGTGCCAGGGCGCCGAACAGCAAGGCACGGTGGGAAATCGATTTGTCGCCGGGTGGGGTCACGACGCCGGAAAGCGGACCGGCGCGGACGGCACTCAGTGGTTGAGCGACAGCGGGCTCCGCACCGGCAGGTGCCGGCGGCGCGGATGACGAGGTCATTGTCGGGTCCTTCGAGCCCAATCGGGGAGGTGTGGCCGGAGCCACTGCGAGCCCTGCAGGAGATGCGCAGGGCCGGCGACCATTCGTGCGGCCAGTAATAGTGTCTAGGTGTCTGCTGTCAAAGCGCGCTGGGCCTCGCCGCGGAGCATGCCTGCAGAAGCGGGCATAAACCGGTGAGTGCGTGCGGTATCGAGCCTTTGACACGGTAAGAGGTGCATGGCAGACGGGCGTCGCGCATCGCCTTGCCGAGCGCTGCCGACCACCCAAGCCCATGAGGACGTCGATGTCGCAGAAAGCTGCGCGCGGAACGAAGCGCACCTGTCAGAGTTGCGGAGCGCGGTTCTACGACCTGGCGAATTCGCCGATCATGTGCCCGATGTGTGGTGCGGAATTTAAACTCGTCGGCGCGGAGGCGCCGGAGGAAGAAGTCGAGACCGAAGAGGCGGATACTCCCGTGGCCGCTGCCGCTGTACCGGCCGATGAGCCGGAGAGCGATAGCGACGAAGAGGATTCTGACGAGCTGGCGGATATCGAGACCGACGACGTCGATATCGAAGACGATGAAGACGATACCTTCATCGAAGACGACGAAGACCCGAATGCGAGCGTCTCGTCGATCGTGCCCGTTAAATCGGATGACGGCGAAGACGGTTAGCCTGTGCTTGTCGGCCCGCTCTGGCGGCTGGACGCCCTCGCCGCGTTATCGGCGGGTAATGCTCCGCCGCTGACCTAGGCCTGCTTGTCTAGTGGCACATTCGCCGGGGCGGCACCCAGGGCGTTCTACGCATACTATGCGGTAAGCCGCCCGATCATTGTGTCGGTGCGCGCGGGCCTTACCCTTGGTTATTCTACTTTGTCGGCTCGGCTCGGCGCATGCCGACTTCGTGTGCGCGGCGCACACGAAAGATCCCGCCCCTGTTCCTGATAGTCGGTTACATGCGACCTATGCGTTCCGTGCGCGGCTGCGTCGCGGGCAAATCATGCAATAAATCTGTGGAATCATGCCGGGTGATGTTCAAGTATAAGTGCATGTTACGCGTTTGTAACACTTACGATACTTGGTCAGCACTCGCGTCGAACGATCGCTGATCTGCGTAGTACTGAAGCGTAACGCGTCGCTTGGATGCAGGAGCAGGCATGAATACTTTCGTGAAATTTCAAGGCTCTGACAACAACACCACGCCGCTAAGTCCGCCAGACCCCCGGTTTCTGCATGACCGCATCCAGCGCTACTACACCGAGCGGGTCGAAAACGCCTGGGCCGGTGGGCACCCCATGAAGGGGCGCTCGCCGCGGCCGGGTGACGTGCAAATGCGCACAAACGATTATTTGGGCCTCGCCGGGCATCCGAAAGTGATCGCCGCCGAAGTGTCTGCGCTCCGCGCCGGCGGGCACGGCGATGCCGTGTCCCGCGTCTGGCTGCATAAGGAACGCGATTCGATCGCTGCGTTCGAGGGGCGGCTCGCCAGAGTATTGCGGGCGGAAGACGCGGTGCTCGTGAACTCAGGCTATTGCGCCAACGTTGGGCTGATTCAGGCGATCACCGAGCCGGATGCGCCCGTGTTCGTCGATATGAAAGCGCACATCTCGCTCTGGGAGGGGATTTCCAGCGCCAAGGCGGTGCCACGCCCGTTCCGGCACAACAGCGCTGCGCACCTCGAGCGACAAATCCTGAAGCACGGGCCGGGCGTCGTCGCAGTCGACGCGCTCTACAGCACCGATGGCGCCGTCGCGCCGCTCGCAGACATCGTAGACGTGGTCGAGCGGCACGGCTGCGTGCTCGTCGTGGACGAAACGCACTCATTCGGTGCGCACGGCAAGAACGGCGGCGGTCTGTGTGTCGCCCTTGGGCTTGAAGAGCGGGTGCACTTCCGCACGATCGGCTTGTCGAAGGCGGTCGCCAGCCGCGGAGGTGCGATCGCCTGCTCCAAGCGGAATGCTGAGTACTTCCGTTATGAATCGCTGCCGGTCATCTTTTCGACCTCGGTGCTGCAGCACGAGGTCGCCGGCTACGATGCGGTCCTCGATATTCTTGCGAACGAGACCTGGCGGCAGGCCCAGCTCCACCGCAATCACCACTACCTGCGCGGGCATCTTGATGCGCTCGGCTACAACGTCGATGTGTCGGCGCACCAGATCATCGCGCTGGAGGCTGGACCGCAGCTCGAGACGATGCGGTTGCGGGATGCACTTGAGTCCCGCGGTGTGTTCGGTGCAATTTTCTTTCCGCCTGCGACGCCGGAAAAGCGGTGCCTGATCCGTTTCACGCTGAACTGCGGCCATACGCGCGCTGAACTGGACCACGTGATTTCGGTCTGTCGCGACGTGCGGGACGAACTCGACGTTCCAGGATGGGCGTCGAGCCGTCGGCGCAAGGGCATCGCGGCAGCATCCGGCGTGATCAGCGATGCGAAGATGCAGGGCACGTCGCGCCTGCGCGCAGGTAGCGACGAACGCCCTGCAGATGCCGGGCATGATCAGGAAGGCTCGCAGGAGGCAGCCTAGACGTCGCGCGCAGTGTTGCGTTGTCAGCGCGGTCCGGTGCGGCGCCCCGTCGAGACGGAGCCGGTACGACAACGGCGCGCTCGTACGCGCTGAAGTCGCTAAGGGGTGGCGGTTGTTATCAGGCGGCGTGCTTTTCCGGGCTGGCGGGCTTGTCGGTTGAGCCGGGGGCCCTCCGCATAGGCGAAGTCGACGGTGCGCTGCTCTCCGCGCGGGCGTTCGCGATCGCTTCGGCATTCACCCGTGGCAGGGCGATCTCGAACGTCGTGCCCTGGCCGAGCGTCGAGTGGCAGGTCATCTCCCCGCCAAAGCTGTCGATCACGAACCGGGAGAATGCCAGCCCGATGCCGGTGCCTTCGCCATGCTTCTCGCCTGAATAGAATGGGATGAAAATTCGGCTGAGCACGCTCGGCGGGATGCCGGGCCCTGTATCGGTGAAGATGATGCGGTTGGCGCTGCCGGAGCTGTCGAGCCGGATTTCAATCGCGCCCAATGCTGCGGACTCGATCGCGCGAAGACTATTCTTCAGAAGATTGAACAGCGTGTGCACCAGTAAAATATCCGAGCCGAGATAATAGAAATCATCCTCATCCGCGATGGTCACCAGCGTCAGCTCGTTTGGGCGGAAGTGGTAGCGCTCGATCGCGTTGGCGATCGTTTCGCGGGCGGAGAAGATATCGAAGTGATGCTGCGCGATTTTCCGGCGGCCCGCGTTCATCAGCAACATGTCGATGATCATGTTGGCGTACAGCGTGTGGTCCTTGATCCGTGACATCGAGCGGACGAGGTTCCGCGCCTCGCGCTGGCCAAGGCGTCGGCCCTCGAAGCCGCGGGCGTGGGCCCAGACGGCGGCCTCGGTGAGGTCGGGCAGGCGTTCATCGACCCGTTCGGCGTCGAGACTGATACCCAGCAGCGGGGTGCGCATTTCATGCGCGATGTGGCCAGCAAGCTGTGACGCCGCCCGCATTTTCTCGTTCACGACGCGGCTCTCACTGTAGTTCAGCACTGCAAAGCCGACGAGCGCGAAGGCGACGATCGGCAGGAGATGGATCGCCTCCTCTGGGAATGGTGCGCCGCCTGAGACGACCAGATAGGCCGCCACGCCGAGGATCGCCCCGACCACGGAGACGAACACCATGTTCACGCTGTCGTAGAGCAGCGCCACGTAGACGAATGCTGCCATCGTCGAGACCTGCCAGATCGTCGAGGCATCGTTCATCAGCGTCATGAACACGAAGAACGTCGGCAGCGCGATCAGGAAGGCCAGGTAGGAGTAAAATGGCAGGAAACGTTCGGTCTTCTCGGGGAAAAACCGGGCCAAGACGAGCCCCGCGCTCAGCATGAACCCGGTGCCGCGGGCGATAAGGCTCTCGTAGGGCTGGGGCGTGACGAAGGTGTACAGCAGGTAGAACGTCGGAAAGCCGATCATGCCGATGATACCGGCAAGGAACAATTTGTCGGACGCGATCGTGTGGAATGCGACGTAGCTGTCCCACATCTTGGACAGCGGATGTCTTGCAAAGCGCATGCGGTTTTCCTGCCTTGATCTCCACCGGCCACACGGTAGCGTGGCGGTCCTCACGCCCGGTTTCTTTGTCGCCAGATCATGGACGCGCAAGCGCCCGCCCCTCTATCCTGGCATTTACCCAGTTGAATTCAGACTAACGCAACGACAACAGATTAGTCGTGACGGTTCAAAGTTCCTGGTCGGCCACCCACGCATTCTCAGGCGGACATGCTTCCGTTTTATCACCCAACAACGATCGTCGCGCTCGACGACGATCCGGTCTTTCTCGAAAGCTTCGCGTTCCACTACGGCGAGGATTTCATCTGCCAGACATTCACGCGGCCCGAGGAAGCGATCCGTTTCTGCAACGAGCGGCGGGACCATAGCGATGTGGTGCGCCAGCTCTTCCGTGACGATGTCGACGTGGGTGACGCGATTTCCGTCGCGCCCGGCGATCAGGTCCTGCGGGTCGAGAGCGCCGGGATGCGCACGCTCAGCAGTGATCCGGGGCGCTTTGAACAACTGTCCCTGCTCTGCGTGGATTTTTCCATGCCGGGTCTCAACGGTATCGATGTTTGCCGTCAGCTTCGCGATCACCCGATCCGCAAGATTCTGCTGACCGGTAAGGCGGGCGACGAGACGGCGGTCAAGGCGTTCAACGAGGGGCTGATCGATTGCTTCCTGATGAAGCAGATGGCCGACCTGCCGCGGATCCTGAAGCGGGAGATGGAAAGTCTCCAGCGGTCCTATTTCACTGAGCTTACCCGGCCCGTCGAGGTTGCGCTGAGTGCGCATCGCGAGGACTTCGGGGCGCATTCCGGGCTGCGCTCTTACTTTCTCGACATCTTCGATCGGCGCGGGATCTGCGAGTACTACCGTGTGCTCAACCCGGCCGGTATCGCGATGATCGATGATGATGGTGCGCCCCTGTTTCTCTCCGTCTGCGACGAGGAGACGATGCGCGCTGCGGAGGAAATTGCGGCCGGCGAGGGCGCTCCCGAGGTGCTGGTGCGGATGCTCGCGTCACGCTCGATCGTGCCGATTTTTCCGCAGACGGGCATCGCCTACGGGGCGCATGTTGCTGAGACGTGGAACGATCACGTCTGGCCGGCGCAGAGCGTGGAAGGCGCGGCGAACGAACCGGTGCTCTATCTTTCTCTGATCGATGGGCCGGCCGCGCGGGCGATGCTGCCGGCGAATATGAGCAGCTATGCCGATTATCGCGATGCGCGGGATCCGCTCTAGGCCGCGAGATTGACGGCAAAGCTGTCCCAACCGAGGTGCTGCATCGCGTAGGCTGACGAATACGAAAACGCCCGCCGGTGCAGGCGGGCGTATAGCGCTCTGAGTTAAGGCCTAGTCCACACCTGAGCTTACGAGCCGATGCGGGTGCGGCTTGCAGATGCGGGTGCGGCCTACGGACCGGCCCAGTCGATCTGGCAGATCTCAGCACTCCGGCCAGAAAAATCCCATACCCGACCGAAGGCGCGGACGCGGGAGTGGTTTGCCCGTGCGACGGTCACATCGGCGCCCATCCAGTAGCCGGTGTTGGTGACCTGGACTTCCTTGCCCGGCTTGGCCCCCTCGATTGGTTCGACCTCGCCGATGATGGTCTTTGGCACTTCGAGGCGGCGCTTGTTGCCGTCATTCTCGTAGTGCACCGGCATGGATTGTGCGCCGAGAAAGTTGCTCACGAGGATGGAAAACAGCCCCGTTGTGCCGCGTGCCTGCCCGCTGAAGATATCGACGAGTTTGCCGTGCGCAGTCTTCGAGGCGCGGTCATCGATGTAGGCGGCCGCGGTCCAGTTGCCGCGCCCCATGTTGCCGGGGATTTCCATCATCATCGCGACATTCAAGCCGTCGAGCTTGGTTTTGCCGGCATGCCCCTCGTCGATGCGCACGCCGAGCCAGGCCTGACAGTGACCCTCGGTCGGCGGATGTGTGCCGAGTGAGACAACGCACGGACAGAAAACCGTGCAGTTGCAGTTCAGGATCAATTCACCCTTGATCGCCCAGGATTTCATTGTGGTCCCCTCCCCTTCATCGAGCGCGGACCGGACCACCGGTGTCGCGCCTATGGTGTTGTCCTACGCGGACAGAGCGGTGCTCACGGCCACGAAGGCACCCGCCGCTATGAGCAAGATGCCGATACCCTGTGTCAATCGTTCTCCGGCAGATGGTAATTTCTCGACTAACATCAGCGCCATCGCCGCGGCCATCCAGAGCACGTTCATCACGCCGCCGACGAAAGCGAGCAGCATCAGCGCCCAACAGCAGCCGAGGCAATATCCGCCCTGCTTGAGGCCCATGATAAGCGCACCGCGCAGGCCGTCACGCCACATCCCGAGGAAGGTCGCGAACGGAGCCCGGCAGCGTGCAAGACAGGACGCTTTGAGCGCGGAGAATTGATAAGCGCCTGCGATCACGAGGAACGCGGCGGAGACCCAGCCGAGCCGGCCGACCATCGCGCCATCGAGCACGAGCGCGCGGCTCAAGCCGATCTGTAGGGCGGCGGCGCTGACGGAAAATCCGAACCAGACGATGAGATATCCCGCAATGAGGGCGTAGACCTGGCGCTGCGGAACGCGCTCGGGGTTGGCGAACGAGAAGTCTACATAGGTGGCGATCAGCGGGACCGCCGTCGGCAGCATCATAGCGATCGACATCGCAAGCCACATGACGACCACGCGCAGCATCGGCCCGATCGCGCCGGATGCGAGCTCGGCCTCGGTCAACGGGCGGCACAGATTGCCGAGCGACAATGACAGGTTGTTCACCGCCGCCTCGAAAATCGACATGCCAGGCCCGAGTGCGCCGGCTGAAACCACGCGTGCGAGATCGATTGCCATCACGCCGAGGAAAAGCCAGGCGGCGGCGATCATGCCCCCGACGGGGAGCCAAACATGCAGTGCACGTTGGCTCATGCCGCGGTGTCCCGCGCGGCAATCGCGTCGGCGATTGCGACAGTTCGGTGGGCGATCTCGGCATGCAGGCGCTCTACCATCCGCCCGTTCACGGTGAGGACGCCCGCGGACTGATTTTCCGGCTGGGCAAACGCGGCGATGATCTCGCGTGCAAGAGCGACCTCCGCATCGGCGGGGGCAAAGGCGGTGTTGGCCACTGAAAGTTGCGCGGGGTGGATCAGGGTTTTTCCATCCATGCCAAGCAGGCGGCCTTGCGCGCATTCGCGGGTGAGGCCGTCGATGTCTCGGAAATCGTTATACACACCATCGATCACCGCGAGCCCGTACGCGCGTGCGGCTGCGACGGTTTGCGTCAACCACGGCACCATCGCGAGCCGATCTTCGCCGAGGCCCGCACCGGTCTCCTTGGCAAGATCGTTTGTGCCGAGAATGAAGGCTGCGAGGCGGCCATCCACTGTGCCACTGCGCCGCGCGATATCGGACAATTCCAGGATCGCGCGCGGTGTCTCGATCATGATCCAGAGCCGTGTCGATGCCGGGACGCCGGATGCGTCCATGCGCGCACTGAGGCGGTCGACTTCTGCGCCGCTGGAGACCTTCGGGACGAGGACCGCATCGGGCTGCGCTTCAGCAGCCATCGCGAGGTCGGCATCGAACCAAGCCGTATCGGGGCCATTGATGCGGATCGCGACGACCCGATCACCATAGCCGCCTGTCTCCATCGCGGCGGCGACGTTGCGGCGTGCGTCGTCTTTTGTGTCCGGGGCAACGGCATCCTCCAGGTCGAGGATGATAGCGTCCGCGTCCAGTGTTCGAGCTTTCTCGAGCGCGCGGGTGTTGGCGCCCGGCATGTAAAGGACGCTGCGGAGAGGGCGAAAATGGGTCTCGGTCATTCGTCTGCGATCGGCATTCAGGTGGCTGCACTACGGTCGGATGCTGTTGGCAGGCATCACGACGGCGGTGCAGGTCGTTGGGTTCACGCGCGTGGCGGGGCCTGGTGAGCAGTAGGCGGCGCCGGGTGAAAACGGTATGCGACGCGGGTGTAGCGAGCGGCGCGCGAAATGCCTACCCGGCACGGGTGCGCAAGGTATTCCGGCGGATCTGCTTGCCGGTGGACGGGACAGGAAGAACGATCATGGCGACGGTGCTGGTAGTGTCATCGCAAACGGTGCGTGGAGCTGTCGGCGCTGGGGTTGCCGGGTTCGCACTGCAACGTCTCGGCCACCGTGTCTGGCAGATCCCAACCGTTTTGTTTTCCAACCATCCGGGTCTGGGCCCGGTCGCGGGCGAGGCGGTGAGCGGCGAGAAGATCGCGCGGCTCTGGCGTGGCATTCTGGAAAACGGATGGGCGAGCGATGTCGATGCCGTGCTTACCGGGTATGTCGCACGGTCTGACGCTGTCCATGCGATCGCGCGTATCGTCGACGACTGTCGGGCGGCACGCAGCGACGTGCAGTACATTTGCGATCCGGCGGTTGGTGACGAGCCGAAGGGACTTTATGTCGACGCGGAGACGGCAGGGGCCCTCCGCGACACGTTGCTGCCACGGGCAGATTGCACGACGCCGAACCGGTTCGAGCTCTCGTATCTGACCGGTGCACCGTACGCGGAGACTGTCGATGCGGCGGTCGAGCAGGCGCGGATGCTGAGCCCACAGGAAGTGATCGCGACATCGATTCCGACCCGCGGAGGGGCGGCGCTCGGGAATGTGCGCGTCAGTCAGGACACCCATGACGCGATCAGTACGACCCGTCGCCCGCGCGTTCCGCACGGCACGGGTGATCTTTTTGCCGGGCTTTATCTCGGTGAGGGGCTGCGTGCTCGGGATGCAGGAACTGCGGATGATAAAGCGGGGGCGTTTGCCCCGGCGGTGGCAAGGCTCGAGCGGATTATCGCGGCTTCTGAAGCTGTTGATGAGCTGGCGCTGACCGAACCGTCGTGTTGGGAAGCGACGTGACCACAAATGCCGACGCGGGCGTCAGCACCGACGATCTCGTGCTGGGGCTGGATGGATGCCCCGCGGGATGGATCGCCGTCGCGTGGTCGTTGTCATCGTACACGGCATCGCGCGCAGCAGCGCCGCGCAGTTTTCTTCTGCGCACTTTGGGCGACATCCAAACGCTCGGTTTCACTCCCCGGGTCGTTGCGATCGATATCCCGATCGGGCTGCCGGACCATCTCGACGGGGCCGGGCGTGGCTGCGACGTGGCAGCTCGGGCGGTGCTAGGGCCTCGTCGGTCCAGCGTGTTTGCCGTGCCGGCGCGTGCGGCCGTCTACGCGGAGACCTACCCGGAGGCTTGTGCCGCGGCGTTCGCGCACTCGACCCCGCCCCGCAAGGTCTCGAAGCAGTGCTTTTTTCTCTTTCCGAAAATTCGGGAGGCCGACGCCTATCTTGCGCGACACGGAAAGTCAGCACTCATAGAATGTCACCCGGAGGTCGCGTTCCGCGCGCTCAATGGCGGTGAGCCGCTCGCCGAGGGGAAGAAAATAAAGGGGCGGATCAACGAGGCCGGCATGGAGGTTAGGCGATCCCTGCTGGAGAATGCCGGATTTCCCGCGGCGTTTTTGCGTGAGCTGCCGTACCTGCGTCGCGAGGTGGGCATGGATGATCTGCTCGACGCCTGCGTCTGCGCTTGGACGGCGGCCCGCATCGCTCGGGGGGTAGCAGACCGGTTTCCGGCCGACGGAGGCGTCGACGATCGCGGGGTTCCGATGACCATCCACGCTTGAGGCCCTGCGATCGGCGGCGAGCGACATCGCCCGGCGATCACGGCAAGCTAACTTGGCGTATTATTTTAGCGCTCCCCGATCGGTGCACCCCTCCGTCCTCCTTGCCCTCCACCCTCGGGCCCACGCCTTGTAACCACGGTTGCGCCAAGGCGTGGGCACCGGCGTGGATCAGGCGTATTTCCGCCGCAATTGCACAGCGCAAGTGAGCGGCGAGCAGGGCAAGGCCGCGTTCCAAAGGGGGGAGGGGCGTGGTCAACGGCTTCCAGCCGGCGACGTATTGCCGAACGGACAGCGGGACATAAGGAAACACGATGTCGGAAGTCCTGAAGCTTGGGCAGCGGCGGCTCGAGAGCACCACGAAAATCACGCTTGCGACACTCGCACTGGCGAGCGGCGTCTACACTTACCTCGGGGTCCGCGGGCTGTTGGACGGCTCGGCGACGCTCGTTTTCTTCGGGGCGATTATCTACGCATCCGCTGTGAGCGTCGGTATCTACACTTTCTGGTCTTACCTGATCCGCTTCATGCCGCACGTGCGTTTCGCGGCGTCACGGCGGTTGCTTTACGTTGCGATGGCCATCGGCTCGGCCATGATCATCGCAATGTCGTCTTGGCTGAATGCGGCGGCGCTCGCCGGGAGCGCGGCACTCGAGCAGCATCTCGCGAACGCGACGGAGAGTTATCAGCGTAAGCTCGATCAGGCGAACAGCAACGCGCTCGCGGCGCAGGGGCTGAAGCCGGACATCACGCTCGCTGCGCAACGCTTCGCGAACCTCGCGCAACAGGAGCAGCGTTCGGGGGCACTGACCGGCACATCCGGCAGCGGCACCGTCGTGCAGCTCCTGACGCAGATGTCTTCGCAGCTCACCAGTCTTCTCGAAAACGTCGCGGCATCGGAAGCGCAGGTGAAGTCGCTTTTCGACGAGGGGCGGAAAAATCTTGCACGGATGCGCAAACTCGTGACGGGGAGTGGCCCGATCGAGGGGCGCTCCAATGCGTTTGCCGAGGAGGTTGTTCAGCTCACGAGCGTGATCGCGGCGCTGCAGCAAACGTCAGTCGCACCGTCGGTCAAACGCACGGCGGTCGATCTCGGTCGCTCCTTCATCGCGCCTGCCGCGGACGGTGGGACAGCGGATCTTGTCGAGCGGCAGAACCAGGTGGTCGCGCGGGTCGAAGAAGCGGTGCGCAAGCAAAGCGCGGCGCTCGCAGCGGCAGCGGATGAAATCCTCGCCCAACCGAAAGTTGAGCAACTCCAGTTCACGCCGCTGTCGACGGCGGAAGCTGTGCTGCTCTATGCGCGGGATTTTCTCCCCAGTTGGGCGGGTGCGATTTCGATCGATCTGTTGCCGGCGGTGCTGATTTTCATGCTCGTGGTCGTGCAGTCGACGATCCGCCGGGAAAACGGTGGCGAGCGCGACGAAGACGTTCTGACGGCCGGTGAGATGATCCGCGCGATGCGAGTTTACCGCCAGATGGGCCTGGAGCAGGGACAGGCCGGCCTCGATGCGCACGATGCGCCAGGCGAAGCACCGATCGACGAGCCCACCAACGTGACTCCGATCGGTGCGTCCGGGACACCGGATCGCTCGAGCGCCTGAGCGCGTTCATTGGAGACTAGGCCGCAGATACGCGAAGGGCGGATATGCACGACAATCGCGACACGCCCGGCGCCATAGAACGGTTTCTCGACCGGCTGCCCGACGGTGCGCTTTTAAAATGGATGTTCCGCGGGCTGCTGGTGCTCACGATCGGCGTTCTCGGTTTTGATCTCCGCAGTCTGATCGACCAGGCGCCGGGCGATTGGGAAACGGCCGACCGGACCTCGCCGCTGACGATGAGGCCGGCGCAACCGAGCGATCATCTGC
Source organism: Pseudomonadota bacterium (assembly GCA_038523655.1). Classification (GTDB taxonomy): domain Bacteria; phylum Pseudomonadota; class Alphaproteobacteria; order Rhizobiales; family CALHAX01; genus CALHAX01. The sequence goes on along the minus strand of JBCBJG010000029.1, from coordinate 3,602 downwards.
GGCCTTATCTGCCGCGGACCAATCCTGTCCGACGGTCCGGTGATCGAGTCACGCTGCCGGGTTTTGAGGATGGGGTGCCGGCGGGAGCCATGGATGCGCGGATGGTGTTCGTGCGCGGAGATGACGGCGCGGCGTCCGCGCTCGGTCGGATCGAGGGCGGGACTGCCGGAGACTTCGAGCGGTTCATGCTGGATGCCGGCAAAGGTCTCACCTCGCTTACCGTCCACTCGCCGGGCGGTTCGGTCAGCGACGCGCTCGAAATGGGGCGGTTGGCGCGTGCTAAGGGGATCACACTCGCGGTCGCGCGGAATGGATATTGCGCGTCGTCCTGCCCACTATTCTACGCCGGCGGTCGTGCGCGCCGCGCCGGTCGGGACGCATGGATCGGCGTCCATCAGGTCTACACGGTGCCATCGGCGATCGGCAGTATTCACGACGGGCTGGAGGAGGCACAGCGGGTGAGCGCGGTCTCCCAGCAGCACCTCGTCGACATGGGGGTCGATCCGCGGGTCTGGATCCATGCGATGCGGACGCCGAAAGAGAAACTCTATATTTTCACTCCCGAACAGCTCGAGGCCTACAAGCTCGCGACCGAGGTGGAGGGGCGAAAAATGCCGAAGCCGGAGAAAGTTGCGCGGAAGAAAAAGCGACAGTCCTGAGCGCGTCTAGCGGTGCAGCTTCCAGGCGTCGGTGATCTCGATGAACAGCGTCTTGAAGTCGGTGTTTAGCTCGAGTGCGGAGACCGGCAACTGGTTCGGGCCGAGGCCGGATGTGACGACCTGCGATAGGCGCGCGGCGCGGGTCAGCTCAAGCATGCCGAGAACCGCCTCATCCACCGTCAACACGATGCCGCGGCTGGATGCGCTGCGCCAGACATCCACATCGCGGATCGCAGACCAGGGAATAATTTGTGGCGCGAGCCGGAGATCGAGCAGTCCTTCCGGTGCGATCGCGAGGACCGTTTCGCTCCCGAAGGTCGCCCAGCGCGAAATGAGCGACACGGCGATCGCGGTGAAACCCGCCGCCATCAGCCCGCCGACGATCGCGACGAACCAGTCCGGCCGAGTGGTCATGTATCCGCCGACGAAGGCGATCGTGGCACAGCCGATCAGCATGAACACGATGCGCCAGGGAGACAGGCGATGGGTCAGACCGGCGTCGGCGTTGCGCTTTGTTGATCCAGACATCGGTTCGGTGCCGGTTGATCGCCTCGCCGTTGGTCCCAGACTTTAAGCGCCAAGCTGTCGATCTCAGACTGTCGGCTCAAGGCTGTCGGTGCCAGGCAGTCAGTCTCAGGCAGCCCGGCTAAGCAAATTGCGGTTGATCAGCGTCTCGGCGATCTGCACCGTGTTGAGCGCGGCGCCCTTCCGCAGGTTGTCGGAGACGCACCAGAAGGCGAGACCGTTTTCGACCGTCGCGTCCTCGCGGATGCGGGAGACATATGTCGCGAAATCACCAACGCACTCGACGGGCGTGACGTAGCCGCCGTCCTCACGCTTGTCGACGACCAGCAGGCCGGGGGCCTCCCGCATCGCTTCGCGCGCTTCCTCGACCGTGATGGGATTTTCGAACTCCACATTCACCGCTTCGGCGTGACCGACGAACACCGGTACGCGGACACATGTCGCGCTCAGCTTGATCTTGGGATCGAGGATCTTTTTCGTCTCCACAAGCATCTTCCATTCCTCTTTCGTGTAGCCGTCCTCCATGAAGACGTCGATGTGAGGAATACAGTTGAAGGCGATCTGCTTGGTGAAGCGCTCGGGCTCGAGCTCGCCACCCGGCACGAACTTGCCCTTCGTCTGATTGAACAGCTCGTCCATCGCTTCCGAACCGGCGCCGGAGACGGACTGATAGGTGGAGACGACGACGCGCGTGATCTTCGCGAGATCGTGCAGCGGCTTGAGCGCGACCATGAGCTGCGCCGTCGAGCAGTTCGGGTTCGCGATGATGTTTTTCTTCGTGTAGCCGGCGACGGCGTCAGCGTTCACTTCGGGGACGATGAGCGGCACGTCGAGATCGTAGCGGAAGGCGGACGAGTTATCGATCACGATGCATCCGGTTGCCGCGATCTTGGGTGCCCACTCCTTGCTGATTTCCCCGCCTGCCGACATCAGCGCGAAGTCGCAGGAGGAAAAATCGAACTGCTCGAGGTCTTCGCATGCGAGTTCGTCGTCGCCGAACGACACTTTGCGGCCGATCGAGCGACGTGACGCGATGGCGTGGACCTGCTTTGCGGGAAACGCGCGTTCTTCAAGAATGCTCAGCATTTCCTGACCGACCGCGCCGGTCGCGCCGACGACGGCGACTGTGTAGCTCATGGGTGTTCTCACGACTAGCGATTGGGCGGCGTGCTGCGCGCTGCATACGCCGAATTCGGCAAGGTTCCTAGAGCAGCGACAGCTGCATTGGCGTGCGCCGCGCGTGGGCAAAAGTGAGCTAGCGCGGACTGAACGTCATCGGGCTGGCCGTTCGAGGGTGTGGCCAGCCGGGCCAGTGGTCAGAGCGGAAGAAAAGGGCGCGTCATCGACTGTGGGAAGCCGAAGGTCTCGCGGAACAGCGCGTGCAGATCGTTTGTTCCGATTAGCAGGCTCGCGAGCAGGGTGATGATCGCGGCGGCGAGCACGGCCTGCGGGAACAATCGGTTCAGACTGGCGATGCGCGCGTGGTCGGGATCGACGCCTGCGCCGGCGTGGCGGTCCGCCGGTGTGGTTGCGACCTTTAGCAATGCGAGCGCGAAGAATAGCCCGCAGAGCCCAACGAAGATCAGCACGTGATCAAGCCCGAAGAACAAGAGAAAGGTACCGATCAGGGCCGCTTCCAGCAGTGCCCCAACGATAAAGCCGGTGGGTTTTGGTGGCTGGGCGTCGGACTGATTGGGTTGCATCGTTCAGCTCTTGATCAGCGGGCTGGAGTTTGCGCGGCTTACTGTGTTGCGCGTTGCCGGCGCATCTCCTGCCGTCGCATCGGCATGCGGTCAATCTGCGACGCGAGGCTGGCGAACGGGAGCGGTGTAGAACTCCGGCGTTTGACGCCCGTGTCCTTGCCGATCAGCAGCACTTCGAAGCGGTCTGGCGACACGCCGTATCGTGCACGCAGCGCCGCCGCGCTCATCCGCGGGGCCGGGCCGCCGGCTGCACGCACGCTTTCGCCGGCGACGACGATCAACACCATATCGCGTTCGCGCAAACCCCCGCGAGCGCCCGAGAGCAACGCATGCTGGCGCGCGAGCTTCGGATCGTCGAGCGCGGGGGCGAACACGAGCAGCGGGCGATACTGCCATGCGAACCGCTTCATATTGGCGTTGGACGGGCTTGAGAGCATCTGGACCGCGAGGACGAGAGAGAGCGCGACGAACAGTCTGGCAGTGACGCGAAGCATCAGCAGGTCTCCTGCAAGAGGATTACCCCGATACGCAGGTGTGTCGGCTTTTCGATGACGGGAGTAGGAAGAACCGCGCGGGGGAGTAATCGTTCCGAGCCGTTATGAGCGTGCGGGTTTCGAGGCGCAGTTAGGGGCTCGTGCTTGGGAGGGGTATGCGCGGGAGAAGAGGGGGCGGTGCGACGCGCAGGCGGAGCACGGCACGCTCAGGCGGCGACCCG
>JBCBJG010000028.1:0-20254 GCA_038523655.1 Pseudomonadota bacterium | reverse complement strand
TTGACGGAAAGCGTGTTTTCTTTGACCTCGATCGCTAGGTCATCGCGCGAAAAGCCGGCGACCGCCATCGCGATCCGATAAGCGTTCTCGTCGAGGCGTTCGATGTTGTAGGGCGGATATCCGCCAGCATCCCCATCCATCGAGGTCAAAGAAAACACGCTTTCCGTCAAAGGAACCAAGCCGAGTGACGACGCGGAGCGAAAATACCTGCACCGCGGGCTTGCGACGCGCGCGTTCGAGCGCCGCTTCCAGTTGGCGGACCACGTCCAGGTGCGCGGTGCTGATCTGAAGGATGGGATGCTTGCGATCGACCTCGTGCGGGAAATCCCCGAGGCGATGAAGCCGCGGACCATCGAGATCGGCGAAACCGTTGATCAGCAGAAGGTCATCGAAGGCGAAGCCGCGTAACCACGGTAACGCTGAGGCCGTCGCGCTAAGCGGCGGTTGTGAGATCGGCGCGGAGGTTAATCCCCGCGTTCGAGTAGGGGCATCGCAGTGCGGTGCCCCTTTTTGTTTGTCAGCCCGCCCCGCCTCCCGCATCTTCAAGAGAAACGGATGACGAGCGGGAGAACACCCATGGCAGCGGTTGGTGCGCGTACGAGCGCCGTCGAGGCGGCGACGGCAATGAAGGGCGGCGGCTATTACTCGGAGCGCACGCGTGGCGCGAAGCATGTGATTGATCGCGCCGCAGACATGTTGCTCGACGCTGCGCGATCGATCCCGGGGCCGGCCGACGATGGTCAGCCGTTGCGGATCGCGGACTACGGCACGGCCGATGGCGGCACGTCGCTCGATACGATCTGCCAAACCGTTGCCGCGTTGAGCGAGCGATTTCCGAGCCGTCAGGTGGAAGTCGTCTATACCGATCTGCCCAGCAATGATTTTTCCGCGCTGTTCCGCAACGTCATCACCGGCGGCGACGGTGCTGACAGCGAGCAGCCTTCGATGCCCGGTGCGCGGCTCGGTTCATTCCCGCATGTCTTCGTGAGTGCGATCGGGCGCGGGTTTCACACCCAGCTCCTCGCCGATAATTCGCTTGATATCGGCTTCTCCGCGACGGCGATGCACTACGTGTCCGAGAAGCCCTGCGAAATTTCCTCCCATGTCCACATGGTCGGCGCCGAGAGCGAAGAACGCGCGGCGTTTGCGCGACAGGCGGGCGAAGACTGGGAGCGCATTTTGCTGGCGCGGGCGGCGGAGCTTCGCGCGGGCGGTCGGCTCGTGATCTGCAACTTCGGGATCGATGAGCAGGGGCGCTATCTCGGCAACACCGGCGGTGTGAACATGTTCGACACGTTCGATCGGCTGTGGCGTGCGGAGTACGATGCCGGGCGCATCACGGCAGACGAGGTGCGCCGGGCCACCTTTGCCCAGGCCTATCGGACGCGGGAGGAGTTTTGCGCTCCGCTGCTCGATGAGGACGGTCCGGTCTTTCGCGCCGGGCTGCGCCTGCGCCGCGCGGACATGCAGTTGACGCCGTGCCCCTACCGCGCGGCGTTCGACCATGCGGATGGGGCGATGGATGCGCGGGCGTTTGCGCAATCATATGTGCCGACGCTGCGCTCGTGGAGCGAGACGGTGTTCCTGCAGGCGCTGGATGGCGCTCGTGGTGCCGATGAGCGGGCGGCCATCGTGGATGGTTTTTATCGCGCGTATGAGGATCTCGTCGCGGCTGATCCGGAAGGCCACGCGATGGATTACGTCCACTGCTATCTTGAGATCGAAAAGACTGGCTGATGGCGCATCGGTCGGGCGGTGCGCACGCATCAGTCGGGCGGTGCGAGCGTGTCGAACGTGTTCCCTCGACGCTGGTTCGTCGTAGGCGTTCCCATGCCGCGCACTTCGCGGTAAGGCAGAACCATTCCGTGATGCGGCGCCTGACGCCCTCGCGCTTCCCCCGATCACAGCGCTCCCATGCGTCTCCTGATCTCGTTCATCGCGCTATTTCTGTCGATTTTTCTCCTCCAGCTTTCCTCAGGGGCTGTCGGCCCGCTCGATGCGATCTCGGGCCTGTCCCAGGGCTTCACGCGTGCCGAGGTCGGTTTGCTCGGCTCGGCACACTTCGTCGGGTTTTTCGTCGGCTGCTGGTGGGCGCCACGGCTCCTCGGCACAGTCGGCTACTCACGGACATTTGCCGCGTTCACGGCGCTCGGGGCGATCGGATTGCTGGCACATATGCTCGTGGTCGATGCGCGCGCGTGGGCGCTGATGCGGGTTGCATCAGGTGTTTGCGTGGCCGGCTGTTACACAGTGATTGAGGCGTGGCTGCACGCCAAGGTCACCAACGAGACCCGCGGGCGGGCGACCGGCGTGTATCGCGTCGTCGACATCTCGGGCGCACTTGTCGCCCAACTCATGGTGGGTGTGCTGCCGCCGGCGAGCTACGCCGCCTACAACATCCTCGCGATCCTTTGCTGTGCGTCGCTCATTCCACTGACCCTCACGCGGCTCAAGCAGCCGGAGACGCCGAGCGCGCCGCGGCTACATCCGAGCCTCGCGTTCCGCTTATCGCCGTTGGCTGCTTTTGCGGTGATGATCGCGGGCATGACGTCCGGCGCGTTCCGCATGGTCGGTCCGATCTATGGCAACGAAATCGGGCTCGACGCGCAGGGGATCGGCTATTTTCTCGCCGGCTTCGTTCTCGGCGGAGCGATTGCGCAATATCCCGCCGGCTGGTTGGCCGACAAGTTCGACCGGCGCTGGATCCTGATCTGGCTGTCGAGCGCGGCTGTCGCGTCGTGTGCGCTCACCATCACGGCCGGCACCGCACGACCCGATCTCGCAGTCGTGTTCGCAGCGGTTTTCGGTCTGACGACGTTCCCAATTTTTTCCGTTGCGGCCGCGCACGCGCATGATTTCGCCACGAGCGATCAGCGGGTCGAGTTGTCGGCGGCGCTGATGTTCTGTTTCGCGATGGGGGCGATCGCGAGCCCGATCGTCACGTCGACGCTGATTGAGTGGTACGGGGCGGCCGCACTCTTTGTGTTTATCTCGGTGTTCCATCTCGTGCTGGTCGTGTTCGGGATCGTGCGAATGCTCGCGCGGCCCTCGAAGGAAGCACGCACGCCCTACGTCTACGTGCCGCGCACGTCGTTCATCGTTGGGCGGTTGTTGCGGCGCCAGCGGGACGCGCGCATCGTTGGTCCGGCCGCGCGCCAGCAGCGCGAGGATACGTGATGACGGTGCATGCCCGCGGTCGCCGTGGCCGTTGAAGGACGCGCGTGTCGTTCGGCACGCGGATTTTTTCTCTGCGGCGAGGTGCGTCAGACGCAAGCTTTCAGTCGCAAGCCGTCAACCGAGGCCGAGGTGGGCTCGGAAAAATGCGAGCTCGGCGTTCAGAACGGCTTCGACTGTGCGGGCCTTTCGGAAGCCGTGCCGCTCACCGTCAAACTCATGGTAGTCGGTCGGGACGCCATTGCGGCGCAGCGCCTCGACCATCATCCGCGACTGATCCGGCGGAACCACAGCGTCTTCTGCTCCCTGGAAGAAGATCGTCGGCGTTCTGAAGCCATCCATCAGATTGATCGGTGAGCGGGCAGTGAAGACCGGCTCGCGGTTCTCGTGGGTCACACCGAACAGGCGGTACTGATAGCCGGCCTCGAACTTGTGGGTGCAGCGCAGGAGTTGTTCCTGGTCGGCGATCCCGTAGTGGCAGCCGCCGGCGTTGAAGACGTCCGACATGGCGAGCGCCATGAGGACCGTATATCCGCCGGCACTCCCGCCGCTGATGGCGATCTGACCGGGGGCGGCACGGCCACTGTTGGTCAGCCAGCGGGCGGCAGCGACGACGTCGTCGACATCGGCCACGCCCCACTGCCCGTCGAGCCGCTCACGCCACGCCCGTCCGTAGCCGGAACTTCCAGCGTAATCGACATCGAGGACGGCGAAGCCGCGGCTCGTCCAGAACTGCGTTTTCAGTGTCAGGCCGCGCTTTGCCATCCCGGTGGGCCCGCCGTGGGCGGTGACGATCGCGGGTGGCGGCGTATCGGGTGCCCGCACGGCATCGTTGCGAGGAGGATAATAAAGCGCCGGAACCGTGCGTCCGTCGACATCGAAGCGGACGATCTCGCCATGGGACACATATGCCGGATCGAGGGCGTCATCCGCCGAGCGTCGCAGTGTGCGGCAGTTGCCGTCGGCATCGATTGCAGTGAGTTCAGCGGGTGCATCGTGGCGGGCGGCTACCCCCGTGATCGAATGGTCGAGGGCGCTGATCGCCGAGAGGTCCGCGAGCCCGGTCTCGAGTTCGCGGGCGTTCCGGGTCAGCACGAACGCACCGGCGCGGTATCCGGCCGCCCATGTCGCGCCATCGTCGGATCGGGCGTGCGCGCGTGAGGCGATGTTCCACAGTGGCACCAGGAGATCGATGTCCGGCGCAGAGTGCGTGACCGGTTGGTCAGCGCGGGCGAAAGCGGACATCGTGATGAGTTGTCCGTTGCCGTCTGCGTCACTCACGACCGCCAGTGTGTTGGCATCACGCCAGGTCGGCTGGAAGGTTGCGACGCCTTCACCGCCGACGAGCTTACGAGGCGCGCTAACGCTCGTGTCACTGATCTCGCAGACGTAGGTGGCCGCCTCGTCCCACGGCATGTCGGGCAGGTCCCAGGCGATGAAGGCCATGGCTTCGCCGCGCGGGGAGAGCGTGAGCTGCGCATAGAAATCGCGCCCGGTGACGCGGTCGAACACCGCGCCGGTCTTCTGGTCGATTTCGACGATCAGGTTTTCCGGACGGCTAGGATCGCTGGTCGAGCGTTCGGCGATCGCGAACAGACGGTCCTCGGCGGTTGCACCGCCTCCCGGGAGCGCGGCGATGCTGGTGAAGCGGAGTTTTGGCGCAGTCGTCACGCGGACGGCGTTGCCATCCGACATTCGGTATATGTCCTGGTCTTCTGCGTTCACGAACCAGATCGTGCCGGCGCGGACAGAGAACTCACCACCACCGTACTCATGGACGCGGGAGCTCGCGGACCACGGGGCCGGGAGGACGTCCTCGAAGGTGAGTTCGAGCGTGTTGGTCTCTGCGCCCGGGTTGGTTTCTCCGCCCGTGTTTGTGTCGGCGGCGGTCGCAGCGCCATCCTCCGCCGGGGATGTCGTAAGGCTTGCCGCATCGATCCGGCAGATGACGCAGCGGCCCTCTTCCTCCGGGCGGCTTTCGCACCAGTAGACATGCCCCTCATCCGTCGCGACATGGCCGAAGCGGCGGGATTTTCCGGCGACCATGATACCGTCGATCGGGGAAGGCCAGTAGCCGTACGGCGTCGACCGCTCGGGGAGTGGCGATGCGCTATCCGAGGCAACTTCAACGCCGAGCGGTGCAGCGGAGCGGCGGGTTTCTGAAGCGGGGGCGTCGTCCATGATGGCCAATTCCCTGGATCTTCCGGATCGTGGTGATGGTTGCGCGTTGTGCTGTTTCGCTCGTGGGACAGAGCATATTTAGCTTTCACTCAGCACGGGTGCGGCCTCGCATAGGCATGAGGATCGGCGCAAGCGGAGTTCACCCGGTGGGCAAATGTCGCGCTGGGTGTTGACGTCGGCCCGGCGTGCGCTCCCAGATGCGCAACGCAGATGCGCGGCATTCATGCCCAGCGCCCACGCGCGGAGCTACACGCCGTGCAGCCGCGCGTAGGGGGCGCGGCAGCGCATCCCTTGTCAGTCGAGATCAAATCTGCGATCCGGTCTGGGTAGGTCAGCACGCCTGTCCTATATCGCCGCACCTGCGTCTCCTCGCGACACGCACTCGTAATACCCACTACGAGCACTTCGGCGACCCTCGGTCGACGCTCCGGCGTTGGCCCGGCGGTCTGGTTGTCACGCGCCAAGTGTAGGCGCGGCGCGCAGCTGATCGCTCACACCGGCAGGACACCGATGCGGTCCTTGCCCGGTCTTGACCGGACGAGGCGCACACGTGGTTCCACGAGCCGCGCGCGCGAAAAGCGACGGGCAGTGCAACGTCCGCCGCAACGATTGGCGAATGGAGGAAGACATGGTGGCTCTGGATCTGACGCAAGGCAGCGGCGACGCGAAACCGCGCGCTAACGAGGGCCTCTATGTCGCGGACAAGGAACACGACGCATGCGGCGTCGGGTTCATCGCCGATCTGAACGGACGACGCTCCCACGACATCGTCTCGAGCGGGCTCGAAATCCTGGAGAACATGACCCATCGCGGGGCGGTGGGTGCCGATCCGCTGGCCGGCGACGGGGCCGGCATGCTGGTGCAAATCCCGCACGATTTTTTCAGTGATGTGGCGAAGGACGTCGGCATCCTGCTGCCCGAGCCCGGCGAGTACGCCGTCGCGCATATCTTCATGCCGCAGGATCAGGGGTTGCGGAGCCACTGCGCCAATATCCTGACGCGGGCGGTCGCAGCGGAAGGCATGGTTCTGCTCGGCTGGCGGGACGTGCCGGTCGACAATAAGTGCCTCTCGGAGGGCGTGATCGCGGTCGAGCCGGCGCAGCGTCAGGTCTTCATCGGCAAGGGCTCGCTCGATCTCGATAGCGATGCGTTCGAGCGCAAACTTTACATGCTGCGCAAGGTCATCTCGAATTACGTGTTCGAGGAGACCGAGGGGCGCGACAACGGTTTCTACATCGTGTCGATGTCGTCGCGGACGATCGTCTACAAAGGGATGTTCCTCGCCTACCAGCTCGGTGCCTACTACGCCGATCTGCATGACGAGCGGTTCCAGTCAGCACTCGCGCTGGTGCACCAGCGGTTCTCGACGAACACCTTCCCGTCGTGGAAGCTCGCGCACCCCTACCGGATGGTGGCGCACAACGGCGAGATCAACACGCTACGCGGCAACGTCAACTGGATGGCGGCACGCCAGGCGTCGGTCGAGAGTTCGCTGTTCGGCAAGGACATCAACAAGCTTTGGCCGATCTCCTACGAAGGTCAGTCCGACACCGCGTGCTTCGACAATGCGCTCGAGTTCCTGATCCGCGGTGGCTACTCGATGACGCATGCCGCCATGATGCTCATCCCAGAGGCCTGGGCCGGCAACCCGATCATGGATGCCGAGCGCCGCGCATTCTACGAGTACCACGCTGCGCTGATGGAGCCGTGGGACGGACCGGCAGCGGTTGCATTCACGGATGGTCGTCAGATCGGTGCAACGCTCGATCGTAATGGACTTCGCCCGGCGCGATACTGCGTGACCGACGATGGCCGCGTGCTCATGGCGTCGGAAGCCGGCACGCTGCGTATTCCTGAGGAAAAAATCGTCCGTAAGTGGCGGCTCCAGCCGGGCAAGATGCTGCTGATCGACCTGGAGCAGGGCCGGATCATCGACGATGCGGAGGTTAAGGCCGAGCTGGCTCGGGCGAACCCGTACCAGAAATGGCTCGACCGCACGCAGATCCACGTCCGCGACCTGCCGAAGCCGGACATGCCCGAGCGGCCGCAATCAAACATTTCTCTCCTCGATCGACAGCAGGCGTTCGGTTACACGCAGGAGAGCCTCAAATTCCTGATGGCGCCGATGGCGCATGTCGGACAGGAAGCGATCGGCTCGATGGGGACGGACACGCCGATCTCGGCGCTGTCGGATCACCCTAAGCTGCTCCACACGTACTTTAAGCAAAACTTCGCGCAGGTGACCAATCCGCCGATCGATCCGATCCGCGAAGAACTCGTCATGTCGCTGGTCTCGTTCATCGGACCGCGGCCGAACCTGCTCGATCTCGAAGGCACTGCCGATGTGAAGCGGCTGGAAGTCGCGCAGCCGGTGCTCTCGAACGGGAAACTCGAGCGCATCCGCCAGATCGGTGACATCGAGGACAACCACTTCCGCACGCTGACGATCGACATCACCTACCCGGTCGAAAAAGGTGCGGCCGGCATGGCGACAGCTATTCGGCAGATCTGCACGGAAGCCGAGCAGTCGATCGAGGGTGGGTACAACATTGTCATCCTCTCCGACCGGCTGGTGTCGGCTGATCGCATCGCGATCCCGTCGCTCCTCGCCACCTCGGCTGTGCATCATCACCTGATCCGCAAGGGTCGGCGGACGTCGGTTGGTCTCGTCGTCGAAACGGGCGAGGCGTTCGAGATCAATCAATTCGCCACGCTCGCAGGTTACGGCGCAGAAGCGATCAACCCGTATCTGGCGTTTGAGACGCTGGGCGCGCTGATCGAGGAAATGGACGAGCCCATTACGCTCGACGAGGCGCAACACCGCTACATCAAGGCGATCGACAAGGGCCTGCTCAAGGTCATGTCGAAGATGGGCATCTCGACGTATCAGTCATACTGCGGCGCTCAGATTTTCGACGCGGTCGGTCTCAAGACGAGCTTCGTCGACAAGTATTTTGCGGGCACCCACAGCCAGGTCGAAGGGATCGGGCTTGAAGAGGTCGCCGAGGAAACCGTGCGGCGGCACGCGGAAGCGTTTGGTGACGTCGACGTGCTGCGCTCGATGCTCGAGGTTGGCGGTGAATACGCGTACCGCATCCGCGGAGAAAAACATTCGTGGACGCCGACGAGCGTCGCGGATCTGCAGCACGCCGTGCGCGGTAACCTGCCGGAGAAATATGCGAGCTACGCGGCGCAGATTAATGCGCAGAGCGAGGATCTGCTGACGATCCGCGGGCTCTTCCGGATCAAGGATGCTGACGAAACGGGTCGCGCGCCGGTGCCGCTCGACGAAGTCGAACCGGCCGCGGATATCGTGAAGCGGTTTGCGACGGGCGCCATGTCACTCGGGTCGATCTCCCGGGAAGCGCACGCCAATCTTGCGGTTGCGATGAACCGGATCGGTGGGAAATCGAACACGGGCGAGGGGGGGGAGCAGTCGGACCGCTACACGCCGCTGCCGAACGGTGACAGCGAGCGCTCCGCAATCAAGCAGGTCGCGTCTGGCCGCTTCGGTGTCACGACGGAATATCTCTCCAACGCCGATATGATCCAGATCAAGATGGCCCAGGGAGCAAAACCCGGCGAGGGCGGTCAGCTTCCCGGTCACAAGGTGGATGCGACGATCGCCGAGGTGCGCCATTCGACGCCGGGTGTGGGATTGATCTCCCCGCCGCCGCACCACGATATCTACTCGATCGAGGACTTGGCACAGCTCATTTACGACCTGAAAAACGTCAATCCGTCTGCTGACATCTCGGTCAAGCTTGTCTCGGAAGTGGGTGTGGGGACGGTCGCAGCCGGCGTGTCGAAAGCGCGGGCCGACCATGTAACGATTTCAGGCTTCGAGGGGGGCACGGGTGCGTCGCCGCTGACGTCGATCAAGCACGCTGGTAGCCCGTGGGAAATTGGGCTCGCGGAAACGCACCAGACGCTGGTGAAGAATAATCTCCGCAGTCGCATTGCCGTTCAGGTGGATGGCGGATTGCGGACCGGGCGCGATGTGGTCATCGGGGCTTTGCTCGGCGCTGACGAGTTCGGTTTCGCAACCGCGCCGCTGATCGCGTCTGGCTGTATCATGATGCGCAAGTGCCATTTGAACACCTGCCCGGTCGGCATCGCGACGCAGAACCCGGAGCTGCGCGCCAAGTTCGCCGGAAAGCCCGAGCATGTGGTGAACTACTTCTTCTTCGTCGCCGAAGAAGTGCGCGGTCTGCTCGCGGCGATGGGCGTGCGTTCGCTGAACGAAATCATCGGCCAGTCAGACCTGCTCGATCGGGCGCGGGTCGTCGATCACTGGAAGGCGGAGGGGCTCGATTTCACGAAGCTCTTCTACAAGCCGGAGGTCGAAGACGGCGTGCGGATCTTCCATACCGACACGCAGGACCACCATCTTGACGATGTGCTGGATCGCCGATTGATCGCGGAAGCGGCGCCGGCCATCGAGCACGGCAAGGCGGTGCGGATCGAAACGGCGATCTCGAATGCGGATCGCACGGCCGGTGCCATGCTGTCGGGGGCGGTCGCAACGAAACACGGGCATGCCGGTCTGGCGGACGACACGATCTATGTCGCGCTCAACGGGATCGCCGGTCAGAGTTTCGGCGCGTGGACGGCAGCCGGTGTAACGCTCGATCTCGAAGGCGAGGCGAACGACTACGTCGGCAAAGGGCTCTCAGGCGGGCGGATCGTCGTACGGCCAGCGCCGGAGAGCGGCATCGTGCCGGAAGACAGCATCATCGTCGGCAACACTGCGCTTTATGGGGCGATCAGCGGGGAGTGTTATTTCCGCGGGATTGCGGGCGAGCGGTTCGCTGTGCGGAACTCGGGCGCGCAGGCGGTCGTGGAAGGCACGGGCGACCATGGCTGCGAGTACATGACTGGCGGCGTGGTCGTCGTGCTCGGGCAGACCGGACGAAACTTCGCGGCCGGCATGTCGGGCGGCATTGCATATGTGCTCGATATGGACGGGGACTTCGAAGACCGCTGCAACCAGTCGATGGTCGATCTCGAACCGGTGACTGCTGAAGCAGAGGTCATGGAGAAGCTCGCGCAGGGGAGTGATCTCGAAGCGCACGGGCTCGTCGATGTGTCCTCAGACATGACGCAGTTCGACGCCGAACGGCTGCACGGGATGATCGAGCGCCATGTCCGCTACACGAACTCCGACCGCGGGCGGCAGATCCTCGAGAACTGGAGCGAAATGCTGCCGAAGTTCGTGAAGGTGATGCCGGTGGAATATCGCCGGGCGTTGGAGGAAATGACCGAGGCGATGAAGCGCGACACGACTGGTCTCGACGACTTGGAGATTGGCATGCCGGCAGGGAAGGCCTGAGGGAAGCGCCGCGAAAGCAAGGGAACGAAATGCGCGCGATGCGGTTTGTCTCCGCACTCTGCGCCGCACCGGAAGGGGATGAAAAATGGGTAAGGTAACCGGATTTCTCGAGGTCGATCGCGTGGAGCGCGATTACGAGCCCGTCGAAAAACGCACCCGCAGCTTCGAAGAGTTTCTGATCCCGCTGCCGGACGATGCGGTGCAGGGACAGGCGTCACGCTGCATGGATTGCGGCATCCCCTTCTGCCACACCGGGTGCCCGGTGAATAATCAGATCCCGGACTGGAACGACCTCGTCTATCGTGACGACTGGCAGGAAGCGCTGCGCAATCTGCATTCGACGAACAACTTCCCGGAAATGACGGGGCGTATTTGTCCGGCACCATGCGAAGCGGCCTGCACGCTCAATATCGACGACAAGCCCGTCTCGATCAAAACGATCGAGTGTGCGATCGCGGACAAGGGCTGGGAGAACGGCTGGATCGTCCCGGAACCGGCGCTCGAGAAGACCGGCAAATCTGTCGGTGTCATCGGGTCGGGACCAGCAGGGCTCGCGGCGGCGCAGCAGCTCGCACGCGCCGGGCACGACGTGCATGTCTATGAGAAGAATGCGCGGCCGGGTGGTTTGCTGATCTACGGCATCCCGGATTTCAAGATGGACTACCGGGTGGTGGCGCGCCGGGTGGCGCAGCTCGAGGGCGAAGGCGTGACCTTCCACTGCGGGGTCGAAATCGGTGGAGCTACGCCCTTCGAGACGCTCGCCGACAAGCACGATGCGATGCTGCTCGCCTGCGGTTCCGAGACACCGCGTGATCTGCCGATCTCAGGTCGGGAGCTCGATGGGATTCACTTTGCGATGGATTTCCTTCCGCAGCAGAACCGCCGGGTGGCCGGTGAGGAAGCGGGCGCGGAAACGGGTACGCTCGAACTGGCCGAGGGGCGCGACGTCGTCGTCATCGGTGGCGGGGATACCGGGTCCGACTGCATCGGCACATCGTTCCGGCAAGGCGCGAAGACTGTCACGCAGCTCGAAATCATGCCCGAGCCGCCGGCGATGGAGGATAAAGCGCTTACGTGGCCCAATTGGCCGCTGAAGATGCGGACGTCCTCGTCACAGGCTGAAGGCGCACAGCGGGACTTTTCGGTGATGACCGAACGGTTCGTCGGTGAGAACGGTCGGGTGACCGCACTGCAATGCTGTCGGGTCGACGAGACATTCCAGAAGATCGAAGGAAGCGAGTTCGAGCTCAAAGCCGATCTCGTGCTGCTTGCGATGGGCTTCGTGCATCCGCGGCGTGAAGGGCTGGTGGACGCGCTCGCGCTCGAGATGACCCAGCGCGGCGAAGTGAAGGCCGACGAGGTGTCCTACGCCACGTCGAAAGACGGTCTCTATGTCGCCGGTGACATGCGCCGTGGGCAGTCGTTGGTCGTCTGGGCGATCCGCGAAGGTCGCCAGGCTGCCCATGCGATCGACAAGCAGCTGATGGGGGCGACGAAGCTGCCGCGCTAGAGCGGCAGCCACCCAGACGAGGAAGCGGCTACGGCGTTGGTGCATCGGATCGCTGTCGCCGGGCCGGCGTACGGCACTGAACGGGCTCCCTCCGTGTGGATCAGGAGCCCGGATTGCTTGGCAGCGGTGCGCGGTCCTGCGGCGGCCAGGTGAAATCGTCGGTCCGTCCGGCGCGGGGCCGCAGTGTCTCGCCCTTGATCAACGCCCGATAGTACGGGCTCTGGGTCACTGATACGCGGCTGGCGAATGCATTTCCGCTCGCGTCCAGCCCCGACGCGATCGAGTTCACGTATCCGGCCCCATCCTTCGGCGAAATGCCGATGAGGTTGCGTCCGAGCCGCGCGGATGTCGCTCGCGACCCCCGACGGCGGATATGTCCGACCACCACGGCGGGCAATGGCGGGCGGACGATTCGTAGTTGCACGACGCGTCGGCTGTTCGATGCACCGGACTTTGCCGGTAGCGTCACGCGAACTGTCGCGTGTTCCGCTTTATGGTCCCCAGCCGCGGCCATCGCGCGGGCGTTCTGATCACGGCGACGAGCCGCCTCGGACCTGCGGGCCGCCGCCGTTTCGGTGCTGTCACTGCGCGTCCCGCGTTTCGCAAGACGGTGGACTTGCGCCTGTTCGTTTACATCGCCGGCGAGCGGCACATCGCGCTCGGCGCGCGCGATCGTCAAATCACGGCGGATCAGCCGCTCCACATAGTGGGCAAACTTCCGATAACCGCGCCCGGTCATGTAGACGCCGTCCTTCGTTCGCAGGCGCCGGGTCTGACCACTCAGATCTGGCCCGTAGGGAGAAAAACTACCGTCCGCCGTGCTAAACCCATCCGATGTGTCGATATATTTTCCGCCGAGCCGGAAGACTTGCTCGCGGGCGATGGCGTTGATTGTCCGGGTATCGGCGTTGGTACGAGGACCGCGCATGACGGGCAGACCGAGCCAGTAGACGGCGGCGTTACCCGACCTCGCGGCCCGGATCGTGGCGGCGACCCGATTGCGATAGGCGTCTCGCCACGCTGGCGTGCCGACCGCGACGCGTCGGCCGTCGACGCGCATGGAGACCCGGTCAGACACTCCAAATGTCAGCACCGCAATGTCGAACGGCGTAGCGTCCGCCTTCTTCTTGATGAGCGCCGGCCAATTGACTGGCCGCGGGCGGGCAAGCCGCGAGTTCGCGACCGCGTGGTTCTCGACACGTACGTCGGTATCGACCTTCATGCCGGTACGCAGGCCTTGGAACAGCCCCGGTCCGTACGCGTCACCGAAGACGAAGACGCGGTAGACGTTGTCGCGTGGGAACGGGCTGATGAAGGTGGTGTCCGCTTCCGCGGGGGAGATACTTGCAGCGAAAAGTGCGGCGGTGGTCGCAGTGATTGCCGCGAACGCCGTGCGCCGGTTGTGACCGCGCTGCCGTGATGTGTGCAGACCCATCATCTCACTCCAGTCCGATGTGCGGGCGACCGCTGTGCGCTAGCCACGAAAGGACGCGCGCGTCCGCGAAGCCGTCGGCACGCAGTGCCCGTTTCGCCTGTTCGGCGCGAATTGCGGCGACACTCCGATCACCGAGAATACCATCAATTCCACCGGTATCGTAGCCGCGCGCGACAAGGCGTTCCTGGACGCGGGCGCGATCTGCCCGACTAAGTGGGCGCGTGTTCTTCCATGGTCTCGCGCGGTGGGGCCCGCCGGGGTGAGCTTGGCGCGCGACAGAAGCAGTACGTGCGATGGCCGCCGCGAGCTCGATGACGCTGAAAGCGTACGCCTGCGCGTTGTTGTAGCGGAGCAGGGCGGCGTAGTTTCGGTTGACGAGAAAGTGGGGACCGCGATGTCCCTGCGGGACGATCAGCGCATAACCAGACGCGCTCGGGAGCGCGATCCGGGTCGTCAGATCGCCGCCGGTTACAGGGACCACCCCAGCCGCTTGCCACGTATCGCGGGGATGGCGCTGGCGGCGTCCGCTCATGGCGTAGGAGAACGCATTAGGGACCAAGACTTCGAGCGCGACCGGTTCATCGCGCGGCCCGGTCGCCTGCCAACCCGATGCCGAGAGGTAGCGCGCCGTCGATGCCAACGCGTCGGCTGGAGAACGGCGCAAGTCGATCCGCCCGTCCCCATCCCCGTCGATCGCAAACGCTTCCCGTGTGGTCGGGATGAACTGGGTATGGCCGATCGCACCAGCCCAAGAGCCACGGAGGTCGTGCCACGGTCGGCGCTCGCGTTCGAGTAGGCGCAAGGCGGCGAAGAGTTGGCGCTCCCAGAACGTGCGTCGCCGCGGCATACCGTGCGCGAGGGTTGCGAGTGCCTCGATGACAGGGAATACGCCGAGATTTTCTCCATAGCTGCTCTCGAGGCCCCAGATCGCAACGAGCACTTCGCCGGGCACGCCGTGTTGCTTTTGAAGCTCTGCAAGTAATGCAGCGTGTTGGTCGAGCAGTTCGCGGCCTTTGCGCTGCCGCTCGGCTGTCACGCGCTGCTCCAGGTAGCCCGCGAGCGAGGAGCGTAATTCGGGTTGGCGTCGCGCGCGCGACAGAACGTGAGGGTTGGGCGTGACCGCGTTCAAAATCTGTGCGGCGAAAGCGCGGGGCACGCCATGCTCGCTGCTGCGATCGATGAAGCTGGATCGCCAGTTCTGAAACTCGTCGCCAACGTCCGTGGCGGATGCCGGGGACGGTGTCAGCACGGTCACGACTGTGAGGATAAAAATGACTGCACGTCGGTGCAGCGCCGCGTGCACGGTGGTGCGCGATCTAGCGCGTGAGGGCTTGCCAAACGTCGCGCGAAGGATAGCAGTCGACCGGCAGGCCGCGCGCTTTCTGGAATGCGCCGATGGCATTTCGCGTAATGGTTCCTGCGCGTCCATCGACCTTTCCGGCGGCAAAGCCCGCGGCATTCAGCGCCGCCTGAATGTCCTCTATACGGTGCTTCGGCAGCTGAGTCCGGGTTGCCCATGCGGTGTTGAAATCGCCCCCACCGGCGATGCGGTCGGCAAGATGGCCGACGAAGAGGGCGTACAGGTCAGCGTAATTGTACGATTTCAGCACGAGAAAATTCCGGTGCATGAGGAATGCCGGCCCGCGCGTCCCCTCGGGGAGGAGAATGTAGGCGTTCTCTGACGCGGCATTTGCGGGAAAGGCGCGTCCAGAAGTTCTGGCCAGACCCGCGGCACGCCAGTCGGCGACCGTGCGTTGTGTGCGGGGGCCTTCCAGCGTGCAATCGAAGCTGGCGGGAAGGCGCACCTCCCAGCCCCACGTCCGGCCGGACTGCCAGCCATTGTCGACCAGGGACTTCGCTGCGGCCCCGAGCGCGTCTGGAAGCGAGCGCCAGATGTCGATGCGACCGTCTCCGTCGATGTCTGTGCCGTGGTCGCGTACGTTGGACGGCAACAGCTGCGTCGGGCCCATTGCGCCGGCCCATGAGCTGCGCATGTCTTTGCGGGTGACCCGCCCATCGTCGAGGAGCGCGAGTGCCAGTAAAAGTTCTTTGCGAAATTTAACCCGCCGTCGGCCGGTCCATGCCTGCGTGGCGAGCGCGCGGATCGCATCGTGGCGAAGACGGTAGCCGCCGAAGGCTGTCTCGCGGCCCCAGATCGCGAGGACCACGGCGGGGCGAACGCCGAAGCGTCTCTGGATTTGCGCCAGCGCATCGGCGTGCTTTTTCGCCAGGCGTTGGCCGGTGCCCGCGAGGCGCTCGAGCTGTCGCCGGTCCAGGTAGTCGGCGGGTGGGCGGATGAATTCTGGTTGGCCACGTTTGCGCTTGCGCTGCGTGCGTGGGGAGCGGACGAGATCCGGCATACGCAGATCCGGTTCCAGACCATCGAAGGCGCGTGTCAGCGTCGATGATCGGATGCCGCGGGTTCGTGCCTCGGTGCGGACGTCCGCGAGAAACGCGTCGAAGCTTTTCTGCGGCGGCTCTGTCGAAATCACGAACGCTGGCGGAGAAAGAAGAGGGTCTGCCGGGCTGGCTGCCACTGCTCCAGGTGCGTGCAGCGCGGCGGCGCTCAGCGCGATCAGGAGCGCGCGTGCCACGGCGAGCGATGCCGTGATGCGGCGGCTCTGCCCGTCGATCCATTTGCCACCTGATGCCATGTACGCGCCCGCGTCGACTGTCCCGCTTTGCGGGACCATCCCACCGGAACGTGACCGGGTGAAGATCAGGGGAAGGTCTTCGGAAGCTCGATGCGGGAGACAGCGGGCGGTAACGTGCGCGGGTGCGCCTGCGGGTTTTCGCTCAGGAGGCGGCGCGGAACCGGAGCAGGTGCTTTTCCCACTCGTACGCTTGCGCGATGATTGCGCCGAGGTCGTCGAGCTCAGGCGTCCAGGCAAGCGCATCACGAATGCGCGTGTTGTCTGCGATGAGCGATGCGGGATCGCCATCCCGGCGCGCGGTATCGCGGACGTCGAACTGCTCACCGGTCACCCGCTTGATCGTGTCGATCACCTCGCGCACCGAGAACCCCCGGCCGTATCCGCAGTTCATGACCTTGGACGTTCCGCCCGTGCGCAGATTACCGAGGGCGAGGCGATGCGCGCGGCAGAGATCGCTGACGTGGATGTAGTCTCGCACGCAGGTGCCATCGGGCGTGTCGTAGTCGGTGCCGAACACGTCGAGGTGGCTGCGGAAGCCGAGGGCTGCCTGGCTCGCGATTTTGATCAGGTGCGTTGCGACCTGGCTCGACTGACCTGAGCGACCCTTGGGATCAGCGCCCGCGACATTGAAGTATCGCAGGGCGCAATAAGTGAGGTCGTGCGCTGCTGCCACGTCACGCAGCATTATCTCGGTCATCATCTTCGATGTGCCATAGGGCGAGATCGGCGCGAGGGGAGTGTCTTCCGAAATGGGGTTCGCGGGCGGTGTGCCGTAAACCGCGGCGGTCGACGAGAAGATGAAATGCGGGACATTGCACGCGACGGCCGCTTCGATCAGCTCGCGGGATTTGACGGTGTTGTTCTGATAGTACCCGAGCGGATCACGGACGGACTCCGGCACCACGATCGAGCCGGCAAAATGGATGATCGCGTTGACGGACGACCGGCGAATGGTCGAGCGGACAAGCTCCTGGTCTCCGATGTCGCCGACGACCAGACGGGCCGCCGGTGGGACGGCCCAGCGAAAACCGGTCGATAGATTGTCGATAACGACGACGTCTTCACCCGCGTCGAGCAGCTCCAGCACCATATGGCTGCCGATGTAGCCTGCCCCGCCTGTCACTAGAACGCTCATCCGCGAACTCCCGTTTTCTCGCCCGCCATGCGCTCGGGCCACCAACCGGCCTCTGTCGTCGCGTGCACGATGCTTTGCCCACCTGCTGGCGTTCAACATCCGTGCCATCGTTGGCTTCGCGGACGGCATCTTGCGCGACGACTCCGCCACCGCCGGACGTCCGTCGCATGCCTCATGAATCGATCTGGCCCGCCGCTTCGTGACACCCCACCCAGCATGTAACAGAACCACGCGCGCACTCGGCGCAGTCCATGCAACCCGAGCGCGGCTCTAGCATTTCTCTCGAAACGTGCGCACACGGCACCCCCGGGATAGTGAACCGCGTCCTAAACATGAGAGTGCGATGACACACAAACCTGTTCGCAAGGCCGTTTTCCCCGTCGCCGGGCTCGGGACGCGATTTCTTCCGGCAACGAAGGCGATGCCCAAGGAGATGCTCACCGTTGTGGATCGGCCGCTCATTCAGCATGTGGTGGACGAGGCGGCGGCGGCGGGGATCGAGCACTTCGTGTTCGTCACAGGGCGGAACAAAGCTGTCATCGAAGATCATTTCGACGTGCAATACGAGTTGTCTGACACGCTCGAGAAGCGCGGCAAAGATGCTGCGGCTGCACTCGTCGACGGGCTGACGCCGGCAGCCGGCGCAACGAGCTTCACCCGCCAACAGCGCCCGCTCGGGCTCGGACATGCCGTCTGGTGTGCGCGCGAAATCGTGGGGGACGAGCCGTTCGCACTTATTCTCCCCGATGTGATCGTTAATCGGGCTGGGCGCGCGTGCCTCGCGGACATGATCTCGGCGCAAAACGCAGTTGGCGGCAACTACGTCGCCGTCGAGGCAGTCGCAGATGATCTGGTGGATCGGTACGGGATCGTCGATGTCGACCAGACGGCCGACGCGCACGGCAGGCGCGTAATTCGGGGAATGGTCGAGAAACCTGATGTCGGCAAAGCGCCGTCGAACCTCTCGATCCTCGGGCGCTACGTGCTGCAGCCAGAAATTTTCTCCCTGCTCGAGACGCAAGGTGCCGGCGCTGGAGGTGAGATCCAGGTCACCGATGCGATGCACCGGTTGATGGAAAGCCAACCGTTCCACGCCGTGGAGATTGCGGGGCGCAGCTTCGACTGTGGCTCGAAACTCGGATTTCTCGAAGCCAATCTCAGCTTCGGCCTGAACGATGCCGACGTGGGCGAAAGCTTGCGCGATGCGGCAAAGCATTTGCTCGCCGAAGGGTGAGGTCGCAGCTCAGCGGCGCAGCTGCATTCCGATGCGAACCGTGTTGGCCGTGTAATCCGCGTCCGGCTGGGTCGATGAGAAGCGGGTATGCTCCACGTTCGCCAGCGCAGCCAGGTGGCGAGAGAATAAATACTCGCCGCCGAGTTGGAACGTGACTTCGTCCTCGACGATGTTGGCGCGCTTGAAGTCTTCGCGGGCGAATGCGACGCCGAGAGTGCCTATTGCATAGCGGCGGAATTCGTGGCGAACCGTGAGCGCGACGCGGTGGTTGAGCGTGCCGAGGTCGGCTGCTTCACTCGTCGTGTCGAGTTCGCTGGCGGCCGCAAGGTTGACGGTCGTGAGCGACGTCGGGCGCCACGTGATATCGGCGTCCGCCAGAAACGTGGACGCGGTCCCGAGACGGGCGTCGTCGGCATGCTGTTCGGCGTAACCGACGCTCGCCTCCGCATCGATCGCGGCGCCAATTTCGGCGAGGAAACCGACGCGCAGCTCGTAGCCCGAGGAGTCTCGACCGAGGCCGCTCGCAGTGACCGGCACGACCCACTGCTGCCAATTGTAGGCGCCTTCGACGAACGCCGCGAATGCGGGGGACGTTTCATACGTCCAGCGTGATGCGACCTCGATGCGGTCGAAGTCGTCGTCCGCGCCGAGGTCGATACCGCCACCGACCAGGGCTGCATCGCCGTTGCGCTCAGCGGTGAAGGCGCCGCGCGTGCGCGTGACCAGACGATTGATCCGCCGATTAAAGGTCAGCCCCGCTTCGTAGGTCTCGACCTCAGGCTCCTCGATCGCGCCCGATACCGCTTCGACCGATCCGCGTTGCTCTTCGCTCAGACGGTAGGCGGCATCGAGCTCGATGTTCGTGCGGCGATCGAGATCGAGGCGTGCCCGTGCTGCAAGGTTCGCTTCGGTAACGTTCTCGCTGTCGAATTCACTCCACGTGACCGAGCGCACGTCGGCGTCGAGTGACAGCGCGTGGCGGGACCAGTCAGATTCAATCCGCAGCCTGGGGCGTAGCGCGATGCCGATATCCGCTTCCGCCGCACCACTGGTCGCGAACACGTTGTCGGTCACAACCGTCGCCGCAGTAATCGTAGGGAGGAAAACGAAACCGCCGCCGCGTATGCCAAGCGGGCGAAACGCATCGGCCAGCGGATCGTCGAAGGCGGACCGGCGCGCGATCGCGAACGGGTCGTCACCCAGTTCGGGAAGCGTTGCGCGCTCACGGCCAAACGGCGCTAACCTGGCAAGCGGGCCGGTCCGCACCTCATCGACGAGACGCAGATCGTCGTCGAAATCCTCGCGCAGGTCCGGATCGATGTCGTCATCGATATCGTTATCAAGACGGGGTACTGCCGGTGGCTCGCCGAACAATGCCTCGCGTATTTCCGCCGCTTCATCGAAGCCGGCCTCGCCCGGTCGCACGATCCGCCCGTCCGGCGTGACGCGCGCGCTGTCCCCCGCGGAAGCCGGAGCGCGGGCACTCGATCGGCCAGAGCGGCCGGATGGCCTCGGGATCGTCGGTCGATCCTGCGTATCCGGATCGAGCGGGCCACGAAACAGCGTGTTGCCCGCGCCGCTGCCTTGCCGCGAAGGTTC
>JBCBJG010000027.1:0-20427 GCA_038523655.1 Pseudomonadota bacterium | reverse complement strand
GTTCGAGAAGTGGTGCAACGACGAGTTCCGCCACGGTGAGGCGTTTGCGCTCATCATGCGCTCTGATCCGCGCCTGATATCGGGACATAATGTCTACTGGATCAAGTTCTTCACGCTCGCCGTTTTCGCCACCATGTACGTGCGTGACCATGCACGACCGGCGTTCCACGAGGCGCTGGGGCTGGAGCCGAGCGATTACGGCTTCAAGGTGTTTCGCATTACCTCGGAGATCACGCGGCAGGTGTTCCCGCTCGAACTTGATATCGATCATCCAAAGTTCCTGGCCGGGCTCGAGCGGCTGCGGCGGCTGAGCGAGGGTATGCGCGAGGCCAAGAAGACTGGTGGCCTGCGTGGGCGGGCGAAGTTCGGCCTACTCGCCTTGCAGGCGGCGACGACGTTCGTGCGCATATACGCGCTGCCGACCAAGAAAAACACGCTACCGGACAGCCCTCGGCTGTCGCCGGCCTGGTAGGGTTTTTACGCTTCGATGACCGAGATCCTGCTCGCTATTGGTTTGGTGGTGTTCGCGTGGTGGTTCAGCACCGGCGCGATCCTCATCCTCGCGCGCCTTTCTGGCCGTGTGGGGCAGAGCGCGACGGCGGCATTTTCGATGGTTGCAGGCGGCGCGATGGTCGCCGTCTGGGCATTGCGCGACGACATGTCGATCGTCGGCACCGCGGGCGCGTTCGGCGCGGCGCTTGCCGTATGGGGTTGGCACGAGTTGATGTTTTTGCGCGGAACCATCACCGGTCCGCGGCGAACGGCGCTTCCCGCAGGGCTTTCTGGACGCGCCCGCTTTGCGACGGCATGGCAGTGCCTCGCGCATCACGAGCTCGCGCTGGTCGCGACCCTCGGGGCGTTGATCGCGCTGACTTACGGCGCAGAAAACCAGACTGCGGCGGCGACCTTCGCTGTGCTCTGGGCGATGCGTGTGAGCGCCAAACTCAACATTTTTGCGGGCGTGCCGAGTGCGGCGGAGGAATTTCTTCCCCCCCACCTCGCGTACCTCAAGAGCTACTTCCGGATTGGCAAGGCGAGCTGGCTGATGCCGGTCAGCATCGGCGCATCGAGTTGTGTGCTGCTGGCGATGGTCATTTCGATCCTCGCCACCGCGACAGGCGCATCCGGCGCTTTTGATGCGGGCGCAGCGCTTGCGATCGACGGGTCACTCAACGCCCCACTGAATGTGCCTCTAGATGGGGCGCTGTTCGGTGCGTGCCTTGTCGCAACCACGCTCGCACTCGGAATTCTCGAACATCTCATGCTCGTCCTGCCGCTGTCGGAAACGGCGCTTTGGCGGTGGGCGATGTCACCCTTCAGCGGCAATGGCCCCAAGGGACAGCGACCTGTCCCGACCGGCGCGACACTCGTTTGCGCCCAGCCACAGCCCGCACCAAGACACGTGTAAGCAGGAGCGATCCATGCACGACCAAGGCACCACGGTGTCCCATGACGCCTATTTTTCTTCCCGGCTCGCCGATCTGCGGACAGAGGGCCGATACCGTGTTTTCACGGATCTCGAGCGCGTGCGCGGTCAGTTTCCACACGCGAGGCGTGGCGATGGCACGGGCCATGTGACGGTCTGGTGTTCGAACGACTATCTCGGCATGGGCCAGCATGCGTCCGTTCTCGGTGCCATGCATTCGGCGATCGATACCTACGGTGCGGGCGCCGGTGGTACGCGCAACATTTCAGGCACCAACCATGCGCACGTGCTGCTCGAGCGCGAACTCGCCGATCTGCACAACAAGGAAGCCTCGCTTCTGTTCACGTCAGGCTACGTCTCCAACTGGACGACGATCAGTACGCTCGCGTCGCAGATGCCGGGCTGCGTCGTGCTCTCGGACGAACTCAACCATGCCTCGATGATCGAAGGCGTGCGTCACAGCCGGGCCGACAAGCGGATTTTCAAGCACAACGATGTCGAGGATCTCGAGCGCCAGCTCGCTGCTTTGCCCGCCGAAGTGCCGAAGCTGATCATCTTCGAGAGCGTATACTCCATGGACGGAGACATCGCGCCGATTGCGGAGATCTGCGATGTCGCGGACCGCTATGGTGCGATGACGTATCTCGACGAGGTGCATGCGGTCGGCATGTACGGCCCGCGCGGTGGGGGGATTGCGGAGCGCGAGGGGTTGATGGATCGCTTGACGGTGATCGAGGGCACGCTCGGCAAGGCGTATGGCGTGCTCGGTGGGTACATTGCTGCGAGCGCAGCGCTGTGTGATTTCGTGCGGAGTTTTTCGTCCGGGTTTATCTTCACGACGGCGCTGCCGCCGGCAGTCGCTGCAGGCGCCGCGGCAGCGATTCGGCATCTTAAGGTGAGTGCCACAGAGCGGCATCAGCAACGCGACCGGGTTGCACGGCTGCGCGGTCATCTCGATTCGCTCGGGCTCCCGCATATCGACAACGACAGTCACATCGTCCCCGTGATGGTCTACGACGCGGCGCTCTGTAAACGGATCAGCGATGTGCTGCTGGAGGAATTCGGCATCTTCATTCAGCCGATCAATTATCCGACGGTGCCGCGCGGGACTGAGCGTCTACGCATCACACCGTCGCCGCTCCACAGCGACGCGGATATGCACGCGCTCCTGGCCGCGCTCGACAAGGTCTGGGACCGATTCACGCTACCGCGGACGCTGGAGATGCCGCACGAGAAACCGGAGTTTCATCTCGAGATCGCGCCGGAGGATGCCTGCCCGGCATTCCGAGCGACCGCGATCGAGGACGGGGCCTCCGTCTACGATGATGCGGTGTCGTTTACCGCGTCGGCCCGCGCAGCGAACGGATCGACGGCGACTGCTGCGAGGGACAAAGGCGCGGGTGCCGACTGATCGACATGCACAATGTTCGGAAACGACCGCTGATGTTCATCCGTGTCCGATCTTTCACGTACGCGGTCACGCGTGGCCGCGAAAGTTTTGATCCGGGTGCGACGAATGAAACCGTAAGGGGTGCGACAGCGTACACCTATCTGACAATCGCCGATAACCCGGCGTTATGCAGAAGATCTTTTTTCGTCAGTGACGCCTCACGTTCACCGCGTTCGTGCGCAAAGAAGACACTAATTCAGAGACGACATCAGGAGGTCACCATGAAATTCATCAAAGGGGCAGCAATCGCCCTGATCGCGACTGGCGCCGGGTTCGGTCCGGCGCTCGCCGAAGGCGACCCCAAAAAGGGGGAGAAAGTCTTCCGCAAGTGCAAAGCCTGCCACATGGTCGGTGAAAAAGCGAAGAACCGGGTTGGACCGGTGCTGACCGGTGTTGTTGGTCGTACGGCCGGCACCTGGGAAGGCTACAAGTACTCGAAGGTCAACGCGACGGCCGGTGAAAACGGCCTCGTCTGGACGCCGGAAAACCTCGCTGAGTATCTGCCGAAGCCGCAGAAGTTTCTCGAAGGCTTCCTGAAGGAAAAAGGCGCGAAGGCACGGGGCCGCACCAAGATGGTCTACCGTCTCCGCAAAGAGAGCGAAGTGAAGGACGTGATCGCATACCTTGCAACGTTCTCGCCGAAAGCCGAGGAAGCTCCAAAGACCGAAGGCGGTGAAGCTGCCACGCAGTAAACCGCTAGCGCGCTGACACAACGGCGCTTTTGAATACGATTGGAAGGCCGTGCTGCGAAGGTAGCGCGGCCTTTTTCGTTGGCGCTCCCCCGGCGCCCTCCCGCGCAGCATGGTGGCGCGTACGCGGCGACGGAGCGGATCCGTCCGTGATCGCCGTCGCAAGCCCGGCGGCTCCGCACGTCGGAGCGGCGGCGTCCTGCACACGGCGGATATCGTCCGCACTCCAGCGCTCACCTTAGCGGACACCGTAAATGCGCGTCGGGGGTTGCGAGCGGACCCGTTTTCTGTTGCGACCATGCGATGACGCGCACCCGAACTCTCTCGCCCGCGCGCGACCGGGACACCGGCCGTGCTGATGGTACCCCGACCCCGTCGATGGAACGTCCCGTGTATCCGTTCACGGCGATCGTCGGGCAGGACGAGATGAAAGACGCGTTGGTCGCCTGCGCGATCGATCCGTCGCTTGGGGGCGTGCTGATCTTCGGCGACCGCGGGACGGGCAAGTCCACGGCGGTTCGCGCGCTCGCAGCGCTGTTGCCACCGATCGAGGCGCCTGTCGGCTGTCCTTACCGATGCGATCCGGCGCGGCGCGCGGGGCTATGCGCCTGCTGCGATAGCAGTTCCAAGGCGCCATGTGTCGTCGCGGATGTTCCACGCCCGGTGGTTGATTTGCCACTCGGTGCGAGTGAGGATCGCGTCACGGGTGGGCTCAATCTGCAGCACGCTCTGACCAGCGGAGAAAAAATTTTCGAGCCCGGGCTGCTCGCCGCTGCGAACCGCGGTTTTCTCTACATCGACGAGATCAATCTGCTGGAGGATCATCTTGTCGATCTGCTGCTGGATGTAGCGGCGTCAGGAGAAAATGTCGTCGAGCGCGACGGTCTCGGCGTGCGGCATCCGGCGCGGTTCGTGCTGGTGGGGAGCGGTAACCCGGAGGAGGGGGAGCTCCGCCCGCAGCTGCTCGACCGGTTTGGGATCGCCGTCGATGTCGTAACGCCCGTCGATCTTGATCAGCGGATCGATATTATTCACCGCCGCGACGCGTTCGACCGTGATCCCGATCGGTTCGTCGCGCAGCACCTCGCGAGCGAGCGGGCGTTGCAACGAGAAATCGAGGAAGCGCGCGCGCTGGTTGGCGAGGTCCAGACACCCAAACCGGTATTGCGTACGATTTCCGAGCTCTGCGTTGCGCTCGGCACGGATGGTCTGCGCGGTGAGCTGACCGTGATGAAGGCGGCCCGGGTCGTCGCAGCACGGGCCGGACGTAAGCGCGTGCGTGAGGGCGATGTCGTTACGGCGGCACCGGGTGCCCTGCGGCATCGGTTGCGACGCGACCCGCTCGATGAAGCCGGGTCTGCCGCCCGGGTCGAGCGGGCGATCGATACGATTTTCCGGCGCTAGGCGCATGGCCGCGCCCTCCCCCCCGTCACCCACCTCGCATTCTGCCGGCGGCGGACACGGCATATTGCCCACGGTCGTGCAGCCAAGTGGCACCAACGCAGGTTCTGCTGATGGCGAGGCGGTCTGGACACCGGCGCATTCACGGCGTGCGTGGGGAGATGCTGTGACAGCTGCTGCAGTTTTCGCCGCCGCGCCCAAGGCCTGCGGTGCCGTTTGGGTCCGTTCGGCGGCCGGTCCGGTGCGTGACGCCTGGCTTGCGCTTGTGGGCGCGTTACTCGTCGGCGATGCGCGCGAGGAAGAGGAAAATATACCTCGCGTGATCCGTCTGCCGGCCACGCCGCAGCTTGGTCATTTGCGCGGGGGGATCGACCTCGCGGCGAGCCTTGCTGCGGGACGACCGATTTTTCTCCGCGGCGTGCTCGACGGGTCGCCGTCTGCCGTGTTCGTTGTGCCGATGGCGGAGCGGCTCGAAGGCGATGCTGCGGCTGCGCTCGCCGAAGCGGTCGACGATGGGCGCGGCATGATCCTGCTCGATGAGGGCGAAGCGGATGATGCGATCCCCCCGGCTGCCCTCACGGAGCGGGCAGGCCTGATCGTAGATTTGCGCGATGTCGCCTGGCATGCGCGGGAGCCGGTTCTCTACACCGCGTCGACGATTGCCCGCGCGCGTCACCGATTATCTCCTTCGGCCCTTGACGTTTCGGAGATCGAGGCGATGGTGCGCGCGGCCGCTGCGCTCGGCGTATCGGGTATCCGCCCGGCGCGGTTTGCGCTCCGCGTAATGCAGGTCGCGGCCGCTCTCGATGGCCGCGTGAAAACCAATGAGGCTGACGCCGCCATCGCTGCGCGGCTCGTGCTCGCGCCACGGGCGACGGCTGCACCGAGCGGTGCGGATGCGCCTGAGGAACCGCAACGTGCAGAACCCTCGGAGCCCTCTACCGCCGCGTCCGAGAGCGATACGCCTGCTGATCGCGACGACAGTCCCCACGAGGAGCCGTCGGATGATCTGGATCGCACGGAGCCACCCGATCCGGAGGTGCTGTGCGATCTGGTTGTTGCCGCGGCGCTCGCAAGCCTGCCGGGTGGCGTGCTGGACATGCTTTCCAGTCGTCGCGCCGACCGCGCCTCCGCGCCACGTGGTGCGGGCAGCACCCGGTTCCGGCGTGGGGAAGGTGCCAGGGGACGCGCGATGCGGAGCCGGCCAGGACCATTGCGGGATGCCGCGCGTATCGATGTGGTCGCGACACTGACTGCGGCGGCGCCGTGGCAGCGATGGCGGCAAGCATTGATGGAGCAGACGCTCCGCGGGGCGCCACCGGAGGTGTCTGCCAACGCTTCAACGACTGCGCGTCGTCTGATTATTCATCCGGACGATATTCGTCTTCGCCGGTTTAAACCGCGGACGGAGACGCTGCTGATGTTCGTCGTGGATGCATCGGGATCGGCCGCGCTCAACCGGATTGCGGAGGCAAAGGGCGCTGTCGAATTGATGCTGGGCGACGCATACGCCCGGCGTGACCAAGTTGCTTTGATTGCTTACCGTGACCGAGGGGCAGAGCTGGTCGTCCCCCCGACGCGTTCGCTGACGCGGGCGAAGCGGTGCCTTACCATGTTGCCGGCCGGTGGCGGCACGCCGCTCGCGCACGGGCTTGATCTTGCGAGTGACGTTGCGGCGCAGGGCCTTCGATCCGGCGCATCGCCGCTTCTCGTGCTGCTGGCCGATGGCGGGCCGAACGTTACCCGTGAGGGGGTTGGTGGACGGCGGGCGGCGGAAGCGGATGCGAAAGCGTGCGCGCTTCGATTGGGTGCGCGCGTTCCGCAAGGTATCGTGATCGATGCGGCGCGGCGGCCATCGGAGTTTCTGGCCGACCTCGCGGCCGCCGCCGGTTGGTCGCATCTCGCGTTGCCATTCGCCCGGGCAGCGGATGTCCACGCGTCGGCGCGCGATCTACGCCGGGCGCTTAATGATGAGCGAGTATCGACATGAGCGCATTGCGATGAGCACGACGATGTCGGTGATCGAAGAGCTCGACTTCGAGCGCGAGGGCCGTGACTGGCCACTGCGCGAGCACAGCCGCTTCGTCGATTGTGCCGCGACGCGCGTGCATGTCCAGGAGGTCGGATCGGGCCCAAGCCTCATTCTCATTCACGGCACCGGGGCGTCGACGCACTCCTGGCGCGATGTCATTCCGCTCCTCGCGGAGGACTTCCGCGTGATTGCGCTCGACCTGCCGGGCCATGGCTTTTCCCAGGATCTGGGAGATACGCCCCTGTCGCTTGCGGCCATGGCGGCGGCTGTGGACCGGCTATTGACCTGCCTCGAAGTGCGGCCGGACATGATCGTGGGGCATTCGGCCGGTGGCGCGGTCGCAGCGCAGCTCGCAACGGCGCATGCGCGCGAGCCGGACGTCATCATGACGTTCAACGCGGCGATCCTGCCATTCCCGGGCGTCGCCGGCTGGCTTTTTCCCTCCCTCGCCCGGCTGGTGTTCGCCAATCCGTTCGCCGCGCGCTTCTTTGCGAACCAGGCTCGGGAGCGCCGTGCCGTCGAGCGGCTGCTGCGCAACACGGGGTCGCAGATCGGCGAAGCAGGAACGGCGCTCTACCAGCGGCTGTTCACCGCGCGGGCGCACGTGGCGGCGACACTCGACATGATGGCGAGTTGGGACCTCGATGCGCTCGAGGCTCGGCTCGGGACGCTCGATGTTCCGCTGCATCTCGTTGTTGCCGGGGAAGATCGTGCGATCCCGCCAGAACGGGGGCTGGAGACGGCGCGGCGCGTGCCGATGGCAACAACTGAGTTCAAAAAGGGTCTTGGGCATCTCGCGCATGAAGAAGAGCCTGCGTGGGCCGCCGACGCTATCCGGCGGTGCTGGCAGACACATGCGCGAGACCGCGAGATTTAGGTGCAGCCATGAGTGCGACGCTCGTTTTTCTTCTTAAGGTGCTGCCGATCGTCGGGCTACTCGGATATGCCGGTTGGCAGGCGGTAAAAATGCGCCGGGAAGTGGACGCAGCGCGCGCACGTGCACGAGATGACGAACGCAAGCCACCCGCCGACGACGCAGGGGCGTAAAGCTGCCGCCCGTCCGTGAGGTCACGCCCGGCTCACGCCGTTGCGCGCCGATGCCCCCAACGCGGCATGCGGAACGGGAGAAGCATCTTGACCGTCGGCCGGGCAAACCGATGTAGCGCGAGGCTTTCGTGCACCGCGTGCACGTCGCGGCCGAGCAGGCGCGCCTCGAGCAGTGAGCGGGAATAGAACGGCGTATCCTCGAAGGTCTGCACGACCCGCGGGGCCGCGGTATCATCACTGCTCAGCGCGCGGTCGACCAGCCATCCGGTCCGACGCATCGGATGGATGTGCGGCGCGTCGAACATCTCCGGCGTACCGCTCCGATCAAAGCGGACGGCGAGTGCGCTTTTCTCTCCCTTCGTATCGAGCACATGGTAGAGGACGGCGGCATCGTCATCGACATGCGCACGGGCCCAATTCCAGGAGTGAAATGTCTCCTCGAGTGGGACGTCGCCGGCGTTCATGTCGAGATACCCGCTGCCGGACCATGCAAGATCCGGCGCGTCGCATGACACTTCGATGCGCGCACGCGGGGCGATCGGCCACCACGAGTGCTGGCAGTCGGCGTCGATCTCGTAGACGTCTGGCGTGCGGAATTCGGGGGTGACCCGCACCTCACCGCGCACCCGCTTCGGAAATGGTGCCGCCATTTCGTCGAACGCAAAGACGACACTGTCGCCGTCATGCCGCACGCTGCTCGGGCCGACGTCGAACCGGTCCCGTGTACGGTGGGTGGCCGATGCCGGGCGCTCGGTCATCGCCCATCGGGCCTCGCGGCCGCCGTAGAGCGCGACGTTGAGGGCGCAATGGTTGTCCGGCGCGCCCCGCCCGGCCCAGGCGTAGTAGGGAGAGAAAACACTGCCGACGAAGGCGATCAGCGTCAGTCCGTAGCGGCCGTCGCCACTGAGGGCGTCGACATACCACCAGAGATACCCGCCGGGTGGTACTGCCGGGTCGAAGCGCGGTCCGCCATCAGTTGTGATGCGGCAAGCCGTCCGCTCAGCGCCGCCATCGGTACGCCCGCGCCCGGGTGCACGCTGCCGCCAGCCAAGTATAGGCCAGGAAGTGCGGTCTTCGAGCCCGATCGGCGAAACGCCGCGAAAGGTCCGTGTGTCGCCCGGCCGTACAGTGCCCCACCCGTTCCCGGAAACATTTCGGCGAAATCCGCCGGGGTCGTAATCCTGGTGGTCGACGGATCGAGCGTCAGGCGTATGCCGCACCGGCTCAAGGCGTCCTGCATGGTTTTCGTGCATCGCGCGATTTCCTCGGGGCTTGGTCGGGTCACGTCGCCGTCCGGCGGCGCGTTGACGAGACAGAAAATGGATTGTGAGCGGGACCTCGTGCCGTCGGCTGTCAGGTCTTGCGACGGCGGTGTTCCGGCACGTCCGAGGGGACTGTGCGGATCGCCACCGATCCCGTCAGATTGCTGTTGGGCGCAGACGTAGACAGTCGGCGCGTCGGGGACCCGACGCTCGGTGAAGAT
The DNA here is from genome assembly GCA_038523655.1 of Pseudomonadota bacterium. GTDB lineage: Bacteria > Pseudomonadota > Alphaproteobacteria > Rhizobiales > CALHAX01 > CALHAX01. The sequence goes on along the minus strand of JBCBJG010000027.1, from coordinate 10,899 downwards.
CTGCTCGAACTCCTGGCGGTAGTCGGTCGAAAAGAGCACATTGTGATACGCAAGTGGACGGCCTTCGGATGAGGCCTTGGCGGACCACGTCATTGCGGAGAGCGAGCGCTGGTGTCGCGCTGGCGCGCGGACCCTCGTTGCGACCTCCGTGCCGAAAAGGCCATCCGCGATCGCACCGACATCGGCGGCCGAGACCACGGCCGATGCCTGGATATCTTCTCCGTCGGCGGTCCGTACACCTGCGACGCGGCCTTGCGCGACGCGGAGTTCGGCAACCGGGGTTTCGTAGCGGATGGTGACGCCTGCGCGCTCTGCGACCTTCGTTAGGCCCTCCGCCAGTCGCTGCATGCCACCTTTCACGCGCCACACACCGCGCGCCTCGACGTCGGCAATCAGCATCAGCGTTGATGGTGCGTCGAACGGCGAACAGCCGCAGTAGGTAGCATAGCGCGCGAAGAGCTGGCGCAGGCGCGGTTCAGGGAGGAGGCGGCCGAGTTCGCGCCACATCGTGGAGAATGGCCGGTTGGCCATCAGCTCGGGGAGACCGGAGAGGCCAAAGCGGGTGACGAGCCCTAAGAGGCCAGGCTGGCTGGCGCGCATGAACCGGTCGGCAAGGCTTGCATGGACCGCGGCAGCACGGGCTGAAAAGCGGCGAAAATCCGCGAGCGTGCGATCGCCGAACAGGCGCGCGACTTCCGCTTCGGTCCTTGCGACGTCGGCAAAGAGATCGAAATGCGCGCCCTCGTCCCAGGCGTGTCGCGCGAGGATCGGCAACGGGTCCAGCGTTACGACATCGTCGAGGTTCTGGCCGACCGAGGCGCACAGGCCATCGAAGACATCCCGCAGGGTCAGCACCGTCGGGCCGCTGTCGATCGCGAGGTCGGCGACCTCGATTTCGCGCATTTTCCCTCCGGCGACGGGGCGACGCTCGAGGACCGTGACCTCGACACCAGCGCCTGCAAGCTCGATCGCGGTTGCAAGCCCGCCGATGCCGGCGCCGACCACGATCACATTCTCCGGTATTGGCGGCATTCATCGACCCCTGTTCGTCAACTTTACTTTACACCCACGCCCGCCGATAAAACTAGTCACCAGCACGAGAATCAGCGGGAGAGCTGCATGGCGACACTCAAGAACTCGATCAGCGATCGCGCGCGGCAGGTCTATGCGCGTCAGCTGATGAGCACGCGTCGGCAGAATCAGCTCGCGGAGTTTCCGCTGACGCGCGGCATCGCGAAACGGAAAGCGCGCAAGCTTTTCGATATCTGCGCGGGATTTGTTTACTCGCAGATCCTGAAGGCCTGCGTCGAGTTGGACCTGTTCACTCTGTTGGCAGATACGCCGATGGCCGCGCGCGACATCGCGGCGAAGCTCGACCTGCTGGGAGATCGGACCGAACGGCTGTGCGACGCCGCGGTCGCGCTCGATCTGCTGGATCGTCGGAGCGACGGGACCTACATCGTCGGGGAGATGGGGGCGTCCGTGATCGGCTGTCCGGGCCTCGTCGAGATGGTGCGGCACCACGACATTTTTTACGATGATCTACGGGATCCGGTCGCGCTGCTGCGCGATGGAGAGGGTAACACCGAGCTTTCACGGTACTGGACGTATGCCGCGGGCGATGCGCCGGCGGGCCTCGATGCAGAGGCGGTCTCTTCCTACAGCGATCTGATGGCGGCGACGGTACCACCGATCGCGGAGGAAGTGCTCGGTGCGTATGGTTTTACCTCCGATGATCGACTTCTCGATATTGGCGGAGGAAACGGCGCCTTCGCGTCGATCGTTGCGCGTCGTACGCCGCATCTTTCCGTATCGACCTTCGATCTGCCTGCCGTCTCGGCACTGGCGCGGGCGCGGTTCGTCGCCGACGGGCTGACGGAGCGGGCCGACGTGCATGAGGGAGACTTCCTGAGCGATGCGCTGCCGAGCGGTGCTGATGTCATTTCGCTCGTTCGTGTGCTGATTGATCTTAACGATGGGGCGGCGCTTGGCCTGCTTCGTCGGGTACGGGATGCACTGCCGCGCGGTGGGACGATCGTGGTCGCGGAGCATATGTCGGATGCGCGCGGGGCCGAGCCTGCAGGCGACGCTTACTTCGGGCTCTATCTGCTTGCCATGGGCCGCGGGCGGCCCCGGACACCGAAACAGATTTGCTCACTCCTCAACCGCGCCGGATTTACCGCAGTGCGCACGATCGGTTCGGCGCGCCCGGTATTTGCCCAGGTCGTGCTCGGCCGGCGCAAGGAAGAGGAATCTGCGCATGAGGAATAGTGTAAAGCAAAATTGACAGGTTAGATTGTGGGGTTTAGTTGTCTTCTGTGTGACTGCGTGGGCGTGGTGCCCATGCACCAGGAGACAAAGACAGCGTGCAGACCCCCGCCGTCGTCATCGATGCGCCGAAGAAACTCTCGGTCCGTTCCGTCGCGCTGGCTGTGCCCGGTGCGGACGATGTGGTGGTCGATGTGGCTTACAGCGGCGTCAGCTCGGGCACGGAGCGGCTGATCTGGTCCGGGGACATGCCGGTCTTTCCAGGCTTCGGTTATCCATTAGTGCCCGGATACGAGTCCGTCGGCGAGGTCGTCGATGCTGTTCCCGCTTGCGGACTGAAAGCCGGCGATTTTGTTTTTGCGCCCGGCTCCAACCGCTTCACGGATGTGCGCGGCCTGTTCGGCGGCGCAGCGTCCACGCTCGTAAGTAATGCGGCTCGGCTCTGCCGGATCGATCGCGCACTCGGCGGTGACGCTGCACTGCTCGCGCTCGCTGCAACCGCATATCACGTCCTCGCAACCGGGCCGGCCCCCGACTTGATCATCGGCCATGGCACGCTTGGGCGTCTGCTCGCGCGCCTGACGGTGCTTTACGGTAACCCGCCGCCGGTCGTCTGGGAGCAGCTCGGGTCACGTCGCGACGGCGCCGATGGGTATGAGGTGATCGCGCCCGACAATGACACCCGCAGCAATTACGCAAGCATCTGCGACGTCAGCGGCGACGCGACGATTCTCGACACGCTGATCGGCAAGCTCGTCCCGGGCGGTGAAATCACGCTCGCTGGATTTTACGCCGACGATGTCCGGTTCGCTTTTCCTCCCGCCTTCATGAAGGAGGCCCGGCTGCGGATCTCGGCTGAATGGAAGCCGGATGACCTGACGGGTGTGCGCGGCCTCATCGAAGACGGCGCTCTTTCGCTCGGCGGCCTGGTCACGCATCGCGCGCCGGTGGCGAACGCGGCGGATGCCTACCGCACGGCGTTTACCGAGCCGGATTGTCTCAAAATGATTCTCGCCTGGAAGGACGATCAATGATCCTCGATCTCGAGCACAAGCGCAGTGACGACGGGCGGGACGAGGTGACGCTTGCCGAGCGGGATGCGCGATTGCGCGCCGAAGCCGCGATCGAACCGGATGGGGTCGCGCTGGCCGACGATGCCGGGGCGGAGGAAGCCGCCACCAAGGAAACGCAGATCATCGCGATCTACGGAAAAGGTGGCATCGGCAAGAGTTTTACGCTCTCCAATCTCAGCTACATGATGGCCCAACAGGGAAAGAAAACCCTGCTGATCGGCTGTGACCCGAAGTCCGACACGACCTCGCTGCTATTCGGAGGAAAATCCTGTCCGACGATTATCGAGACGTCGACGCGTAAGAAGCTCGCAGGTGAAGATGTCGAAATCGGCGATGTCTGCTTCGTGCGGGATGGTGTTTTCGCGATGGAGCTCGGTGGTCCGGAAGTGGGTCGCGGATGCGGTGGTCGCGGGATCATTCACGGCTTCGAACTGCTCGAAAAGCTCGGCTTTCACGAGTGGGATTTCGACTACGTTCTTTTGGACTTCCTCGGCGATGTGGTGTGCGGCGGGTTCGGCCTGCCGATTGCGCGCGACATGTGTCAGAAGGTGATCGTCGTCGGCTCAAACGACCTCCAGTCGCTCTACGTTGCCAACAACGTCTGCTCCGCGGTGGAGTATTTCCGCAAGCTCGGCGGCAACGTCGGCGTCGCCGGTATGGTGATCAACAAGGACGACGGAACGGGCGAAGCGAATGCCTTCGCTTCGGCTGCCGGTATTCCGGTCCTCTCCTCGATCCCTGCCGACGAAGATATCCGCCGCAAGTCCGCGAATTACCAGATCATCGGCAAGCCCGGATCGCCATGGGCGCCGCTGTTCGAGGATCTTGCTCAGAACGTTGCCGAAGCGCCGCCGCAGCAGCCGACACCGCTCAGCCAGGACCAGCTGCTCGGACTATTCTCCGCCGAAGAGACGGGGGCGGATTTCGTGCTCCAGCCCGCGACGATCGAAGAAATGTGCGCGGCGACCAGCTTGGACAAGACATCGCTCGAGGTGGTCTATGACGCCGTCTGACCCGATCGAGCCTGCGGGTGATACCGAGGCTGGCATGACCGCCGAGGGTGGCATGGTTGCCGGGGGCGACATGACTGCCGAGGGCGAATCGGCCGGGCAGCCTGCTCAGGGTGCTCAGAGTGCCCAGTCTGCTGCGGTCGGCACTGCGCCGTCTGCGCAGCCGACCGGTCGCGCGCAGGCAGGTGACGACGCAGAAGTTTCGAGGGCATCGGACAGCGCAGCGGGCGGCGGAGACGGTATCGGGTGCCATGCGGGCGCCGAGGCTATGCGGGCGGCAAGTGCGGCGGCCGGTAATGCTGATTTGATGGCGCGGTTGGCGGAGGATTATCCGCAGGGTCCGCACGACAAGCCGCAGAGTATGTGCCCGGCGTTCGGTTCGCTGCGGGTCGGGCTTCGGATGAAGCGCACCGCTACGGTGCTCTCAGGTTCGGCCTGCTGTGTTTACGGGCTCACGTTCACATCGCATTTCTACGGGGCGCGCCGCAGCGTCGGTTATGTGCCTTTCAACTCTGAGACGCTGGTCACGGGCAAGCTGTTCGAGGATATCCGTGATGCGGTCTACGGGCTGGCCGATCCGGAGAAATATGACGCCATTGTCGTGACGAACCTGTGCGTGCCCACGGCCTCGGGTGTGCCGCTGCAGTTGTTGCCAGATGAGATCAACGGGGTGCGGATCGTCGGGATCGACGTGCCTGGTTTCGGGGTGCCGACGCATGCCGAGGCGAAGGACGTGCTCGCGGGTGCCATGCTCAAGTATGCGCGTGGGGAAGTCGAAGCCGGGCCGGTGGCAGCACCGGCTGCGCCGCGTGATGGGCGGCCGACGGTCACGCTGCTCGGCGAAATGTTTCCGGCTGATCCGATCGGGATCGGTGCGATGCTCGCGCCGCTCGGGTTGGCGGCCGGGCCGGTTGTTCCGACGCGCGAATGGCGGGAGCTTTATGCAGCTCTCGACGGCGCGGTCGTGGCGGCGATCCACCCGTTTTATACTGCAAGCGTGCGGGAGTTCGAGGCGGCCGGTCGCGCGGTAGTCGGTTCGGCCCCGGTCGGTGCGGAAGGCACGCACGACTGGCTGCGCGCGATCGGGGAAGCCTGCAATGTGCCGGTCGAGAAAATCGTTGCGGCCCAGAATGCCCAGGTCGGCGCCATCCGCGGGGCACTCGCCGGCGCGCCGATCGACGCGCGGATCACGCTTTCCGGATACGAGGGCTCGGAGCTGCTCGTCGCCCGGTTGCTGATCGAGAGCGGTGCGGATGTCCGGTATGTCGGCACGGCGTGTCCGCGCACGCGATTCAGCGATGTGGATCGAGACTGGCTCGAAGCGCGCGGTGTGCTTGTGCGGTTCCGCGCCTCGCTCGAGGACGATCTCGCCGCCATGGCGGAGTTCGCACCCGATCTCGCCATTGGAACGACGCCCGTCGTGCAGAAGGCAAAGGAGCAGGCGACGCCGTCGCTCTACTTTACCAACCTGATTTCCGCTCGTCCGCTGATGGGCCCGGCGGGCGCTGGATCGCTGGCGCAGGTCATCAACGCCGCGCTCGCCTCGCAGCCGCGGTTCGATCGGATGAAGGCATTTTTCTCCGGCGTCGGGACCGAGCACGCGACCGGCATCTGGGAAGAAAAGCCGGTCGACCGACCGAATTTTAAACTCAAGTACGCCCGCAAGAACGCCCGCGAGCAGCGTGACCGGGAGGCTGTCGGATCATGATGGTCATCGATCACGACCGCGCCGGTGGCTACTGGGGCTCGGTTTATGCCTTCACCGCCATCAAGGGCCTGCAGGTCATCATCGATGGGCCGGTCGGATGCGAGAATCTGCCGGTGACGTCGGTGCTGCATTACACCGATGGCCTGCCGCCGCACGAGCTGCCGATCGTCGTGACGGGGCTTGCCGAAGAAGAGCTCGGCCGCGACGGCACCGAGGGCGCGATGAAGCGCGCGTGGGAAACGCTGGATCGGGATCTTCCGGCCGTCGTCGTCACCGGATCGATAGCGGAGATGATCGGCGGCGGGGTGACGCCCGAAGGCACGAACATCAAACGTTTTCTTCCCCGCACGATCGACGAAGATCAGTGGGAAAGCGCTGACCGGGCACTCAAGTGGCTCTGGACCGAGTTCGGGCCGAAGCGCGTGCCGCCGGTCAAAAAACGCGAAGGCGCGAAGCCACGCGTTAACCTGATCGGGCCGATGTACGGCACCTTCAACATGCCGTCGGACCTTGCGGAGATCCGCCGATTGGTCGAGGGGATCGGGTGCGAGGTGAACATGGCGTTCCCGCTCGGCAGCCATCTCGCAGACGTCGCTCAGCTCGCGCAAGCAGACGTCAACATCTGTATGTACCGCGAGTTTGGCCGGGCGCTTTGCGAGGCGCTGGAGCGGCCCTACCTGCAGGCGCCGATCGGGCTTGAATCGACAACCCTCTTCCTCCGCGCGCTCGGCGAGCTCACCGGCCTCGATCCGGAGCCGTTCATCGAGCAGGAAAAGCACACCACGCTGAAGCCCGTATGGGATCTTTGGCGCTCGGTGACGCAGGACTTTTTCGGGACGGCGAGCTTCGGGATCGTGGCGACGGAGACGTACGCGCGCGGTCTGCGAAACTATCTCGAGGAAGACCTCGGGCTGCCCTGCCACTTTTCCTTCCATCGCTCGCGCGGCGTGAAGCCGGACAATGAGGCCGTGCGTGAGGCGATCCGCACGAACCCGCCGCTGATTGTCTACGGCAGCTACAACGAGCGGATGTACATCGCGGAGACGGATGCGCGGTCGATCTATGTGCCGGTCTCGTTTCCGGGGACGGCGATCCGACGCCATACCGGCACGCCCTACATGGGCTATGCGGGCGCGACCTGGCTGCTGCAGGAGCTCTGCAACGGCCTGTTCGACGCGCTGTTTAATATCCTACCGCTCTCGACCACGCTCGATGCTGCGCCGGCCACGCCCGTGCGCGCTTCAGCCGATCTGCCGTGGAGCGAAGAGGCGCGCGAACTGCTCGATGCGGTGGTCGCGCGCACGCCGATCCTTACCCGAATTTCTGCCGCCAAGACGCTGCGTGACAGCGTTGAAAGCGGCGCACGCGCTGCCGGAGACCATGAGGTCACGGCTGAGCGGGTGTCCCGCCATGTCGGCGGAGAAAAACTTGTCAAGAAACCGTCCAGGGAGGGTGCGGGAGCATGACGATTGACGCCATTCGCAGTGAGCAAACGGCAACGAGGGAGCGGGAAGCCCGCGCCTACCGGGTCTATGTTTCGCTGCTCTATCCCTTCTGTCTCGCGGAGGCCGTGGTTCGACGTCTTCTGCCATCCGGACAGGCTCATGCTCATTTGACTGCCCTCAGGCGTACGCCTGCCCGGTCCGTCTTCGAGGATGCGCGGGCCCGGGTGCATGAAATCGCGCCGTACGTGTTCGTGAGATGAAGTCTGGTCGACCGGGGGGCGGGGAATTTTTCCTCCTTGCTTCGGGGTTTATCAGCCCGGCCGCGGGGTGCGCGGTGCGACCGCAAGGTCAATTGGAGGAGGTATAGACATGCCTGACGGCGACGTACGTCTGTACAAATCCGGGTTGTCTGAAAACGAAGCCAAGGAAGTTCATGGCCTCGTTATGCAGACGGCCTTCATCTACGTCGGGATTGCGCTCATCGCGCACTTCCTGGTGTGGACGCAAAAGCCCTGGTTCGTTGGATGGGAAGAGTCGTCGGTCGCGACCGATGTGCTCCCTGCCGTCCAGACGGTCCTCACGGCTCTGACATAGGAGAGACCCATGTGGCGAGTTTGGCTCATGGTTGATCCACTTCGTTCGATAGTGGCGCTCCATGTCTTCCTGGCTGTTCTAGCCTTTACGATCCACTTCATCCTGCTCAGCACCGATCGGTACAACTGGTTGGGCACGAGCGGCGCCTCAAGCGAGTCGTCGCAGCTTGCCCCCGGTCTCGACGATCCAACGCGCAGGATCGGATGATCTCAGGATGCGGCGGCCCCCAACAAGCGGGGGCTGCCGCACCCACTTCACCTGACCTCTCGGCCGATCGGAGGAGCCTTCCATGGCCATGTTGAGTTTTGAACGGAAGTACCGCGTGCGCGGCGGCACCCTGCTCGGAGGGGATCTCTTCGATTTCTGGGTCGGGCCGTTTTACGTGGGCTTTTTCGGCGTCACGACCATCTTCTTTTTCGCTCTCGGAACCGCGCTGATCATGTATGCCGCCTCGCTCGGCAACACGTGGAACCCGTGGACGATCAATATTTCTCCGCCACCACTCGAGTACGGCCTGTCGTTCGCGCCGCTCAGGGAAGGTGGGCTTTGGCAGATCATCACGATCTGCGGCACTGGCGCGTTCGTCTCGTGGGCGCTCCGGCAGGCGGAAATCTCACGCAAGCTCGGCATGGGATACCATGTGCCGGTCGCGTTTTCGTTCGCGATCCTCGCGTTCGTCACGCTTAATATCTTCCGGCCGATCCTGCTCGGCGCCTGGGCGCATGCGTTTCCGTATGGAATTTTCTCCCACCTCGATTGGGTGTCGACCATCGGCTACCAGTACGGGAACTTCCATTACAATCCGGCGCATATGATCGCGATCACGTTCTTCTTCACGACGACGCTCGCGCTCGCACTTCATGGCTCGCTGATCCTGTCGGCGACCAACCCCGGCAAAAATGCGGTGATCAAGTCTCCGGAACACGAAGACACCTATTTCCGCGACAACATCGGTTACTCGATCGGCACGCTCGGCATCCACCGGGTCGGCCTCTATCTCGCGCTGAACGCCGGGTTCTGGAGCGCCGTCTGCATCATCATTTCCGGGCCGTTGTGGACCGAGAGCTGGATCAGCTGGTGGGATGGCTGGCGCAACATCCCGATCTGGAACTGAGGAGAGTATAATGGCGACGTATCAAAACCTCGTCACGCAGGTCCAGGTCCGCGGTCCGATTGAACGCGGGATTGACCTGCCCCACGGCGACTCGCCGCGGGTTGGTGACGGTTCCTTCTCCTACTGGATGGGCAAGCTCGGCAATGCGCAGATCGGCCCGCTCTATCTCGGCTGGCTGGGGTTGTTCTCGATCGGCTTCGGTGTCGTAGCGATCGAGATCATCGGGCTGAACATGTGGGCGTCCGTCGGATGGGACATTCGCAAGTTCGTCGGGCTGCTGCCCTGGCTGTCGCTCGATCCGCCAGGGGAGGAATACGGTCTTGGCTTCCCACCGCTGGAGAAGGGCGGATGGTGGCTGATGGCAGGTGGCTTCCTGACCCTGTCGATCCTGCTCTGGTGGGCGCGGACATACCGCCGGGCGATCGCGCTCGGGATGGGCACGCATGTGGCCTGGGCGTTCGCGTCGGCGATCTTCCTCTATCTGGTGCTCGGCTTCATTCGGCCGATCCTGATGGGGTCTTGGTCCGAGGCGGTGCCGTTCGGCATCTTCACGCACCTCGATTGGACGAACAACTTCTCCCTCACGTACGGGAACCTGTTCTACAATCCGTTCCACGCGCTCTCGATCGTATTTCTCTACGGCTCAGCGCTGCTGTTTGCCATGCACGGCGCGACCATCCTGGCGGTCAGCCGGTATGGGGGTGACCGTGAGATCGAACAGATTGCGGACCGCGGTACCGCATCTGAACGCGCGGCACTGTTCTGGCGCTGGACGATGGGCTTCAACGCCACGATGGAGTCGATCCATCGCTGGGCGTGGTGGTTCGCAGTGCTAACGACGTTGACCGGCGGCATCGGCATTCTGCTGACCGGGACTGTCGTCGACAACTGGTACGACTGGGCGATCAAGCACAACTTCGCCCCAGAACCGCAGGACTTCCCGGGTCCGCTTGACTGACGGGAGGCCGAGGTGGTCCGCACCGCCTCGGGTCAGTCACTCTCGGGTGTTGTGCCCTCGGAGCCTTGCTCCGAGGGCACTTTTCGTTCTGGCGCTGTCGTATTTAACGACCTCTGCCGGAGTTGGGCGTGCTTGGCGACGCGGGTCGGCTTGCGTGATCGCGTTGCGATCGATGATCGTGCGGAAGGGATGATGCTATGTCGGAAGGCACGCGCACGAACAAAGAGCGGACCTTGACGGTCGTGCTCGGCGGCGCGCGTTCGGGGAAGTCGTCGTTCGCTGAAGGGATCGTCTCGGCGCAGCCTGGTACGCGGGTTTACATCGCAACGGCGGAAGCTTTTGACGACGAGATGCGCACACGAATTGCGGAGCATCGGGCACGCCGTTCGGCTGAGTGGAAAACTGTCGACGCGCCGCTTGACCTTGCCGATGCGATCCACACCCACAACGCGCGGGATGCCAGTGTTCTCGTCGATTGCCTAACGCTGTGGCTGACTAATCTCATGCTCGGCGACCACGATCTCGACGCGAAGACGGGCGAGCTGCTTGATCGGCTCGCGGCGCGTCAGGGGCCGATCACGCTCGTAACGAACGAGGTCGGGCAGGGGATCGTGCCGGACAACCGGTTGGGGCGTCGGTTCAGGGATGCGCAGGGGCGTCTCAATCAGCAGGTAGCCGCTGTCGCGGACGAGGTATATCTCGTGGTGGCCGAGCATGAGATTAGTCAGC
>JBCBJG010000026.1:0-20956 GCA_038523655.1 Pseudomonadota bacterium | reverse complement strand
ATCGCCCGCGACGCCGATGCGACGACCGCGGCGGGCGTACGCGCGCAGCTCGGTCGCCAACTGGATGCGGCAACCGTGCGGGCCTACGAACTAGCTGGTGTCGAAACGGAGAAAAATACATCGCGCGCGCCTATTTCCGGCGTTGCGACACCGCCCGGGCTCGCCGGCAAGGCCTATCGCCTGGCCACGCGTATGTTGGAGCCGGTGGCCCCGCGCATTCTCGACAAGCGCGCCCGTCGCGGCAAGGAAGACCCCACCCGACGCAATGAGCGGCTCGGGCATCCAGGCGCCGCCCGACCGGAAGGGCGTCTTGTCTGGTTCCATGCCGCGAGCGTCGGCGAACTGAATGCGATTGCCACCCTTCTCGCCCATATCAGCGAACGCCCCAACGCCCCGCACCTGCTTGTCACGACCGGGACTGTCACCTCTGCCGAGCGGGCGAAGAAAATTCTCCCCTCCAGCGCGATCCATCAATTCATCCCCCTCGATGGGCCGCGGATGATGCGGCGCTTCCTCGCGCACTGGCGTCCTGCGGCAGCCTTCCTGGTCGAAAGTGAACTCTGGCCAAATCTCGTTTTTGAAACGCGCCGTGCCGGCGTCCCGCTCATCCTGTTGAACGCGCGGATGTCGGAGCGCTCGGCCAAAGCGTGGCGCAAACCGTTTCGCCGACGGCTCGGCGCAGCGCTGGTCACCGCCTTCGATCTGATCCTCGCGCAGTCACCGCGCGACATGCAGCGTCTGATGCGTCTCGGCGCCCATCGCATCGAGGAGGTCGGCAACCTGAAGAGCGATGCAGCCCCGGCGACGATTGGTCCGGCAGCGCGTTCCGCACTGGAAGAGACCCTGGGCGGGCGTCAGATCATCGTCGCCGCCAGCACCCATCCCGGCGAGGACGCACTGATCGCGCGGGCGTTCCAGGCAGCCGTTGCAACGATCCGAGCGAGCGAAAAACCGCTCCTCGTCATCGCGCCCCGTCATCCCGAGCGCGGCCCGCAAATCACCGAGCTTCTTCGCGAGGATAACATCGAGGTTGCGCTGCGCAGCGCACAGCAACCCGTGACCGCGAAAACGGACGTATATGTTGCCGATACGCTCGGCGAACTACCGCTGTTCTTCGACAGCGCAACCCTCGCCATCATGGGTGGTTCGTTCATCGAGCACGGCGGGCAAAACCCGCTTGAGGCGATCCGCCAGGGCGTTGCCGTCCTCAGCGGCCCACACGTCTTCAACTTCGCGGAGATTTATTCAGCGCTTGTAGAGGCCGAGGCGACCCGCATCGTCTCCGATGAAGGGGCACTCAGCGAAGCGATCGCCGACCTGCTTGGCGACGACGCAACGCGTGACACGATGATAGCGGCGAGCGCAGACGCGCTGCGCCACCTCGAGGGCGCGACCGAGCGGACGCTGGCGCTCATCGATCGGTTTCTTACCGGAGCCCCGAGCAGCGCCCCTCGCAAAGCTGGCGACCGCGATGGCACATAAAGCTCCGCGCTGGTGGTACGCATCACCGGGCGACGCTGAACCCGCTCGCGACCGTCTGCCCAAAATTCTTCTCCGTCCCCCGGCATGGGTATACGGGCAGATCGCGGCGCAACGCATGCATCGCCGTCCATCTTCGGTTGCGCCACTCCCGGTGATCTGCGTCGGCAACTTCACCGCCGGAGGCGCAGGCAAAACGCCGGTGGCCCGCCTGATCGCGAGCCGCCTGGCAGCACTCGGCAAGCGACCCGGTTTTCTCTCCCGAGGGTACGGAGGACAAAGGCGAGGCCCGCACCTCGTCGACCCGCGTAAAGATACCGCCCACGACGTCGGCGATGAACCGCTCTTGCTCGCGCGCGACGCGCCAACGGTGATCTCCCGCGACCGCTCGGCTGGTGCACGTCTTCTGGCGAAGCAGCCGGTCGACGTGATCGTGATGGATGACGGGCTGCAGAACCCAACGCTTGCCAAAGATCTCGGCATCGCCGTCATCGACGGCACCCGTGGGCTCGGGAACGGCGCGGTCATCCCGGCCGGACCGCTCCGCGCGCCACTCGTTGCGCAGCGCGACCACGTCGGCCTGGTCATCTGGAACGGGACGCCCGATGGCCAAAGACTTCCGGGGGAAATTGCCGATCTACCGTCCCTCGTTACAACGCTGAAACCGGACGACACGGCCCTCGCGTTGGCAGGGCAGCGGGTTGTGGGATTTGCCGGGATCGGCGACCCCCGCCGCTTTGAGCGGACGCTCGATGACCTCGGCTGTACGGTCGCCAGGTTCGAACCGTTTGCGGATCACCACCCCTACACCGCCACTGATCTTGCGCGGCTCAGCGCGTTAGCGACCCGGCACGACGCCGACCTCGTCACAACCGAGAAAGATATGGCCCGGATCGCGATCGCGGATGATCGAGCCGACGACCCGCACCGTGGCAAGGTGAGGCTCCATTGTGTGCCCGTCACGTCGGTGTTTCGCGATGCGCGCGATGGCGATCAGCTCGATCACCACCTGCAACGCGCGATCGACGCATTCGCGACCAGACGTGCCGACGACTAGCCCTCGCCGGCCGCTTTGCTCGATGCACGCTGTGCCAAATACCGCTCAAGGCCCGCTGCCGCGCTCGCGTACGGCTCCTGCAGCTCGACACTCCAGTAGCTCAACACATCCAGCGGAATTTTTTCTCCCGTCACCGCGCACACGACATAGTCGCCCGGCGAGACGATCTGGAAGTCAGCATCGAGATATCTGACCACAGCCTCGGTGCGCAGGTTGTCGAAGCGTTCGAAGCGGTTCATGGGCGTTTATTCCACCTGAGCGGGCGATCGCGGGCAGCGATCTGCATCACCTCAGCACCCGCATATAAGCCGACAGTCGCATAGAGACCAGTCACCGATCGGTATGACCCACCCGAGCCGCGCTCGGCTCCGTGACGGTGGGTGCATTAAAACAGATCGCCCTGGTTTTCCTTATCTTCGGCGCCCGTCGTGCTTCGCTTGCGTCGCGGCCAACCGGCCCCATCGCCCTCGACCGTCGCGACAACCAAGCCGTCGGACCACTCAAGGCGTACGGGCAATCCGGCCGACGCATCTTTGGCACTGCGGATCGGCGTGCCGTCACCGGATCGCACGAGCGCGAACCCCCGCGCCAACACCCCGTGGTAGCTCAGGCTGTCCAACAGTTTGCCGAGCGCATCAACCCTGCCGCGCGTCGTCGACAGCCGGTGGCCCAGTGCCCGGCCGACCCGCCCCCGCACCACCCGCAGGCGGTCACCCTCGGATGCGATGCGGGCCTGCAGCGACCGAGGATCGAGCGCGCGGGCGCGGGCATCGAGCTGCTGACGACGCTGGCGGAAGAGCACATCGGCGGCTCGCACCTGGCGATCGGAGAGCGCCCCGGTAATTTCTCTCCCCCGCTGCAGGTTCCGCCGCAACGCATCCGGATGCAGTCGCCCATCGAGCCGGGCGAGGCGATGCGCATGTTGCTGCATCAGACCGGCATGCGCCTGGGTGAGCCGCGCGGCGACGCCGTCGAGCCGTTGCCGGGGGAGCGCAAGCAGATCGGTCAACCGCGGCAACCCGCGGGTAGCGGCCGTGAGGCGGGTGCGCTCTCCGTCCAGTTGCCGTCGCAACGCCAGCCGCAGCCGATGATCGAGTTCGCCGAGCCGATCGAGCAGGTCTGCAAGCCGAGGCACCGCCCACTCAGCAGCTTTCGTCGGGGTCGGTGCCCGCGCGTCGGCGACGAAATCGATCAGCGTCCAGTCCGTCTCGTGCCCGACCGCCGAGATAACAGGGATCTCACTTTCCGCCACGGCGCGCGCAACGATCTCCTCGTTGAAGCTCCAGAGATCCTCCAGGCTCCCGCCGCCACGCGCGACGATCAGCACGTCCGGCCGCGGTGGAGTTGGCACCAGCCCCGCACCGAACGTGTTGAACCCGCGCACTGCCGCCGCAACCTCACCGGCAGACGCCTCGCCTTGCACCCGCACCGGCCACACGAGTACCTGCGTCGGGAAGCGCTCGTTGAAGCCATGCATCATGTCGCGGATCACCGCGCCGCTTGGCGACGTGACGATGCCGACGACCTTCGGCGCATAGGGCAGTGCCCGCTTGCGCGCAGTATCGAACAGCCCTTCGGCTTCGAGTTTTTTCTTCCGCTCCTCGAGCAGCGCCATCAACGCGCCGACGCCCGCCGGCTCAAGCGCTTCGACGATGATCTGATATTTGCTCTGCCCCGGGAACGTGGTCAGCCGGCCTGTCGCGACGACCTCGAGGCCTTGTTCCGGCTGGACCCGCAGACGCGCCGCAACCCCCTTCCAGCACACGCCCGACAGCACCGAGCGATCATCCTTCAGGTCAAGATACACATGGCCCGACGCCGGACGCGACACGCGGCCGATCTCGCCGCGCACACGGACATGGTCATAGGCGGTCTCGATCGTCTTCTTCAGGCCTTGCGACAGCTCCGAGACCGTAAACTCGGGCGTGTTGCCGCCAACCTCTATGCTGCGCGCCGATGCGGGGCTCACGGGTTCCCTCCGGTTGCTCGCCTGATCTGCGATGATACAAGACGAGCGCTCCGCCGACAGCAGAACACTGAGCCGCGCCCACATGAATGTCTTGTTGATCGGAGGCGGCGGGCGGGAGCACGCGCTGGCCTGGCGACTAGCTGAAAGCCCGAAGCTCGGGACCCTGTACTGCGCGCCGGGAAACGTCGGGATGGCGAGCCTCGCAACGCGTGTCTCCCTTGATCCCGCTGACCAGCAGGCCGCGCTCGCGTTCTGCCGCGAGCATGAAATCGGCCTCGTCGTGATCGGCCCTGAACAACCGCTGGTGGACGGGCTGGCCGATACCTTGCGCAAGGCTGGCATCGCTACGTTCGGGCCGAACAAGGACGCCGCCCAGCTGGAAGGCTCCAAAAGCTTCACCAAAGCGTTGTGCGCAGAACATGGCATCCCGACGGCCGGGTATGCCCGCTTCGACAACGCGTCCGACGCGGACGACTACATCCGCGCCCGCGGCGCCCCGCTTGTCGTGAAGGCGGACGGACTCGCTGCTGGCAAAGGCGTGGTGGTCGCCGACACGATGGGCGATGCGCACGCTGCTGTCGCGCGATGCTTCGACGGCGATTTCGGCGATGCCGGCGCGTCCGTGATCATCGAAGACAAGCTCGTCGGCGAGGAAGCCAGTTTCTTCGCACTGGTGGACGGTGAAACCGTTCGTGCGCTGCCGAGCGCGCAGGACCACAAACGCGCCTTCGACGGCGATACCGGACCGAATACCGGGGGGATGGGCGCATACTCCCCGGCGCGCGCGCTCGACGACGCCATGGCCGACCGCGTCATGCGTGAGATCATCCATCCGACCGTCGAGGCGATGGCGGCTCGCGGCACACCGTTCAACGGGGTGCTTTATGCCGGGCTGATGCTGACCGCCGACGGTCCGCAACTCATCGAATACAACGTTCGCTTCGGTGATCCGGAATGCCAGGTCCTCATGCTGCGGCTGGAGACAGACCTGCTGGACGCCCTGCATGCAACGGCGACCGGCCGTCTCGCCGAGATCGCTCTGCGCTGGAGCCCTGACCCGGCAGTGACGGTCGTCCTCGCCAGCGAGGGGTATCCTGGTAGCTATGAAAAAGGCAGCGCAATCAATGGGCTGGGCGCTGCAGCAGACGAGCCCGGGGTTACGATATTCCACGCCGGGACCGACCATTCTCCGACCGGCGGACTGATTGCCACCGGCGGCCGCGTGCTGTGCGTCAGCGCCCGTGCCGCATCGATCAGGGACGCCCGCAACGCCGCCTACCGCGCGGTCGATCAGATCGACTGGCCGGACGGGTTCTGCCGCCGGGACATCGCGGCAAAGGCGTTGGCGACGATTGCCAAGACACCCGCGGACCAATCCTCATGACGGGACCGGCTGACATGACCGAAGATCTGTTTCGCGGCTTCGAGACCGTGACCGTGGCAGGCGCCGGCGCCGACATTTTCCTCCGCTATGCCGGGAACGGTCCGCCGCTCGTCCTCCTCCACGGCTATCCCCAGACACATGTGCACTGGCACTGCCTTGCCCCGCGCCTCGCAGAAACCTACAGCGTCTTCTGTCTCGATCTCCGCGGCTATGGCGCGAGCAGCATCCCGTCCGACGATGCGGGCGATCCGGCACACCCGCACATCGCATTTGCGAAGCGCAGCATGGCCGCCGACGTGATCGCTGTGATGCGCCACTTCGGCCATGAAACCTTCAGCGTCGCGGGGCATGATCGTGGCGGACGGGTCGCCTACCGACTGGCGCTCGATTATCCGGAACACGTCGACCGCCTGCTCGCCTTCGATATCATCCCGACCATCGATGTCTGGGAGGATATGCGGTGGGCCACGTCGATTTCTGCCTATCACTGGCCGTTCCTCGCGCAGCCGGCGCCGATGCCCGAGACGCTGATTTTGTCAAACCCGGAGTTTTATTGCGACTGGACCCTCGCGAGCTGGACGGCGCAGGGCTCGATCGACGCGTTTGATCCCGCAGCGCTCTCCGTCTACCGGGCGCAGATGGCTGACTCGGCGCGCGTCCATGCCATGTGCGAAGACTATCGCGCAGGTGCCACGTCTGACCGCCTCTTCGATCAAGCGGACCGAGACGCCGGGCGTCGGATCACCGTGCCAACGCTCGCGCTCTACAGCGCCACCTACCTAGTCGCGCGCGCGATCAAGACCCCGCCGGAGATCTGGTCAGGCTGGGCAGAGCGCGTTACCGGCGTCGATGTCGACAGCGGACATTTCCTCGCCGAGGAAAATCCAGGGGCATGTCTCG
Source organism: Pseudomonadota bacterium (assembly GCA_038523655.1). GTDB lineage: Bacteria > Pseudomonadota > Alphaproteobacteria > Rhizobiales > CALHAX01 > CALHAX01. Next base: position 14,167 of record JBCBJG010000026.1, on the reverse strand, counting down.
ACGCCGTGGCAGCCTTCTTCAAGAACGCCTAGCCCCACCCCACCTCACCGACCTGGTCGCCGGCGTGACCGACACGACAGGCGCAAGGGGAGCATCGCAGAACATGTCTGAACCGACCGTGATCGACGTGCAGCCGACATCGACCACCGAAGCACCGATCGCCGTCGCTTTAGGCGGCGGCGCCGCGCGCGGCCTTGCGCATGTCCCGATGATCGAAGCGTTCGACGAACTCGGCATCCGCCCGTCGTTCATCGCCGGCACCTCGATGGGCGCGATCGTCGGGGCCTGCTGGGCATCCGGCATGCGCGGTGTTGATTTGCGTGCCTTTGCGCTCGAGCTGTTCGAAGGACGCACACAGGTACTCAAGCGCATTGTCGGCAATTGGCCGGGCCGCTTCAGCGACCTGATGAACCCGATGACTCCGGCGCTCGTGAACGCGGAATCGTTGATCGAGGTGCTGCTCCCACCGGATGTACCGAAGCAGTTCGAAGCCCTCGCGATCCCGTTTGCTGCCGTCGCGACAGACTTCTCGAACGGAGAGCGGTTCATCATGGAGACCGGGCCGCTCGTCTCGGCAATCGCTGGAAGCTCTGCGATCCCCGCGCTGTTAAAGCCGGTCGAGCGCGATGATCGCATCCTGATCGACGGCGGAATTGTCGACCCGACACCCTTCGAGATCGCGATGGATCGAGCCCCCTTTTCCGTGGCCGTCGATGTCACCGGCGTGCCGAGCCGGAGCGAAAAGACGATCCCCAGCTCCGTCGAGACCGTGGTCGGGTCCACGATGATCATGCTGAACACGGTGATGCGAGAAAAACTGCAGAACCGGCGGCCTGATGTGCTGATCCTGCCGGAGGTCGGGCAGTTCCGCGCCACCCAGTTTTTCCGCTGCGCCGAAATTCTCAAAGCTGCCGACGCGGCGAAAGACGAGCTCAAGCGGGCACTTGAAGCGCGGATGGAGGCCACGGGCACACCGACCACGGCGCATTAGCCCCGGAGCGCGCCCCACCCACCGACTAGCGCAGGTACACAGCGTCCACGCGCACGGTCGTGGACCACCCGCTTACCGGCGCGCAGCGAAGAATGCCGTCAGCAGAGCCGCCGAGCGCGCTTCGTCGATCCCGGAATAGACATCCGGCCTGTGGTGGCAGGATGCGGAGGAAAAGAACCGCGACCCGTTTTCCACTGCGCCGCCTTTTTCATCCGCTGCGCCGAAATAAAGTCGCCTGATCCGCGCAAACGAGATGGCCGCCGCGCACAACGCACAGGGCTCCAGCGTCACATACAGATCGCAGTCCGGAATCCGTTCGCTGCCTCTGAGCCGGCACGCCGCGCGGATCGCAACAACCTCGGCATGGGCTGTCGGATCGCAATCGCGGCGCATGCGGTTTTCAGCGACCGCGAGGACGGCGCCAGAGCGATCGACGATGACGGCGCCGACCGGCACCTCTCCGACGAGACCTGCCCGCTCGGCAGCCGCAATCGCCTGCGCCATGTGGCCGACTGATCTACGCTCTGCCATAACATCCGCTCCCATCTTCCCATGCCGGGCCCTTGTCATGCCGCCTCCCTCGCGCCCGTCGACCCCACGCCGCAGATCCGCCCCGGCCGCCACAGCCGCCCCAGCCGCCCCGGCCGCCACGTCGAAAGCAAAGCGAAGCGGGCCACACCCCAAGCGGCCGGCGAAACCAGAGCTCCCCAATACGGCGCAGACTTCACCCGCAGGTGATCGCGTTGCCAAAGTGATGGCGCGCGCCGGGCTCTGCTCGCGCCGCGACGCGGAGCGCTGGATCGAGGAGGGGCGTGTGCTCCTCAATGGGGTACGCCTGACCACCCCCGCACAGACCATCACGGAAAAAGACGACCTCCGCGTCGACGGCCAGCGGGTTGCGGCCGCGCCTCCTGCCAGGTTGTGGCGATACCACAAACCCGCCGGTCGCCTCACGACGCATCGGGATCCCGAAGGTCGCCCGACGGTCTTCGAAGCGCTGCCCGACGACATGCCGCGCATTGTCTCCGTTGGTCGGCTCGACTTCACGACCGAAGGCCTGCTGCTCCTGACAACCCGCGGCGATCTTGCACGCCATCTCGAGCTTCCGGCGACGGGATGGCGGCGGCGATATCGCGTTCGCCTGTACGGCCACCCGAGCGACGACGACTTCGCTCGCCTCGCCGACGGAATGACTGTCGATGGCATCCACTACGGCCCGATCGACGCCGCCCTCGAGCGTCGTCAGGGTGCAAATTCCTGGATCGCCATGACGTTGCGCGAGGGCAAGAACCGCGAAATCCGCCGGGTTCTTGGCGCGCTCGGCTACGACGTCTCGCGGCTGATCCGCATCTCCTACGGCCCGTTTCAGCTCGGTGACCTCGCGAGCGGCAAGGTGGAGGAGATCAAACCGCGTGTACTCGCCGAGCAGCTTGGCCGGGAGACGGCACAAACCTTCGGCGTCGAGGCAAGCGCCAGTCGCCGCGGCAACACCGAGCAGCGCGCTGGCGTGCAAGAGCCGACCCGACCGGCACGCGGCAAACCGAGACTCCCGCAGCCGGCGAAGACAAACACCGGCGACGCCGCGAAACCCCGGAAAAAGCCATCTCGAAAACCCACCCGCGGGCGCACGCACGCGCGACCTGAAAGATCTGAAACAGTAGAAGCGCCTGATGCGCCCAAGCAGCCGCGCCGAGGGGGCAAGCCACAGAAAACCGCGAGCGACGCCAAACCCAACCGCCCTGCTAAGCCACGCAAAACCGGACAACCGAAGGGCTCCGCCCGACCGGGGACTGCGCCGCCCGCAACCCAAAAGGCCGCAACCCGAAGGCCGAGACGCAAAAAATGATCCGGGTGATCGGCGGCGAGCTAAGGGGACGAAAATTAGCGACACCGCAAGGCAGTGATACGCGGCCGACCTCCGACCGGGTGCGTGGGGCGATCTTCAACAAGCTCCAGCACGGACTGCTCAGTGACGGCCTCGATGGCGCACGGGTTCTCGACCTTTTCGCTGGGAGCGGCGCGCTCGGTATCGAGGCGCTGTCCCGCGGCGCAGCCTATGCCGTCTTCCTCGAGACGGCGCCGGCAGCGCGGGGTGTCATCCGCGAAAACGTCGAGCGCTGCGGTCTGACCGGCGTCGCACGGATTTTTCGTCGGGATGCGACACGGCCCGGGGCAGCCGGTACGCTCGACCCGTTCGATCTCGTATTCTGCGATCCACCCTATGCGCAGAGCCTTGGCGAGGCGGCCCTTGCGGCACTCGCGGCTGGCGGATGGCTGGCACCGCAGGCCATCTGTGTACTGGAGGAAAAACGCGGCCTCAAGATCGCGCCACCCGATAGATTCGCCGAACTCGATCGCGCAGCGTACGGCGATACCGAAGTTTACTTCTGGCGTTGGCAACCATCGCGCGGGGCATAGCGGACGAGGAAAAAACGCCGCCAAGCCGTCAGAAGTTTCGGCGGTTAGGAGCGCCGCCTACCTGCGTGAGAACAGCCGCTCGATGTCCGCGAGACCGAGCTCGACGTAGGTCGGCCGCCCGTGGTTGCACTGCCCGGAGTGCGGCGTTGCCTCCATCTCGCGGAGCAACGCATCCATTTCGAGCGCCGTCAGCCGCCGTCCAGAGCGGACCGACCCGTGGCAAGCCATCGTCGCGCAAACGTATTCCAGACGGTCCCGCAGGCTTTTCACACCGCCATGTGCGGCCAGTTCGTCGGCAAGGTCGCGGACCAGGCCTTCGGTATCGACATCACCGAGCATCGCTGGCACCTCGCGCACCGCGACACATCCGACGCCGAACGCCTCGAGCACAAGGCCCAGCTCCGCGAGCTCATCAGCGGCATCGATCAAGCGCGCGACTGCGGCATCATCGAGCGTGACAATGGCCGGGATCAGCAGCCCCTGTCGGGCAACCCCGCCGTTCGCGAGCGCCTTTTTCATCTGCTCGTAGACCAGCCGCTCATGGGCGGCATGCTGATCGACGATGACGATTGCGGTCTCTGTCTGCGCGATGATGTAGTTTTCGTGGACTTGCGCACGCACGGCCCCGAGCGGGTGGGCGGCATCGTCGGGGAGATTATTGGCGGCGGGTTGGTTGATCGCATTGTCTGCCGCACGACCCGATGCTGCACGCGGCGCGCCGACCATCTCGTCCAGCTCGTCCACCCGTCCACTCGGCATGGACGCAATTTCACTGAGCAGGGTCTGACTGCGATCATGAAACGCCGCCGGATAATGCGTTTCCGCTGACACGCCGCCGTCGGCACGTCCCGCCTGCACCGGGTCCGCCGGTTCGCCCGTGCGCGCGAGATCCTCCGCGAAGACCCGGTTGCCGAGATGGCTCGACGCACGATGCCCTGCTGCCGCAAGCGCGTCACGGATTGCGCCGACGAACAGTCCATGAATATGCCCGGCATCGCGGAACCGAACCTCGGTTTTTGCCGGGTGCACGTTCACGTCGACGTCCGCATTCGCAAGCGTGAGAAACAGCGCGAGTTGCCCATGCCGCCCGCGCGGAATGAGATCCCCGAACGCGCCACGGATCGCGCCGAGCAGAACCTTATCCCGCACCGGCCGACCGTTGACGAAGAGATACTGGTGCGCAGCTGTCGCGCGGTGCAGCGTGGGTAACGCGATATGGCCGGTCAGATGCGCCTGATCCCGCCGCGCATCGATGGCCAAGGCATTCTCGATGAATTCCTCTCCCATGATCCGCCCGAGCCGGTCCGCAGATCCGGCTTGTCGATCCTCCTCCTCCACACGAGATGGAGGAAAACGGAACACCCGTCGCCCGTCAGTGTGGAGAGAAAAGGAAATTTCTGGCCGCGCCATCGCAATCCGACGGAGCCAGTCGGAGATCGCACCATTTTCCGCCCGCGGCGACTTCATGAACTTGAGCCGGGCCGGCGTTGCCGAAAAGAGATCTTCCACGTCGATCTGCGTGCCGCGGACGGGTGGCGCCGGTCGCACCTCGCCCTTGTGCCCCCCATCGACGACCAGTTCCGCACCGCGCACCGACCCAGCTGCCAGGTCGGCCGCAGCACTACGGATGGTCAGCCGCGCGACGGCGCCGATCGACGGCAGCGCTTCGCCGCGGAAACCCAGCGTGGAGATTTGCAGCAGATCCTCTTCGTCGAGCTTCGATGTAGCGTGACGTTCGACGGCGAGGCGCAACTCGTCGCCGGACATCCCGCACCCGTTGTCGACCACCCTGATCAACGACAACCCGCCACCGCTCACCGTGACGTCAATCGCCCGCGCGCCCGCGTCGATGGCGTTTTCCACCAGCTCCTTCACGACGCTTGCAGGCCGCTCGATGACCTCACCGGCGGCGATGCGATTGATCGTGGCGGATGACAACTGACGCAGGGGCATGAGGTCACGCGAATCGAGAGGTCTGCCGCATCGTAGCAGAGCACCCCCGCCGGCTGGCAGGGGCGAAACCCGGTCGAGGCTAAGCCTGGCAGGAACCGACGGGCCTATACTTCGGCGGCCAACCTACGTGTCGCCGGTACTCAACAAGCCGCGCGCAAGCCGCTTGCCGATCTCGACAGCCGGCTGGTCATAGGGATCGACACCCATCACCGCGCCGAGCAGCACAGTCTCGATCATGAAGTGCATGGCCAGCCCACCCACGCTGAATTCATCGACCGCGTCGACGTCGAACACCCGGTGCGGACGGCCGGCTCGGCGCAACGCTTCCGGAACGGCCCGGGCCTGCGCATCGACCAGTGCGCCCACCGGACGGCCTGCCATGTAATCGAGCCCGGCGAGGCCAGCGAGCTCGGGATCGATGATCGGTCCCCGCTCTTCGGCGGCCTCGCGCACAAACGTCACCAGATGCTCGCGCGGACCATCCATCCACAACTGAAGCTGGCTATGCTGATCCACCGGCCCGAGCGCCGCGACCGGTGTGCCGCCTTTCAGGTCCTTGCCGAGGCTTTCCCCAAAGAGCTGCGCATACCAGGCGGCCAGCCGTGCAAGCCGATCAGCGTAGGGCATCAGAACAAACGCGCGGATGCCCGCATGCGATTGCAGCAGAGCAAGTGTCACCGCACCACCCGCCGGCGCCCAGGCGGACGGGTCCTCGTGATCAAGGCCGCCGACGACGGCAGCGGCGCCTTCTCGGATCGCGACCGGATCAAGCCCTCGCGCCATCGCCGGGAGCAGTCCGACGATCGTCAACGCCGAGAACCTGCCACCGATATCCGTTGGATGGTCGAGGCAGGGGATCTGGTGAGAGTTTGCAAGCGCCCGTAACCCATTCGGCCGCCCCGCCTCCGGCTCACTCACCGCGAGAAAAAGCTCCGGGATACGAGACGTCAGCTGCGCATCGCGAATCGCCTGGAGCGCCGCGAGCATCTGCAGCAGCGTCTCCGGCGTGTTCCCGGATTTGGACGTGACGACAAAGCGCGTCGTTTCGAGATCGAGATGCTGCAGCGCGCGCCCGAGTGTTCGCCCATCAAGGTTGTCATAAAACCGGATGCGCGGGCGGTTGGGCGCGGTATCGGCCGCTGCATCACGGTGCTCGTCCCGCCGCCGATCACCGCGGTCACCCGGAATGTTCCAGCCCCCCGCCTGCGCCAGCATCTGCCCGCCGAGACTGGAGCCACCGGTGCCGAAAAAGACCAGCGTCCGCGCGCCGGCGCTCAGCTGCTCGAGCGCCGCACGAGCCGGGGCGATATCGTCCCGCGCCGACGCGATCTGAAGGATCGGCTGACCGCCAGCGGCGAACTCGGCGCGCAACGCGGCGACTGCGGCCCGAACGGCAGCGTCGATGTCATGCGTAACGAGACCGGCAAGATCATCCCGGCCGAGTGCATGCGCATCGCAACCGGAAAGATCCTGCGTATAGGGAGGAAGCGTGCTGGCCGGAACAGATGCGCGACGATCGCCAGGCGGTGCAGGCGGCTGGGTAGTGAGGGTCATCGGCTAGCGGCTCGCACATCACATCGAGGGCGCAGCAGTGCGAGGAATAAGGCCCCATCACCGCAACGGCCGCACCTGACTAGCACATCCGAGGGAACAACGCGTGCGCGGGGCACGGCGATCCCGATCATCTGCATGCGTACCGCGACGTCGCCGCCCGCAAAGACAAAGGAGCCGCCATCGACCAACGGCGGCTCCACTTCAATTAGCGACAACGATTAGGTCTTCGCCGGCTGCCCCACGATCGTGACAATCAGGCTGTCGGGTTTCAGCAGCCGCTTCGCCACGCGCTTAATGTCGTCGAGCGTGACGGCTTCGATCAGCGAGTTCCGCTCTGTGATGTACTCCTTGCCGAGCCCTTCCATCTGGACCCAGAAAAGCTGGCCGGCAATTTTCGCCGAAGTATCGAACCGCAGCGCATATGAACCGGTGAGGTACTTCTTCGCATTGTCCAACTCGACCTGCGACGGACCCTCTTTGGCCATCCGCGTCAGCACACCCCGAATAACGTCGATCGACCGGTTGATTTCCTCGTTCTTCGTCGCGACGCCGCCACGGAACACCGATGCGTGCTCATAGGGCGCCACATAGCTGTACACCGAATAGGCGAGACCGCGCTTTTCGCGGACCTCTTCCATCAGCCGGGAATTAAATCCGCCCCCGCCAATGATATAGTTGAGGATGAACGAGGCGATGAAATCGTCGTCTTCCCGGGCAAAGGCGCGGTGACCGAACTGCGCCACCGACTGGGGCACATCCATGTCGATGACTTTCGTGATCCCGCTCTCAGGGAATGTCACATCCGCGACCGGCTGCGCACCGGACTTCGCCGCCAAGTCACCGAACACCTCGTCGAGCATCGCACCGAGCTCTTTTGGCGTGATGTCACCGACGACCACTACCCGCAGCGTATCGCGGGCGAACACTTTGGTGCGGAAGGCTTCCAGATCATCACGCGTGATCGCCTTCAGGCTATCGACCGTGCCCGACACCGGCCGCGCGTATGGATGCCCGGCGAACGCAGCCTCCGACCACGCGCGCGAAGCGACCTTGCCGGGATCTTTTGCATCGAACGCCAGACCACTCGCGACAGACGCTTTCATCCGCGCGACGGCGTCGGCATCAAACCGAGGGCTGGTCAACGCGGCCTTCAGCAGTTTGATCGCATCTGCGCGGTTCTCGGTCAGCGTCTGGAATGTGCCGCTGAACGTATCGAGCCCGGCATCGACGCTGAACTTGACGGCAAGTTCCTCCATCCGCTCCTGAAAGGCGCGTGCGTCCATATCGCCCGCGCCCTCATCGAGCAGCGTCGACATCAGATTGGCGACACCCTCTTTGCCCTCAGGGTCCTGCGCAGCCCCGCCCTGAAAGCCAAAGCGCATCGCGATCAGGGGAAGGCCATGCTCCTCTACCAACCAAGCCTTGATGCCGCCCGGGCTGGTGACGTCCTGGATTTCCATGGCGTGCGCCGCTGTCGTGAGGGATGAAAAGACGAGACCGCCGCCGAGCGCGACGGTCGCCGCCGTGCGCCCGACCCATTGGCCAAGTGAAAAAAAGCTCATGATGATCTCCCTCAGGACTTGCTGTCTTCGGGGGTGACGCTGGCGTTTTCCTCCGCCGGCGTAAGCCGCGACGTGACCGACGCCGAAATGTCGAACACCTTCGCCGCCACCGCGTTCACATCGTCGAGTGAGACGGCGCGGATCCGGTCCGGCCACTGCTCGACGTCTTCGATCGTCCCGCCTGTCGCGAGCGTCCAGCCGTAGCGTCTTGCAAGCGAAGCCTGGTTGTCGTTGCCGTAGATGTATTCAGCGAGATAGGCGGCCTTCGCGCGCTTGAGCTCGGCTTCGGTCACGCCTTTCGCGGCGACCTCAGCGACGATGCCATCGATCGCAGTTTCGACCTCGTCGAGGCTCTTTCCGTTGGCCGCGACGCCATAGAGACCGATGCGGCCGTTATCGAGACCGCTGCCGGAAAACCATCCTCCGGCACTCGTGGCGATTTTTTCATCCACCACCAGCTTGCGGTAAATGCGGCTGGTTGTGCCGGACCCGACGATCTTCATCAGCAGGTCCATGGCCTCGGCTTCGCCGGGCTCGGCCGTGTTGTAGCTCTTCGTCAGATACGCGCGCTGCCAGGTGGCTCGGCCAACGCGCGGGTCCGACATGGAAATCTGGCGGGCGGCCCGATGCGGCGGCTCGACCGTGCGCTTACGGGTCTCCACGACATCGTTGCGCGGGATTTTGGCGTACGTGTCATTTGCGAGGGCCAGCACCTCTTCCAACGTGACATCGCCTGAGACGACGAGGATCGCGTTGTTCGGCGCATAGAAGCGCTTGTAAAAATCAACCGCATCTTTTTGGTTGAGCGCCGCGATCTCATGCTGCCAGCCGATCACCGGATTACCGTAGGGATGGCTGTAATAAAGGGTCGCCATGACCTGTTCATTGAGGATGCTGGACGGGCTGTTTTCAACCCGCGAGCGCCTCTCTTCGAGCACAACATCCCGCTCCGTCACGACGGATTTTTCATCCAGCTTGAGGTTGACCATCCGGTCCGCTTCCATCCCCATGACGAGAGGAAGCCGGTCTTTCGCGACCCGCTGGAAATAGGCCGTCACATCCTGGCTCGTGAAGGCGTTGTCCTGCCCGCCATTCCGCGCGACGATTTTGGAGAACTCGCCGAGCCCGATTTTGTCGGTCCCCTTGAACATCAGGTGCTCGAGGAAATGCGCGATACCGGAGTATCCAACAGGCTCGTCCGCAGCGCCGACCTTGTACCAGACCATGTGCGTGACGACGGGTGCGCGGTGATCCGGGATGACGACGACTTCCATGCCGTTGTCGAGTTTGGCGTATGACGCCCGCATGTCGGCCGACGCCGCCCGCGCCTCTTGCACGCTGAGTGCTGTCATCGGGTTCAGTCCTTGCGTCAAAGATGAGGGGGCGAGTGCCGCACCGCCGACCGCAGCAACAACGGCTGCGCAGATCGTGCGGCGTGAGGGGCGCCAGAAAGGCATCGTCGCAGGGCGCGGATGACCATGAATCGTCCGCGCTTTCGGGAGCTGCATGAGCTGGCCTCCTGAGGGTGAGTTACGGGAGCAGACGCGACGCGAGACCGATGCGGCTGCATCGCCGACAGTGCCGCGAAGGTCGGGATCAGACCGCGCCAAGTCAACTTACAGTTTGGTAAGCGATACGTATGGCGCCGCTCGGTTGGATGCGGCTGGGCGAAAAACCCTCCGGCCATTGCGGCCGCGGAAATTTTCGCCTCCTGCAGCGGCGAGCCCAGCCCCAAGAAGCCAGTCTTCACAAAGCTGGGAGGCAACCCGCCAACCGTGAGCCGACGCACCAGCCCGCTGGTCGCAGCCGACTAGAGCGCGTTCCCGAGAAGGTCCTTCAGCGGTGACGAGCAATCCGCATTGTTTTTCTTCTCCGAGCCCGGCAGCTCTTGGTCGCTATGCCGTCCCGATTGCCGCGAGCCAAAGGCGCCATCCGCGTCGGAACATTCCTGCTTCCGCTTGGCCTCCGCGGCTTGTTTCCGCGCAGCGGCAATCTCTTCCGGGTTCTGCGGAAACGCGGCATTGGCGGGTCCTGTCGCGGTTTGCGACCCGGGCTGCGGCAGGGCATCGGTCGACGGCGGCAAAATCAGCCCTGAGCGGGCCTCGACCGGTTTTTCCCGATGTTTACCGTCACCAATCAGGCCGGAGACACCGATGTTGTCGAGCAGCTTGCTTTCGACCTCGATCCCGCCGCAGGCGGTGAGGGAAAGCGGTGTCAAAATAGCAGACGCAATTGCCACACGGCGCAGGGCACAGACGAGCGGTCTGGCCCGGGCTTTTGCTCGACTGGACATTTAGCCTCCACCCCTCGGGGGTCTTTCGACGCGACCGGACTGCGCGCTTCGCACGCGGCCGTCTCGCCCGTCGCCCGCTAAGACGCGTTTGCGGCGGTTTTCCGACCGAAAATGAGCGAGTCGGCCAGAATACCCACCACGCCGACGACGATCGCAACGTCGGCGATGTTGAAGATGTACCAGCTGAAGCCGCCCGCATGAAGCTGGATGTAGTCGAACACGCCGCCGATCCGCACGCGGTCGATCGCATTGCCGATGGCGCCCCCGATGATCAGGCCGAGCGAAGCCCCCAGCAGCCGACCGGTTGCCCGCGTCAGCCAGACCGCAAGCACCACACTCGCCACCACCGCAAAGCCGGCAAGACCGTACTGGCCCGCCTGGCTATCGAGCTGGAGCCAACCGTAGCTGATGCCTTTGTTGATGGCGTAGACGTAGTTCATGAAGTCCGTGACCGCGATCCGCACCCCCGGCGCCATCCCGACGACTTCCAGCATGTAGAATTTGTGCGCCTGGTCGGCCACGAGCGTTACGAGCGCGATGAGCGCACCCATTGATGTGCAGCTCCCGCGGCTCGCGACGATTTCACCGTCCGCATCGATCGGCATGGCTGTTCGCCCCTTGCTCGCTATTCTGCCGCTTGCGGCTGCGCATCGAACTCCCGCACCGCCGCCGCGTCACGGGCCGACAGATCCGGATAGGCGGGATCGATACCGACATCCTGCGTCACGCGCCAAGATCGCGCACACCGCGTCCCGACCGCGCGCGCAGGCACGACCGCGACGCCCGCAACCTCATCCAGAGTGAATGCGTCATCGGGCGCCGGACCGTCGCCGATCGAGAGCCCGCTGGTGATCGCGACCTCCGCAAGATCGAGCCCGTCGACGGCGTCCGCCAGATCACTGTCCGAGATGTAGACGACCGGTGCCGCCTCGAGGCTCGAGCCGATCCGCTTTTCTCTCCGCTCGACCTCCAGCGCACCGGTGATGACCCGGCGCACCCGACGCACTTTCTGCCACTTCGTCGCCAGCGCATCGTCACGCCATGCATGCGGCACATCTGGGAAGAGCCGCAAGTGCACGCTCTCGTCGTCACCCGGATTCCGGGCGAGCCAGACCTCCTCCATCGTGAAGACGAGCATTGGCGCAAGCCACGCGGTCAGGCAGGAATAGAGCTCCTCGAGGACCGTCAACGATGCCTGTCGCGCAAGGCTCGAATGCGGCTCGCAGTAGAGCGTGTCTTTGCGGATATCGAAATAGAAGGAGGACAGCTCGAGGTTGCAGAAGTTGGAGAGCGCCTCGAAGATCCGGCGGTATTCGAAGTCGGCATAGCCCTGGCGCACCAGCTCATCGAGTTCGCTGAGCCGATGGAGCATATATCGCTCGAGCTCTGGCATCTCCTCGAGCGGGACCCGGAGTGCGGGGTCGGAATGCGCGAGATTGCCGAGCATGAAGCGCATCGTGTTTCGCAGCTTGCGATAGGAATCGATCGCCGTCTTCAGGATTTCCTTCCCGATCCGTAGATCACCGGAATAGTCGGAACTCATCACCCAGAGACGGAGGATATCGGCGCCCGAGTCTTTGATGACCTCCTGCGGCGTGACGATGTTCCCGAGCGATTTGGACATTTTCTGTCCGTCCTCGGCCATGACGAAGCCGTGTGTGAGCACGCCGTCATAGGGCGCACGACCACGCGTCCCGCAGCTCTCCAGGAGTGAGGAGTGGAACCAGCCTCGGTGTTGATCAGAGCCTTCGAGATAAAGGTCCGCCGGCCATTTCAGGTCCTCGCGCTGCTCGAGACAAAACGCATGGGTCGAGCCCGAGTCGAACCAGACATCGAGGATGTCAGTGACCATGTCCCAGTCATCGAGATCATCGACCAGCCCTTCGAGAAAGCGCGCCTTCGCACCATCTTCGTACCAGGCGTCCGCACCGCTCTCCTGAAACGCCGTGACGATCCGCTCGATCAATTCACCGGAGGCATTCCACTCCACGTTGGGAATGTATTCGTTGGTCCCCTTTTTTACGAAAACGGTAATCGGCACGCCCCACGCCCGCTGTCGTGAAAGCACCCAGTCCGGCTTCGCCTCGATCATCCCCCGCAGGCGGTTCTGCCCGGCAGGAGGCACAAAGCGCGTCTCATCGATCGCACTGAGCGCGACACTGCGGAGTGATTCCCGCTTGTCGCCGTCCGGAAGGGAAAACGCCTCGTCCATCCCGATGAACCATTGCGGCGTGTTGCGGAAGATCACCGGCTTTTTCGAGCGCCACGAGTGCGGATACTGATGCTTTAATCTCCCGCGCGCGAACAGCATGTCCGCGCCGATCAGCGCGTCGATAACGGCTTTGTTAGCGTCGCCTTTTTTGCCCTTGTCGGTGATGACCTGGCGGCCTTCGAAACCCGGCGCGTCGGATGTAAATTTTCCATTCTCACCGACGGTATAGGGGATCGTCGTGTCGATATCGCGCGCCTTCAGGTCCGCAGCCTTCTCCATCCAGATATCGAAGTCTTCCCGGCCATGCCCCGGCGCCGTGTGCACGAACCCGGTGCCATCCTCGTCGGTTACATGATCTCCGGCGAGCAGGGGGACATCGAAGGTGTAGTCATCGCCTGCGAGCGGATGACTGCACGTTGCACTTGCCAGCGTATCGGCCTCGACCCCCGCAAGTCGCGAGAGCGACAACTTCGCTTTTTCGGCGCAAGCCGCTGCCAACGAGTCAGCGAACAGGAGTTTCTCTCCTCGCTGAGGCCCGAAGTCGTTTTCAGCTGTCGTCACCTCGTAGATGCCATAGGGAACGCGGGGAGAAAAACTGATCGCGCGGTTGCCGGGAATGGTCCATGGCGTCGTGGTCCAGATCACGACATTTGCGCCGGCGAGCGGATCTGCCGGGATTGAGGCGACAGGCGGGGCTGAGCCGGCATCTCTCGAAGTGTTTGGTACAGCCCCGGCCTTCACCGGAAACTTCACCCAGACCGTATCACTCTCGTAGTCGTGATACTCGACCTCGGCTTCCGCCAGCGCCGTGCGCTCGACGACCGACCACATCACCGGCTTCGAGCCGCGATAGAGCAGGCCGTTCATCGCGAACTTCATCAGCTCGTTCGCGATCCGCGCTTCCGCGTCGTAGGCCATGGTGAGGTAGGGGTTCCACCAGTCGCCCTCACAGCCGAGACGCTGGAATTCCTCGCGCTGCACGTCGATCCAGTGCTCCGCGAACGCACGGCATTCCTTTCGGAACTCGATCGTCGGCACGGCGTCCTTGTCTTTCCCCTTGGCGCGATACTGTTCCTCGATCTTCCATTCGATCGGCAAGCCGTGGCAGTCCCATCCCGGAACGTAGTTCGAATCCTTGCCGAGCATCTGCATCGAGCGCGCGACGACATCCTTGAGGATCTTGT
>JBCBJG010000025.1:0-20980 GCA_038523655.1 Pseudomonadota bacterium | reverse complement strand
CGCCCATCCATCATGTCGGATGGCGCAACGATATCGCAGCCAGCCTCCGCCTGGATCAGCGCCTGATGCTGGAGCACCTCGACCGTCGCATCGTTCTCGATCCGCCCGTCGATCAGCAGCCCGTCGTGACCATGGCTGGTATACGGGTCGAGCGCGACATCGCAGAGCACGCCAATCTCGATCCCCGCGTCCCGGATTGCGCGGACGGCACAGCAGACGAGGTTGTCCTGGTTCACTGCTTCTTTGCCGTCATCGCTCCGCAGTTTCGGGTCGGTGAACGGAAAGATCGAGACCACCGGGATGCCGAGATCAGCCGCTTCGCGTGCCGCCTTGACGATGTTGTCGACACTCAGCCGCGAAACCCCGGGCATCGAGGCGACCGGCTCGCTGACCGCTTTGCCCGCGGTGACGAACAGGGGCCAGATGAGGTCGTTGGGCGTCAGCCGGTTCTCGGCCACCATCGCCCGCGCCCACGCGCTCTTGCGGTTTCGGCGCAGCCGTACGGCGGGGAACACACCGGCATCCGCACCGCTGGCAGAACGCTCATCTGCCGACGCGGTGGTGCGCGCGCTGCGGCTATCCGGCGCCCCGATTGGGCGCGCACGATCCAGCATTGAATTCCTCCGTCGACGTCACGTTCTCTGAGGCTTGCCCGTCGGCACGCCGCGCGAGCGCCAGTGTGACGTAAGGTTGACGTCACGCGCGCTTGTCGCCCTGCGTACCAAGCCCTAGTTGCCGCGTGAGCGCAACCGCGGCATGCACGCAGGCCGATTGCCGCCGACCCGAGGAGACCTCCGCGTGCCGCCTGAGACGAACCGCGAACCGACTGTCCCCGCGGATGAGGATGCGCCGTCGGGTAGGCCCACGGTTCCCGACCCGGGTGATGTTTCGTGCCGGATGGAAGGCGCGCTTGGTCGGATCACACTGTCGCGCCCGGCGGCCCTGAATGCGCTGAGTGACGCAATGCGCGGGGAAATCGCTGCCGCGCTCCGTGCCTGGCAGAAAGACGCGATGGTCTACGCCGTCGTCATTGATGCCGTCGGCGAGACAGACGGCGAAGCGTTCTGCGCGGGGGGCGACTTGCGCGAGATGGCACGCGCCGCCGCGGGCGGCGACGCAATGGCCGGTATTCGCGAGGAGTATCGTCTCAACTGGCAGATCGACTGCTACACCAAGCCGATAGTCTCCCTCGTGAACGGGCTCGTCGTGGGCTCCGGCGTTGGCCTCACGCTCTATGGCACACACCGCGTTGCGGGAGAAAAATACGCGTTCGCCATGCCCGAGACGGCAGTTGGTTTTTTCCCTGACGTGGGGGTGACGGCATGCCTCGCGGACATCCCGCGGGCAGAAGCGGTCGGCATTGCCGCTGGCGGTATTCGGCTTGCCCGCGGAGAAGCGCAGCGCCTTGGATTCGTGACCCATTGCATTGCCGCGGATGCGTTCGAGGAAATTCGCGACCGCCTGCGTGACGCCTGGCCGGTCGACGACGTGCTCGACACCCGGGCTGTCGAGGTCGCGAGCGAACGCCGCCCAGAGACCTGGCGGGAGCTTAATGCCGCGCTGTCGTCCGGCACGCCCGAGGTTGTCATCGCCAACCTGACTGCCGCCGTGGCTGGCGAGCACCGTTCCGACCCCGCCAAGGCGCTTGCGGCAGAACTCCTGTCGCGCCTCACCGCCGCGAGCCCAACGAGCCTTGCGATCGCACTGCGTCAGGTCGGGCCGAATGCACCGCCGACACTCGAGGCCGCCCTGCGTCAGGACTACACCCTCGCCGCACGCATGCTGAGATATCCGGATTTCAATGAAGGCGTCCGCGCACTCCTGATCGACAAAGACAAGCAGCCGGAATGGACGCCGCGCACCCCGGTCGAGCTGGATGCTGATGAGGTCGCTGCACTGTTCGAAGCGTCCGACGATGCGATCCTCGATCTCGCAAGCCGCCCCCGTCCGATCGCCGCCCTTACCTGACGCAATCTTCTGGTCATGATGGTCCATTATGCTCCGGACCATCGCCGACCGATGCCGCGTTCCGGCTACCGTCCGGTTTTTTGTTCAGTCACGGCACACTGGCGAACGGATTTTTATCCATCCCACTTAAGTGGCCGTTAGCCGCGCCTGCCTACGCTGCTGCCCAACAACAAAACCAACAATCCGCGTCAAACAGTCGGGCAGGAACATGAGTAACGTACTGGCGAGCGTGCTGGAGCCGGGCCTCGAGGAAGAGGCAGGCCTTCACGGCGAATATCTACAATCACTGCGTTTGATCGAGCGGCTTCACCGCCTGCTCCTCGACGTCATAAAGAACGAATTCGAGCGGGCCGGCTGGTCGGACATCAACAGCGTTCAGGCGCTGCTGCTGTACAACATCGGCTCGGCCGAGCTGACGGCCGGCGAGCTGAAGAGCCGCGGCTACTATCTCGGCTCGAACGTCTCCTACAACCTGAAGAAGCTCGTGGACGGCGGATACATCGATCACAAGCGGTCGAAGACGGATCGGCGATCCGTCCGCATCAGCCTGACCGAGAAAGGCAAAGAAGCCTGCGAAGTGGTCGAGGGCCTCTATCAGCGCCAACTCGGGTCGATCGAAGCGGTCGGTGAGCTGAGCGAAGATCAGTTTGTCGAGCTCAATCGTTCGCTTTCACGGCTCGAGCGGTTCTGGTCGGACATGATCCGCTACCAGCTGTAGATCGCAGCGCCGGCAGAAAGTAAGACGTCCGGCGGCACGCTCGGCGGATCCTCGCTTTCCCGAGCGTAGTCGCGTGTTGCGCTGCCGCATCACCGTTACCTGAACCCCGGCCACGTGCCGGGGTTCACTGGTTTTCACGCCACATTTTTTGCAGAACCTGCACACACCGCTCGGAGCGGCAAAGACGTTTACGAACTGAATAGATTCGTTAACGTATTTTCAGCGCTGATCGTTGGAGCAGGCACTGGCGGCCGCGCGACCGCCAGTTCGGCTCTGGCGAAGAGCAGGTTGGGCATTAGCGCCGGGTGCGGACATGGGGGATGGGATGACTGGACCGGTGATCGTCGACCGCAGGTACGCCAGCCGTGTGATGCCAGCGCGCCTCGCGATCTGCGCCCTGGCGCCCTTTGCTCTCCTTACCCCGACGGCGGCTGACGCGCGGGAAGAGAACCGCTGGTTTGCCAGCCAGCATTCGCGTTCATCAGAAGTAGCCGCCGCGAGCAGTCAGCCGGTTTCGGCACCGGCCGGCGACGCGTCGACGTCAGCGGGCGGCACGTTCGGCTCATTCTTCGATGGGTTTTCGTCCGGTCCTGCACGACCGACCGGGCGTCCGACGCTCTCGCGCGCCAACATCGCCCCGACGAAGACCGCGATCGCTCGCTATCGCAAAATCGCAAAAGCCGGTGGCTGGAAGCCGATCCCGAAAGCGGCGGTCAAGCTCAAGCTGCAGCGCGGCATGAAGCATCCGGCCGTTTCACTGCTACGCGCGCGACTAATCGCAACTGGGGACATGCAGCCTTCGACCGCGCTGTCGAGCAGCTTCGATTACTACGTCGAACAAGGCCTGATGCGGTTTCAGCGCCGACACGGCCTCAAGCCGACGGGCAATCTCGTCAACAAATCCCGCCGTCGCCGGCTCGGCACGCGCACGCTGACGGCGCTCAACGTCTCAGCCAAAGCGCGGATGCGTCAGCTGCAGGCGAACCTCACCCGGCTGCGCAGCCACGTCTCGCGCGCCAGCAAGAAACGCTATGTCGTGGTGAACATCCCCTCGCAGAAGGTTGAGGCCGTCGAGAACGGGAAGGTTGCGCTGCGCCACACCGCCGTGGTCGGCAAGAAGGGCCGCGCCACACCGTTGCTGACCTCCCGAGTACACCGCGTGAAGTTCAACCCGACGTGGACCTTGCCGCCGACGGTCATTCGCGACGACCTGATCCCGCACGGCCGTCGTCTTCAGGCCCGCAAGGGCGACGTGCTCGCCAAGTTCGGCATCGACGCCTATCGCACCCACGGTGGCAAGAAGCTGAACTCGTCGAAGATTAACTGGCGTGGCGGTGCCGTGCACAGCTACGTCTATAAGCAGCCGCCGGGCAAAACGAACCCGCTCGGCTTTGTGAAGATCGACTTCCACAACGCCCATTCCGTCTACATGCACGACACCCCGTCGCAGCGAATTTTCGGTCGCGAGGATCGGGCCGCAAGCTCCGGCTGCATCCGCATTCAGGGTATCGGCAAACTCGTCGCGTGGCTGCTGCGCGAGAATAAAGAACCATGGTCGCACGGGCGGGTCATGGGCATGAAGAAGACCGGGAAGACGAAGAACGTTTCGCTCCGCCGCCCGGTGCCGCTGCACTTCATTTATGTGACAGCCTGGGCCGATCCGAGCGGTCGGGTGTCGTTCCGCCCGGACATCTATGACCGGGATCGCCGCTACGGCGTGCGCACGGTCTCGTCCGCCTACTGAGCCAGCGCCCGTCGCGAGCTGGCGCCCTGCCGCGGCCACTACCGCTGCCGATCCTTTGGACCTGGAAAGGCTTAGTAACCCCGCCGATGCAGTTCACCTGCGGCCGCGGCCTGCGTCACCATCGCGTGATCAACTTCGACCGTGCGGATTGCGTCGCCCGGGCCGAGACGATAGGTGCATTACGGACTTATTCTGCACTTCGGCCGACGGGCCGACGAACGACGTATCCACGCGCGGAGATGATCGTTCGCGCACACCGCAGATCGAACCACATCACGCACTTCGTCAGGAGGGGACCACATGGCTACCGAGAAACTCGAGGGCATCAGCACCGACGACACCGGTTTCTTTCGCGATGATCTTGCAACCAGCGATCCGGAGCTTGCGAGCGCGATCGCCGATGAACTCGATCGCCAGCAGAACGAGATCGAGCTGATCGCCTCTGAGAATATCGTCAGCCGTGCCGTGCTCGAGGCTGCGGGCAGCGTGCTTACGAACAAATACGCCGAAGGATATCCGGGCCGGCGCTATTATGGCGGCTGCCAGCATGTCGACCGCGCCGAGATCCTCGCAATCGAGCGTGCCCGTCGTCTGTTCAACTGCGCTTACGCCAACGTACAGCCGAACTCGGGCTCCCAGGCGAACCAGGGCGTGATGCTCGCGCTGACGAAGCCTGGCGACACCATCCTCGGGATGAGCCTCGCAGCCGGTGGGCACCTGACCCACGGCGCGGCGCCGAACCAGTCGGGCAAGTGGTACAACGCCATTCAGTACGGTGTGCGCGAAGACGACCATCTGATCGACTACGAAGAGGTCGAGCGGCTCGCCCACGAGCACAAGCCGACGCTCATTTTCGCAGGCGGTTCGGCTTACCCCCGGCAGATCGACTTTGCCCGTTTCCGCGCGATTGCAGACGATGTCGGCGCCTACCTGCACGTCGACATGGCGCACTTCTCAGGCCTCGTTGCCGCCGGTGTGCATCCGAGCCCATTCCCGCATGCGCATGTGGCAACCAGCACGACGCACAAAACCCTGCGCGGCCCACGCGGCGGCATCATCGTCTCTGACGATCCGGAGCTCGGCAAAAAGTTCAACTCGGCGATCTTCCCCGGCCTGCAGGGCGGGCCGTTGATGCACGTCATTGCCGGCAAGGCAGCCGCATTCGGCGAAGCGCTTCGCCCGGACTTCAAGCTCTACGCCCAGAGCGTGATCGATAACGCGAAGGCGATGGGCGACGTGATCCTGAGCAACGGCTATGCACTTGTCTCCGGCGGTACCGATACGCACGTGATCCTCGTCGACCTGCGCCCGAAAGGCCTTACCGGTCGCGATGCCGAGGTTGCGCTCGGCCGCGCGCACATCACCTGCAACAAGAACGGCGTTCCGTTCGATCCGCAAAAGCCGATGGTCACGTCCGGCATTCGCCTCGGATCGCCGGCGGGCACTACCCGGGGCTTCGGCGTTGCTGAGTTCCGCGAAATCGGCTCGCTGGTCTGTGAGACGCTCGACGGTCTCGTTGCCAACGGCCCGGATGGAAACGGCGCGGTCGAAGCAGCGGTGAAAGACAAGGTGATCGCGCTGTGCAGCCGGTTCCCGATCTATCAGGACTGATCAGGCTGCCCATCGCGCGAGACGTGACACGGCGGACGCATTGAACGACCGGCGCGGGGGATCATCTCCGCGCCGTTTGCTCCATTGATCGCTGCGCCGGGGTCGTTTGCGGCACGCGCGCCCGCAACACGTTGTGTGAAATCGGTGGGTTCCGGCCACCTCGGGCTGGCAGGGGTCGACGCGGTGGGCACTGCAGCTTAGGGGTCTTCTGCCCGAGCGTGACGCCGCGGCCGACCGACAGCGACGAGACACGACCCGATGCGTTGCCCATTCTGCGGAAGCCTGAGCACGCAAGTGAAGGACTCGCGCCCGAGCGAGGACCACGCCACCATACGCCGCCGCCGTCACTGCATGCAGTGTGAGGCCCGCTTCACCACCTTCGAGCGGGTGCAGTTGCGCGAAATCACTGTCGTCAAGCGCTCCGGGCGCCGCGCACCGTTCGATCCGGATAAGCTCTCCCGCTCGATCAATGTCGCGCTGCGCAAACGTCCGGTCGACCCGGTCCGCGTCGACCGCATGGTCACCGGCGTGATCCGCGGCCTCGAGACTGCGGGCGACAGTGTCGTCACCTCGGATGATATCGGCCGCCGGATCATGGAAGCGCTCAAGGAGCTCGACGGCGTCGCCTACGTGCGTTTCGCCTCGGTCTACAAAAACTTCCGCGAGGTCGGCGACTTTCAGGACGTGCTCGGCGAGTTGTCTGACGACGCTGCACCGGCAGGCGACGCCCCATCGCACGGCACCCCCCGACCGGGCGGTAGCCACATCGATTCATGACGGACCCCGCGACGCACGACGCCTTTCTCGCCCATGCCGTACGCATCGCCCGGCGCGGCCTCGGGCGAACGGCACCCAATCCAGCGGTTGGCGCCCTCGTAGTCGCCGCGGGCACTGATGGTCGCGGGACAATTGTAGGCGCCGGGGTCACCGCCGTCGGCGGTCGTCCGCATGCCGAGACGCAGGCACTAGAGCAGGCTGGGCGAAGGGCGCGCGGCGCAACGCTCTATGTCTCGCTCGAACCCTGCTCGCATCACGGCCGCACACCGCCGTGCGCTGACGCCGTGATCGACGCGGGGATCGAACAGGTTGTCTGCGCCCTGCTTGATCCGGATGCCCGCGTTGCCGGTCGAGGGTTCACCCGGCTGGAGCGGTTCGGCGTGGACGTTGTCTTGCGCCCGCGCCCCGATGCAGCGCTGGTCGCCGCGCCACATACGCTGCGCGTGCGCTACGCCCGCCCGCATGTCGTTGTGAAGCTCGCTGTCTCCGCGGACGATCGGATCGCCCATGGCGACGGGGCTCCGGTTTGGGTGACCGGCGAGACCGCGCGTCAGCACGGGCATCTCCTGCGCGCGCGTGCCGACGCGATCATGGTTGGTCGGGGCACGGTGGATGCCGATGACCCAGGGCTGGATTGCCGCCTTCCGGGTCTCGCGGGCCGCTCTCCGCGCCCGGTCGTCCTTGCGAGCGGCGGCATTGACCTCACGGGCAAACGCCTCGCGACCCGTGATCCGATCATCTGCGTGGCGGATGATGTGTCGGAGGTGCCGTCCGCCGGGCTCGCCGTCCCGCGGCGGCCGGATGGTGGCCTTGACGTGCGCACCGTGTTGGCCGGCCTTGCCGTGCGCGGGACCACCTCGGTCCTGATCGAAGGGGGCCCCACGCTCGCTGCAAGCGTCGTGGCGGACGGTCTCACCGATGAAATCGTACTCTACCGCGGTGCCGATCCGCTCGGCGAGAAAGACGGTGCTTCGCTGCCTTCCGCGCTCGCGGATGCGCTTGCCGATCGTGCGCGCTGGTTGGTGCGCGACACCCTCGCGCTTGGTGCTGACACGCTCACCCGCTACCACCGCGCCAGCCTAGCAAATGACCTGATGACGAGCGCGCCGGCCTGACCGGCCGCATCGTGAAGCGGAGAACAATGTTTACCGGACTGATCAGCGACGTCGGGACCGTCGTCTCCCGCGACGGCGGCGTCTTCACTGTGCGCAGTGCCTACGACCCAGCGAGCATCGCGCTCGGCGCATCGATCGCGTTTGACGGTTGTTGTCTGACGATCGTCGAGGCCACGGCGGAAGATGCCGGTGCACTGCTGCGTGTGGATGTCTCGAACGAGACGCTGTCACGGACAGCGCTCGGCGACTGGACCACCGGCCGCCGCGTCAACCTCGAACGGTCGCTGCGCGCAGGCGATGAACTTGGCGGCCATATCGTGACCGGGCACGTGGACGGCGTCGCGCAGCTGGTGGAGGTGAAGGCCGACGGAAACGCCACACGCATGACTTTCGAAGCGCCCGTCGACCTTGGCGGCTTTATCGCCGAGAAGGGTTCCGTATCTCTTAACGGCACGTCCCTGACGGTAAACGAAGTCGACGGCGCCCGCTTTGGCTGTGCGCTCATTCCGCATACGTGCTCGGTCACCACGTGGGGCGATGTCACGACCGGCGACCGTATCAACATAGAAGTGGACGTGCTCGCCCGCTATGTGGCAAGGCACAGCGCCTATACGACATCGACGGAGCTTTAATCGCGCGCAGGGTACCCTGCGCCGGGCGCGTCGCCGATCGTGTCTGCCCGAGAGGATCCGCCCGTGGCTCGCCGCTCACCGCACGTCTTGATCATCGAGGCGCGCTTCTACGAAGACCTTGCGGACGCGCTCGCCGAAGGCGCCACTGCCGCGCTCGATGCGGTGGGCGCGACATACGAACGTATGGCAGTGCCGGGTGCGCTCGAGATCCCGGCCGTGCTGGCGATGGCGTTCGAAGCCGGGCTGTTCGAGGATGACGACGAAGACCTGCCGGCCCGCTTCGACGGGTGTGTGGTGCTCGGCACCGTCATCCGCGGGGAAACCTATCACTTCGAGATCGTCGCCAACGAAGCCAACCGCTCCCTGATGTCACTGGTCGTCGATGAGTGTGTGGCGCTCGGCAACGGTATCCTCACCGTCGAGAGCATGGCGCAGGCGACGACCCGGGCGCGACGGAGCGAGGGCGACAAGGGCGGTGATGCCGCACGCGCCTGCCTCCGCTTGATCGACGTCCGTGATACGCTCGATGCGATGGCCGAGCAGGGCCCTCGGGAGCGCAACAAGGCGCTGTCCTGAAGCCGTAGCGGTCTCGCAGCGATCTGGCGGCGAGCGGGCCGCGTCCTTAAAGTCTGGTAGCAGTCTGGCGGCCCGCTGATCCGCCCACGCACATCGGCGATGCAAAACAACACGTCCGCGCATAAAGCCGGCAACGGCGCCGAGAGGTCTGAGGCGACAATGGAGAAAAATTCGGACAGCGCGACGGGAGCGAACCGGCGACGCGCGGCCCGTGCCGCAGCCCGCACGCGGGCGCGACTGATGGCAGTGCAGGCGCTCTACCAGATGGATATCGCCCAGACGGATCTGAACGACGTGCTCGTCACCTACCGCCAAGTGTTGCTCGATGAGGATGGTGGGCCGATCGCGGGTAGCGTGGACGAGCAGTCGCAGAGCGAACGCGCCGAACCGGACCGTGCCCTGTTCGAGGACATCACGCGCGGTGTCCTTGCGGCCCAGCGCACCATCGACCCCGTGATCCAGCAATTCCTCGCCGAAGGCTGGCGGCTCGGGCGGATCGACGCGACGATGCGGGCGATCTTGCGTGCGGGGGCCTACGAACTCACCGGGCGACCGGACATCCCGTTTCGCGTCGTGATTTCGGAATATGTCGACATCGCGCACGCGTTTTTCGAAAGCGACGAGCCACGGGTAGTGAACGCAGTGCTCGACCGGCTTGCCAAAAATCCGCCGACGAGCACGCCAGAGAACGCTCCAACAGACACGGCTGAAGCGGAACAATCGCAAGGAGAGGAAAACGCCGTCCTCACTGAGCCGGCGCCGGACGCGACCGCGCCGAACCAGCCCGCTGACGCGACAGACCCATCAGCCTCGACCGGCGCGCCAGCTACGACGCCGAAGGAGCCGCATCCGCCGGTGAGCGATGCCGGCGCGTCTGACGGCTGACGATGCCGGGCGCGCATCCCATCCGGTCAGAAGATGATCTGATCGACCGGTACCTGCGGCCACTCACGGGCAATAATACTGCCGCCCGGGACCTGCGCGACGATGCCGCCTGCCTGACCCCGTCCGCCGGGCAGGACCTCGTGATGACGAAAGACGCCCTCGTCGCCGGGGTCCATTTTCTTCCTGACGACGATGCCTTCGCGATCGGCATCAAAGCGCTCACGGTCAATTTGTCAGATCTTATCGCCAAGGGGGCAGAACCGGTGGGGTATCTGCTCGCCCTCGCATTGCCGCCATCGATCGACACCGCCTGGTTTGAACGGTTCGCTGACGGTTTCGGCGAAAACGGTCACGGCAAACTCCTCGGTGGGGACCTGACCCGGACCGACGGCCCGATCGTCGTGACGGTGACAGCCATCGGTGAGGTGCCGCACGGGCGCATGGTGTCCCGCGATGGCGCGGGCGTCGGCGATCAGCTTTTTCTCTCCGGCCCGATCGGGACGAGCTACGTCGGTCTGCAGTACGCGCGAGATATACCCATCGCCAAGCGCCACGGCCTTGATGCTAGCGAGGTGCATGAGCTCGTCACTGCCTACGCGGCGCCGCTGATACCGTTCGCCTCCGACGTATGGCCGCTGGTGCGGACCTATGCGTCTGCGGCGCTTGATGTGTCCGATGGGTTGATCCGCGATGCAGGGCGGCTGCTCGCGGCATCCGGCGTTGGCGCGGAAGTGGATGCAGCCGCCGTCCCGCTGCATCCGACGATCCAGCGTCTGGTGGACGCGGGGCACATTAATCTCCGCGACCTGTTCACCGGCGGGGACGACTACCGCGTGCTGATGACCGTGCCGCAGCGCCGACTGGCGGAATTCTCTGAAGCGGCAAACTCCGGCCTCGCGCAGTTCCATGCCATCGGCGAGATCACCACGGGCGCTGAATTGATTGTGCGCGATCCGACCGGCGCTCGTATGGTGTTCGACGATACGGGGCACGACCATTTTGGGGGCGGGCGATGACCGATACGTTGGCGCAGGGCACCATCGACGGCGACCGCCTTGCCCGGCGCAACGCGGTCATCCTCTCGATCGGGCAGGCGCTGTACGGCGTGAACGCCATCGTCGTCTTCACGCTCGGGGCGATCCTCGCAAACCAGTTCGCCACCGACAAAACGCTCGCCACCTTGCCGGTCACCACGATGGTGCTTGGTGCTGCGCTCGCCACCGCACCGGGCGCACTCGCCATGCACCGCTATGGCCGCAGGGCCGGCTTCCTCTCGGGCGCCCTCCTCGGGTTGCTTGGCGCGGTCATCATGCTGATCGCCGTCTACCAGCGAGACTTCGTGCTGCTCTGCGTCGGCAGTTTCTGCAATGGCATCTATATGGCGTTCGGGCAGCACTACCGCTTCGCTGCAGCCGATACGGCGTCTGAGCAGCTTCGCCCGAAAGTCATTTCATGGGTCCTCGTCGGCGGCATGGCGGGCGCAGTTCTCGGCCCGCAACTGATCATCGCGACTGAAACCCTGCTCGCCCCGGTGTTTTATGCGGGCGCCTTCGCGGCCTGCGTGGGCCTGAGCCTGATATCAGTGGTGCTGCTGTGCTTCCTCGACGTGCCGCGACCGTCCACATCGCCGTTTGGCCCGGGGAGTGGACGCCCGCTCCGCGAGATCCTCCGCCAGCGCCCGCTCCGGGCCGCCATCGCCGTCGGCATGGTGAGCTACGGCATGATGAACCTCGTCATGACCGCGGCGCCGCTCGCGATGGTCGCCTTTTGCGGGCACTCCGTCGCCGACGCGACGGGCGTCATCCAGTGGCATGTCCTGGCGATGTATGCGCCAAGCTTTTTCACCGGTCATCTGATTGCCCGCTTCGGCCGCGATGCGGTGATCGTTGCCGGGCTCGTCATGCTGGTCGGCTGCGCCGTGACCGCACTTTCTGGCATCACGGTGATGCATTTCACCCTCGGGCTCGTGCTGCTCGGGCTCGGCTGGAACTTCGCCTTTATCGGCGCGACGACGAAAGTCACTGACTTTCACACGGCCGAGGAGCGCGGCAAGGTCCAGGCATTCAACGATCTGATGGTCTTCGGGTTTGTGGCACTCGCGTCCTTCACGTCCGGCAAGTTGCTTTTCGCGGCTGGTTGGGACGGGGTGAACCTGACGATTTTCCCGTTCGTCGCGATCACCGTGTTCCTTGTCCTTGTGCTTGCCCGCACCGGCCATCCGCGCGCTGCGGGCACCTGAGGAAAGCGGCGAACTTCTGCAACATAACGCGTATTTTTCGCTCCGCCGCCGCGGTGTGCCGCTTCCCGGTGCCCCATCAACCAAAGAAGGCGGTCGCCCCGTTGCGTACCCCATCGGAGTTTGGCAGTTAGAGCGCGCAATTTACCCCCGCTCCTCGGGGGCAGGGAGGCAGAGCGCAGACGTCACATCCAGGCGATACCGCCTGAGGCGCTCTCGATCATATCGACATAAGGAACGATCCCATGGACATGGTGATGTGGGGGATAATTGCCTGTGGGGCATTGTCCATCGTCTACGGCGCCTGGGCGACGCAATCGCTGCTCGCGGCCGACGCCGGTAACGCACGCATGCAGGAGATTGCAGGCGCAATTCAGGAAGGCGCAACCGCGTATCTGACCCGCCAGTATACGGCGATCGCGATCACGGGCGTCGTGGTGTTTGTCATCGTGGCGGCGCTGCTCGGCATGACCGTCGCCATCGGCTTCGCGATTGGCGCGGTGCTCTCGGGTCTCGCCGGCTTCATCGGCATGCTCGTCTCGGTCCGCGCCAATGTGCGCACGACGCAGGCGGCGAGCCAAAGCCTGGCGGCCGGTCTCGGCATCGCCTTCAAGGCGGGCGCGGTGACGGGCCTGCTGGTGGCCGGTCTCGCCCTGCTCGGCTGCGCGCTTTACTACGCCGTGCTCACCACCGCGCTTGGCTTCGCGCCGGCAGACCGGACCGTCATCGACGGCCTCGTCGCGCTCGGCTTCGGTGCCTCGCTGATCTCGATCTTCGCGCGTCTCGGTGGCGGCATCTTCACCAAGGGCGCGGACGTTGGCGGTGACCTAGTCGGCAAGGTCGAAGCCGGCATCCCGGAAGACGACCCGCGCAACCCGGCGACGATTGCCGACAACGTGGGCGACAACGTCGGTGACTGTGCCGGCATGGCGGCCGACCTGTTCGAGACATATGTCGTCTCCGTCGTCGCGACGATGGTGCTTGCCTCGATCTACTTCGCGGCCGCACCAAACGTCTCCGACCTCATGATTTACCCGCTCGCGATCTGTGCGGTCTGTGTCGTGACTTCGATCATCGGCACCTTTTTCGTCCGTCTCGGCTCGAACAACTCGATCATGGGCGCGCTCTACAAGGGCTTCATCGCAACCGGTGTGCTCTCGCTCATCGCGCTCTGGCCCGTGACAGCCTACATGGTCGGCATGGACACCACGCTCGTCGTCGGTGACCGCTCGTTCACCGGCATGTCGCTCTTCTGGTGCGGCGTCGTCGGCCTCGCCGTCACGACGCTGATCATCGTGATCACGGAGTATTATACCGGCACGAATTATCGTCCGGTCCGCTCGGTTGCGGCCTCCTCGGTAACGGGCCACGGCACGAACGTGATCCAGGGCCTCGCTGTCTCCATGGAAGCGACGGCGCTTCCGGCGCTCGTCATCATCGGCGGCATCATCGTCACTTTTCAGCTCGCCGGCCTTTTCGGCATCGCAATCGCGGTCACGACCATGCTGGCGCTCGCCGGTGTGGTGGTCGCGCTCGACGCCTTCGGCCCGGTGACGGACAACGCGGGCGGTATTGCCGAGATGGCCGACCTTCCGCCGGAAGTGCGTGATACGACCGATGCGCTCGACGCCGTTGGCAACACGACCAAGGCGGTCACCAAAGGCTACGCGATCGGTTCCGCCGGTCTCGGCGCGCTGGTGCTTTTCGGCGCCTATAACGAGGACATCCGCTTTTTCACGCAGAACGCGGCGGAAGGCTCGTTTTTCTCCGGCATTACCGTCGACTACTCGCTGACCAACCCGTACGTGGTCGTCGGCCTGCTGTTCGGTGGCCTGCTGCCATACCTCTTCGGTGCGATGGGCATGATGGCCGTTGGCCGTGCCGGTGGCGCCGTGGTCGAGGAAGTGCGTCGCCAGTTCAAGGAGAAGCCGGGCATCATGAAGGGTGAGGATCGCCCGGACTACGGCCGCGCTGTTGACATGCTCACGAAGGCCGCGATCAAGGAGATGATGATCCCGTCACTCCTGCCGATCCTCTCGCCGATCGTCTGCTTCTTCGCGGTCTACGCGATCTCGGACGCCGGCAACGGCTTTGCGGCGCTCGGCGGCATGCTCTTGGGCGTGATCATCACCGGCCTCTTCGTCGCCATCTCCATGACCGCCGGCGGCGGCGCGTGGGACAACGCGAAGAAGTACATCGAGGACGGCAACCACGGCGGCAAGGGCTCCGAAGCCCATAAAGCGGCCGTGACAGGCGACACCGTCGGCGATCCCTACAAGGACACTGCCGGCCCCGCCGTGAACCCGATGATCAAGATCACCAACATCGTGGCCCTGCTGCTGCTGGCCGTGCTCGCACACTAGGCGGAAGCCACATCGACGACGACCAGAGCCCCGGCGGTGGAAGCTGCCGGGGCTTTTTTTGTCCGACGTCGGAAGTACTGCGGACGTGTAACGCTTAACCGAGGTATCTCCGAGTTGGGCCAGGAGGGGACATACTGCTCTGCCGGGTTCGTTGGCGTCCCTCGCGGTCGAGGCACTCCCTCCAACGAAATTCAGTCATGTTTTGCGTTCTGAGCGATCAGATTTCGGAACCAGGTGTGGCCCGGATCATCCTGGACGCGCTCATGCCAAACCATTCGGTAGCCAAAGTCTGAAAGCACGACCGGCGGAGACAGCAGCTCCAAGTCCATCGTCTCGGCGAACGCTTCTGCCGCGCGTTGTGGCATGGTGAGTAAGAGATCGGACCTCGCAGCCGCCAGCGCTGCCGCCGCAAAATAGGGCAGAACGAGCCCGATGCGCCGTTGCTCGCCGATGTCCGATAAGGCGCGATCAACAGGACCCGTTCTGCCACCTGTGATTGTCACCATGATATGCGTACAGCGGAGATAGTCCTCCAACGCCAGCTCCGAAGATCTCTTTCGTATCGCCGGGTGCCCGACACGCGCGAGACACGCAAACCGTTCCCGATAGATCTCTTTGGCGCGTAGGGATTCTGGAATTGGATTGTCGCTATACAAAACAACATCAAGATCATTGCTTCCGAGTTCAGAAAACGAACTCGCAGAAAGCGGCAGAATATCAAGCTCCGCATTGGGCGCTTCAGTGAAAAATGCGGGTGCCAAACGCGGCAAAACCACGGTTGCTCCATAATCAGTTGTGGCCAAGCGAAAGCGTCGACGTGATGACGTCAAATCGAACATGTCGGGTGGTGCCAGAACGCGCAGCAGAGTTGACAGCGCATCTTCCAGAGGCTCGCGCAGTGCCAGTGCGCGGGGCGTTGGCGTCATTCTGGAACCGCTTTTGACAAACAACCGATCGTCAAAGACCTCCCGGAGGGACGCGAGCGCGCGACTGGTTGCAGGCTGACTCATGCCGAGCCGTTTGGCCGTTTGGCCGACATGCGACGTTGCAAGCAGACTCCTCAGCACGATCAGAAGGTTTAAGTCGATTTCGCGGAAATCTTGTTCGAGCACGTAACCCTCCACGAGCCAACCCATCATCCGCACGGCGGATAATAAGTATTGAAAATGGGCGCTCACAGAATGATGGACGAGTTCGCATTTGGTGGGAAGCGGACGGTCTCGCCGGATCGATCAAACTCGGACCTGAGTGCCCGATTAATCGTCCAGGCGAACAGATACCGCTTTGCCTGCTATTGCATTTGGAGAGCTTCAACATGCCCAAGACGACCATCGCGATCGCCACTACGACTTGCCTTCTGAGCCTGCTCATTCAGCCGGTGGCTGTTCGCGCAGAGACAGGTTGGA
Organism: Pseudomonadota bacterium; assembly: GCA_038523655.1. Taxonomy (GTDB): domain Bacteria; phylum Pseudomonadota; class Alphaproteobacteria; order Rhizobiales; family CALHAX01; genus CALHAX01. The sequence continues at coordinate 4,949 of JBCBJG010000025.1, read as the reverse complement.
CTGCTGCTGCACCGCTGCCGTCAACGCGACAGGAGATTTACGCGGCAACTCTCGACGGCCAGATCTACACGGCCGGTGGCCTCGCTGAGCGGGCATCCACGGTTCGAGACGACTTCAATGCTTACGACCCAAAGTCAAAGAGCTGGCGCGTGCTCCCAAGTCTCCCGGCAGGCCGGCACCACATCACGCTGACAGCCGTTGCAGGAAACATCTATGCAGTCGGTGGGTTCTCAGGTGGCTTTCCGGACTGGAAACCTGAGCGCGATTCGTATGTCTTTAACATTTCTTCTGGCTCATGGTCAGCGTTGCCACCGTTGCCTGTTGCCAGAGGGGAGCATGTCGCGGCGTCCGTAAGCGGCAAGCTCTATGTCATCGGCGGCCGGGTGGCCGGAACGCCAGGAGCGGCCAATTTCAAGGATCATCGTGATACAGGAAGGGTCGATGTTTTTGATCCGGCTTCGGGCAGCTGGTCGCGTGGTGTCGACGCGCCAACGGCTCGCAACAGTGCGGCCAGCGTCGTGATCGATGGCAAGATCTATGTTGTGGGTGGTCGGCAGTTCTTGGCTCAACCGAACGGCTCGGTCGCGAATGTCAATACCGGCGCGCTTGAGGTGTTCGATCCAGAAACGGGCTTCTGGTCGAAGCGCGCACCGATGCCAGCAGGAGCAGGAGGGATCGCCGCAACCGTGCTTGACGGTAAGCTCTACGTATTCGGTGGTGAGCAGTGGACGCCATCGAAGGAAGTGTTTGCCAATACTTGGATCTACGATCCGGCAACTGATGCCTGGACTGCTGGTCCGGACTTGAACGTGCCGCGTCACGGCGCAGCTGCGGGCACAATCGGTAGGCGGATCTACGTATTTGGTGGTGCGATCGAAACCGGTGCTGGCGACGTGGCCGACAACGAAGTTTGGCAAGTGGCTGACTAATCGAGGAGGCCTTGGTCTCGATCAGATCAATGGTCGAGCCCAAGCCCCATTGCATTTGGTCGGTATCAACTTCCATTCCGCACTCAATTCGTCCACCTATCGCGTGCAATTACCTCAGAGCTATTTCCGTTCTGGGTCACGAGTTCACATGATCACGCCGAGTACAGCATGCTCGAAGTTGCCTTGGCAGCGGACACACAGTGCTCATTACGTCATAAGAACTGCGGGCCACTTGCTGCCAATGCGATGTGCATCACGTTGATCGACGTCTTCATCGCAATGGCAGAGGAATCGGACATCGGGCAAACTCGTTTGGTCAACGCAACAATATCTGAAGATGCCAGGACCAGAAATGGCGTCAGAGGTTAGATCACATTTCGTAATCAGCGGATGCAATGGGATGTGTACCCCCAACTAACTCGCTTTTGCCCCTTCCAAACGTAACGGTTGGTGTTCACTTTCGGTTCAAAAACATGTTTCGAAGTTGGCTTGCCGCCAACAAGGCCACATTCCTTTGACAGCAATTTATCAATGAACGAGCGTATTTGTGATGCGGATAATTCGGTTGCTCTAACGGGTTTATTGATTGCTAAAATGATCATTGGGCCAACGGCGTCTGGCGCAAAGGTTCGACTTACAGAGTACTTAAGTCCGTCAGGGCCGGGCACATCCTGTTCTTTTGAAGACGGAAGTGACTGCTGCGATATTGCAGAATTCGTTAAAACAAGACAGCACGCCAAAGCGCCCAAAACGATTTGGACCAAGCATCTATCCACAGAAATAGATTTAGCCATTTTTCCAACGTCCCCAACCATTTGTTCTCTCCTTGACGCTGCGACTAGAAACTCTGAGGAGCATATCGAGCGCCCTTCAGTTTTTCAAATCACGTGTCCTGAATGACCGCCCCGGGTCACCGCCAGAAACGACAAACTCGATCCACAACGTCCGCTATCCGGCACTCACCCGACCTCGCGTTCCTCCCCGCAAAAACCGACCCGGACCCCGACCTCGTCACTTCCGCAAAAAATTCGCATGGGTGTCGACGGGGCTGATTGAAACTGCATGAATTTTGACCAGGAGATACCGACCGTCCGTTGTCGGTTTATCCATTTCAAAATCGATTAGAGCATTTTCCCGATCGATGGGGCCGGTTGCTGTGTAACCTACAGCTTCGATGTTTTGTGTTATTTGTTCCTCAGGCGATTTTGGTCATTTCGTTGAGGACGAAGTTGTCTACCGCGCCTTCAGTGGCGCTCATGTAGGCTGCGAGGTGCGGCGCGTTCATGTGTGTCTGCCACAACTCCCGGGTCTCCCAGTTTTCGTAGAACATGAAAAAACCAGGACGCTCGTTGTCCACATGCAAATCGTATTGGATGCAGCCTTCTTCAGCGCGGGTGATGGGAACCAACTTTTCGAGCTCCGTACGAACAAGCGCTTCCTTGCCTGCGGCAGCAGTGATTTGTGCGAGTATTGTGAGTGCCATATTGCGATGTCCCTTTTGACAGGTGCGGTCATCGGCTGGCATATGAAGGTCAAGGGTCGTTCAGGCAAGTACGCACCATTCGTGCATATAGGTACAGGATGGATACCGTGTTGACCAAAAACCAAAACGCACAGAGGCGGTTTGAACGTTACGATTGCAGCGGGGGATGCCCTGTCGAGGCCGCACTTGAGCAAATTGCAGGAAAATGGAAGGGGCTGATTATCTACCACTTGATGGAAGATACGCTTCGTTTCAACGAACTTGCCAGGCGTGTCGGCACTGTCACACAGAGAAGTCTTACGAAGCAGCTTCGCGAGTTGGAGGCCGATGGCGTCGTGCGCCGAAAGGTCTTTCCAGTTGTGCCACCTAAGGTCGAGTACAGCCTGACTGCGAAAGGCGAAAACCTTCGTGAAGTTGTCTTGGCTCTCGGGGATTGGGGCACTCGGTATCCCAAGTAGTTTGTCTCCTTCGGGTCACCGCCAGAAACGACAAACTCGATCCACAACGTCCGCTATCCGGCACTCACCCGACCTCGCGTTCCTCCCCCGCAAAAACCGACCCGGACCCCGACATCGTCACTTCCGCAAAAAATTCACATCGGCGTCGACGGGCGGGTGGGAAATCGCCACCCAGGAACCACCAAGCGCACAGCCCTTTTCACGCCCGGAGTGCGTCCTTGCGCGCGAGCGCTTTCACGAATTCGGTGACGGGGCCGCGGCGCGGTGAGTTCGCGGGACGGACGGCGTAGATCGAAATGGACGGCAGCTGCCATTGCGGCAGGAGCTGGATGACCCGGCCGCTCGCGAGATCGTCCGTTGCGAGAAATCGCGGCAGGATCGCAAGGCCGGCGCCTTCGACCATCAATTGATAGAGCGCGGTCGCGCTGTTGACCCGCAGCCGCGGCGTGAGGCGGGGCGTGACCGGTGCGCTCGACCTCCGCTTGAACGCCGGTTTGAGCGGCACCGGCGTGAGCTCAAGCCAATCGAGATCTTCGACATCGGCGGGCGTCTGCGGCGTCTTGCGGTTCGCCATGTAGGTCGACGAGGCCAGCAGTATCCGCTCGACCTCCAGCAGCTTGCGGGACTTGAGCGCGCTGTCACGCAGCCACCCCATACGGATCGCGACATCGATACCCTCCCCGATCACGTCGCGTCGTTCATCCGTGTAATCGATCGAGACACTGACATGCGGATGCGACTGCACGAAGCCGGCGACGCGGCCGGCAAGGAATGACTTCGCGAGCACCGCCGGGGCCGTCACGTTCAGTTCGCCGCTCAGTCCCGGCCCCTGTCCCTTGACCGCGGCCACGCCCGCTTCCGCGGCGGCAACGACGGCGCGGGCCGCTTCGAGAAGCTGTTCACCGTCGCGCGTTAGCGAGAGTTGCCGCGTCGAGCGATAGATCAACGCCACGCCGAGCTCCTGCTCCAGCTGCGCGATGTGGTGGCTCACCACGGACGGCGAAATCTTGAGCTCCGCAGCCGCCGCACGGAACGAGCCGTGCTCCATCGCCTTGGCGAAGACCGCGAGCGCGCGGAGCGATTTCAGCATTGGTCGAAATTCTCGAACATAGCGATCAGATAACACCATCTAGCCGGACAGCGACAGCACCGCGTAGGTCAATGGGGCGCGTACAGAACGCGTTGATGCCCCAACACGTGTTCCGAGGAGATGAAAAATGCATCGTGTCCCGACTCTCATCGCAGCCGTCATGTTCGCAATGGCCGCGATGGCCTCACCGGCAGCCGCTGACAACGCTGCTGCGGTCCGGACGTTCTACGATTTTCTGAGCAATCCCGGCTCGAAGAAGCATGCCGACAAAGTCCGCGCAAACCTCACGGCCGACTGGCAGAGCATTGGCGACTATTCCGGTAAGGCGAAAGGCGCCGAGGGTTTCATCGCGCAGCTCGGTGGCTTCTCGAAGCGTATCCCCGACCTCACCTGGAAAGTGGAAGAGATGCTCGAGGTCGGTGATCGCGTCATCGTCCGCGGCCGGGCGACAGGCACGCCAAACGGGCCGCTGTTCGGTGTCGATGGCAAAGGCAAAGCCTTCGAGATCATGTCGATCGACATCCACACGATGAAGGACGGCAAGGTCGCCAAGACCTATCATGTCGAAGACTGGTCCGGCGCGCTCCGTCAGCTGAAAGGCAAGTAGGGAGGAGCAGGCGCCGACGCGGTCTCTCTCGCGGGCTTAAAGCGAGTTGTAATTGGTAGCGGAACCGTCAGTAGAGGACGATCTCCGGCGGTGCTTGCATCGCCGGGGAATTATTTTCCGGAGCATGCCGCGGGGCATATTCCTCAAGTGTCGGCAACCCGGGCCACGCGAAACCCGAGATCGAAGAAGCGATTGTCGGGATAGGTGCAAGAACGGCTTGCCGAACGCGCGGCCGACGCCCGTTGATCCCACGAGCCACCACGTATGACGCGCATGGTGTCGTCGCCCGCTTCGGTTCGAGCTGAGCCATCAATCGGTGCGTTCAGATAGCTGTCGGCCCAGGCGTCTTCGCACCATTCTGCGACATTGCCGTGCATGTCGT
>JBCBJG010000024.1:0-21007 GCA_038523655.1 Pseudomonadota bacterium | reverse complement strand
GCGCAGATGTCGTCACGCAACTGCTCGAACCAGGCGCGCGCCCGTTGCTGCTTTTCGGGAATATCCGCCGTCGCCTCGGCTTCCCGCACGTCCGCTTCCATCATCGCTCAAGTCATCTGCAGCTGGGTTGTCCGCTTGGCCAGCGCGTTGCGCCACGCGGCGCCGGCTCGGCACCCTCATCTAACAGAGCGGGCGACCAAGTGCACGCCCGTGGGGAACGCACACATGGGGGAGCATAGTCGCCGAGGAGGCGCATGGCAGAACGAGCTGCGTCCGCCACGAGGCTGCCTTGCGCGTGCGATGGCTTGAAAGCCGTCGGCGCATGCGGCAATTGCGTCGGCCGATCGTAGCGAGCAGCACCTTCGCCACGGATTGCCTATTCGACGACGTGCCGACTGACAGATATCCAAACGCGCTCGCCGGCCGTAGAGAGGGTCCCGGCGTTGCCACCCGGCGCTGTCGCTAAGCGTCGATGGATCGGCCGCGGCGGCGAGCGCGTTGATCTTGTCGGTATGATCGCAGGCCGGCGTTCTGGCGCGCCGATACGTTTGTCTGGCCGGTGCGCGGGGGACATGGTCTCACTGACTGCCATCCGCCGGACAGCTCCGGTGCCCGTCTGCCCAACCCTCCGTCGCACTGTCGACGGGCAATTCGAGAGGAACGTCTTCCATGATCGCGCGCCTCTTCCATTGGTTCGAAACGCGGAACGATCCGTTTCCACCGCGCCAGCCGTCGCGGCCGCCACGCACGCTGCTGGCATTCCTCGTCCATTATTCACGCCCGTTCTGGCCGCTGCTCGCGGCGGTTGCGCTGGTCGGAACGCTTACGGCGCTGCTGCAGGTCTGGCTGTTCGCGCTGGTCGGTAATCTCGTCGATTGGCTCGCGGCGAGTAATCCGGAGACGTTCGTCGCGAATCACGTGTGGGCACTGATCGGGATCACGGTCGTCGTGCTGGTGGCGATCCCGCTCCTCAACGTGCTGCACGAGACAGCGGTGCACCAGGGCCTGCTTGGCAACTACGCGATGCGCATTCGCTGGGATGCGCACCGCTATCTGCTGCGCCAGTCGGTCGGGTTCTATCAGGATGATTTCGCCGGGCGGATCGCCACGAAGGTGATGCAAACGTCGCTCGCCGTGCGCGATACGGTCATGACCTTCACCGAGGTGATGGTCTACGTGATCGTTTATTTCCTCGGGGCGGTGCTGTTGTTCGCCGCCAGTGACCTCCGTCTCACCGCGCCGCTGCTGATCTGGCTCGCCGGCTATGTCGGTGTGCTCTGCTATTTCATTCCGAAGTTGCAGGTCGCTTCGAAGGAGCAGTCGGACGCACGGTCGATCGTGACCGGGCGGATCGTCGACAGTTACACGAACATCAGTACGGTGAAGATGTTTGCGCATACCGACCGCGAGGACGGTTATGCCCAGGAAGGGATGGAAACGTTCCTCGAGACCGTGCACGTACAGATGCGGCTCGTGACGCAGCTCACGTCTATCCTGCATATCCTCAACGCCGTGCTGGTTTTCGCGGTCGCGGCGATGGCGATCTGGCTGTGGAGCGTGTCTGCGGTGACGACCGGCGCGATCGCGTTTGCGACGGCACTGGTTCTGCGGCTGCAAGGAATGTCGCAGTGGATCCTGTGGGAAACGGCGCGGCTGTTCGAGAACATCGGGATCGTTGAGGACGGGATGGAAACCATCTCGCGCCTTCGCGCGGTGCAGGATGCGGCGAATGCAACGCGTCTTGACGTGCGGCGCGGGGAAATCACGTTCAACAACGTATCGTTCGCGTATGGGCGTGGGCAAACGCCCGCGATTTCTTCTGACGCGACCGGCTCATCCCACACGCGTGCCGATCATGCGCGTCCGGTGATCGAGCGCCTGTCACTCACAATCAAGCCGGGAGAAAAAGTTGGCCTCGTCGGGCGCTCCGGAGCCGGCAAATCGACGCTCGTCAATCTGCTGCTCCGATTCTACGACCTCGACGGTGGTAGCGTCGCAATCGATGGACAGGACATCTCTGCCGTGACGCAGGACAGCCTGCGCGAAGCGATCGGGATGGTGACGCAAGATACCTCGCTGCTGCATCGCTCGATCCGCGAGAACATCCGGTACGGGCGGCCCGACGCGACGGACGACGAAGTACTGGCGGCGGCGGCGCAGGCGGAAGCGGCCGATTTCATCCGTGATCTCGAAGATTCCAATGGTGCGCGCGGGTTCGATGCGCAGGTCGGTGAACGCGGTGTGAAACTTTCAGGCGGGCAGAGGCAGCGCATCGCGATCGCGCGGGTGCTTCTGAAAGATGCGCCGATCCTCATTCTGGATGAGGCAACCTCCGCACTCGACAGCGAGGTGGAGGCGGCAATCCAGGGCCAGTTCGACAACCTCATGCGCGGCAAGACCGTGATCGCGATTGCCCACCGCCTGTCGACGATTGCGGCAATGGATCGGCTGATCGTTATGGATCAGGGCGCGATCGTCGAGCAGGGCACGCACGACGAACTGGTTGCGGCCGGCGGCATCTATGCGGGGCTCTGGGCGCGCCAGTCGGGCGGTTTCCTCATGGACGACGTGGTCGCGGCCGCGGAGTAAGCGCGCATTCCTCGTGCAACCAAGCGCGGGGAGGATAAACAACCGGCCCCGTGGGACGATGACTGCGTCACAGCCCGATGGTACCATATTACTGCGAAGGAGCGATTACATGCGCTGGTTGTTTCGCCCTTTCGAGAACTGGCTCGACCCGTTCCGGCCCGCGCCCGATGGTGCGTTTCCGACCACGGTCGGCGCGTTCCTGCTTTATTTTCTCCGTCAGGCCCGCTGGCCATTTCTCGCGGTGCTTGCGACCAGTGCGGTCACCGGCGTCATCGAGGCGTGGCTCTACACCTCCATTGGCATCATCATCGATGCGCTGCGGGACGCCGACCCGGCGACGATCTGGCAGAGCCACGGCCGGGTGTTCGCAGCGATGGCCTTCGTGATCATTATCCTGCGGACTGCATCGATGGGCCTGACCTCGCTCGTCAGCGAACTCACCATCGTGCCGGGCATGTTCTACATGACGCGCTGGCAGTCTCATCGCCGAGTGGTCCGCCAGAGCTATGCGTTCTTTCAGGACGATTTCGCCGGACGGATTGCAACGAAGGTGATGCAATCGGGGCAGGCCGCGGGAGATTTTCTCCTCGATCTGATCCAGGGCATTCTGCAATTTCTGATTTTCGCGGTTGTCGCGTTCGCACTCTTCGCCACGCTCGACTGGCGGCTGGCACTGCTGCTGGTCGGCTGGTTCGTCGGTTACTTCTGTCTGCTGCGCGCGACGCTTGGCGAAATCCGCGACCGCGCGCAGACGATGTCGCGGGCACGGGCAACGCTCAACGGGCGGTTGGTCGACAGCTACACAAACATCCAGACGGTAAAGCTCTATGCCGGGGCCGAGCGGGAAGATCGCTTCGTTCGTGAAGCGATGGCGCGCACCGTCGATGCCGTGATGGCGCTTGGTCGGTATGTCTCCGGCCTGCGGCTCGGGCTCGTCACACTCAACGGCCTGCTGATGACGCTTGCCGGCTGGCTCGGGATCACACTCTGGCAGTCAGGCGACATCACGCTCGGCGCGCTCGCCGCCAGCCTCGGGCTCATCCTGCGGCTCAATCATATGAGCGGCTGGATCAGTTTTCAGATCAACGGGCTGTTTCGCCAAATTGGCACGATCCAGGACAGCCTCGAGACGATTTCCCCGCCGATCGGGATCATTGACAGCCCGAACGCCGGCGCGCTGCCCGATGTGCGGGGGCAAATCGCCTTCGAGCGCGTCTCGTTTGCCTATGGCGGGCGGGTCTCTGCGGTGCACGATCTGTCGCTAACGGTGAATGCGGGAGAAAAAGTGGGGCTGATCGGGCGCTCCGGTGCAGGCAAGACGACGCTCACGAACCTGCTGTTGCGGCTCTACGATCTCGACGCCGGGCACATCACGATCGACGGGCACGACATCGCTCACGTGACGCAGGACAGCCTCCGCGCGTCGATCGGCGTCGTCACGCAAGACACCTCGCTGCTGCATCGCTCGATCCGCGACAACATTTCCTACGGCAACCCTGACGCGTCGTTGGAGGACGTGATCGCGGCGGCCACCCAGGCGCAGGCCCACGATTTCATCCGTGATCTCACCGATACGAAAGGCCGCTCGGGCTACGATGCGCAGGTCGGCGAGCGCGGCGTGAAACTCTCTGGAGGTCAGAGGCAGCGGATCGCTATCGCGCGCGTGCTGCTCAAGGACGCACCGATCCTGATCCTCGACGAGGCCACGTCTGCGCTTGACAGTGAAGTCGAGGCGGCGATCCAGAGCCAGTTCGACAACCTGATGCAAGGCAAGACGGTCATCGCCATCGCGCATCGTCTGTCGACGATCGCCGCGATGGATCGGCTGATCGTGATGGATGCCGGCGCGATCATCGAGCAGGGGACGCATGCCGAGCTGGTGGCCGCCGGGGGCGTGTACGCGAGCCTGTGGGCGCGACAGTCCGGCGGGTTTCTTGTGCAGGACGCGGTGGCCGCGGAATGATTTCCGGGCGGGCTATGCGACGACCGTAACGTGCTCCGACACGTCTCGCGCGGCGCGGTCTCGTGCGCGGATCAGCGGACCAAAATCCCAGCTCAGGAGCGCCGGAGGCTGGGCGGCGCCTACCGCGTGCATGGCGATGGCGCCGTGCGTCTACCGAAGTGCCCAGGTGATCGTGACGGAGGCGCTCAGCTCCTGCTCGCCACGGGCGATCGGCACACTGCGGGCGGACCGCGCTTCCATCATCATCGGTTGTGGGGGCCTGAAACCGGCCGACCCTTCGCGGATCATCAACACACGACCGAGCCGGGCGTTGGTTGCGCCCACATAAAGCTCCGCACGGCGACGCGCATTCGCCACGGCGCGTTCGCGCGCACGGTCACGCAGCGATTCCGCGTTGCGCACGGAAAACCGGATCTGACCAACGCGGTTCGCGCCGATCCGCGTCACCGCGTCGACGATCTCCCCGAGATCACCGATGTCATCGACACGGATGCGGACGCTGTTGGTCACCGTGTAGCCAACGATGCGGGGCGACGTCGGAACATCCTGCTGACGTTGGGGGCGGCGATCGTAGTTCGGGCGGACGCTCAGGTTCTCCGTAGCGATCCGGCGGGTGGGCACACCCAGCTCGCGCATACGGGCAATCACGCGCCGCATCGCGCGCGAGTTTTCCTCCAGCGCCTGCTCAGCGGTTTCGCCGGTGGTCTCGACGCCCGTCGAAATCGTTGCGATGTCAGGCGTAGCGGAGACCCGACCGGTCGCCGTGACCGTGATGTGGCGTATCGGGCGTTCGACGGTGCGATCCTGCGCCAGGGCGACCGGCGTGCTCGCGGTCGCCCCGGTGAGTAGTGTCGCTGCCAGCGCCGCAGCACGCCACGGGGAGGAGGAATTGCAAAGTAGACGTGTCGGCATCGGGAGCACCTATACTGGTCTGTAGGCGGGGCGGCGGGTCGGCTCGGCGGTCCGAGGAGTTGCGCAGCGTTAGCCGCGGCTCGGCCAGGCGACCGTCTCGAACGCGGTATGGCGCAAGCGGGGCATAAAGGCGATGCCAAACACGCCAGGTCGGTGGTGATCAGTCGGGTCTGGCCTGGCAGGCGATTTCTGCTAGGAGAACGTCGCTCTTCCGAGCCGGGCCTGTAGCTCAATTGGTTAGAGCCGACGGCTCATAACCGTCTGGTTGCAGGTTCAAGTCCTGCCAGGCCCACCATCGGCATTTCGCGCTCCGGAACTCCAGTGCACTGCCCGTGGCCGGAAGTCAGTCGCCTTGGCCGAATGTGTGTCGGCCGCTGACTTATCGCCGCGAAGCACACCGATACCCGTTCCCGTTCTGACGCCCCCACCTGCGCGATCTGCACAAATATTTGGCAGCGCCTAATGGCTGGGCAGTTTGGCGGCGGACGCGCAGGCGGCAGTATATTGCCTCGATCGGCGCCCCCCGCGTGTTGACGCTTGGAAGTGCCATTTTTCCAGGTCGCTCTTCGTGGCGACGCGGGCTGTTAGGATGGTTAATAAATTGGCATTGATGTTGCATTCTCGGTCACAGAAACCGCTTCTCACAGCCCCAGGAGCTCGTCTGACCATGCTGCCGCCGACTCGATCCTACCGTCCGCGTCCTGTCGGAAAGACCGTCGTCAAAAAAACCTCGTTTGTGCCGAGCAAAGCGTCAGCCAGCGCCCATCGTGGTTCGGGCGGCGGCAAATCGACGGCGCCCGGACAACATCGCGCAGCATCGCGGACGCCTTTCGGTCGGCCCGTCCCACGCGATGTCGTGGCCCTTCGCGGCACGCCACGCATTCTCACCAGCACCAAAGCGGATGCGCCGGCTGTAGCCCAGCCACCGAGCCTGACGCCCCCGCCGATCAATCCGGCACCGGTCGCAGCACCAACGCCTATTGCTGCGACAGCCGCCCCGGCGATGACCCTCGATGCGCCGCCGCTTCCGGCCGCAGCGCCTGCGTCCGCTCGCCCAGCACCCCAGCCAGAGATGCCTCCGGCGATCCCGGAAGTTGAATCGACCCCAAGCGTGGCAGCACCGCAGACCAATGAGCCAGCGCCGGTTACCGCGCCGCCACCGGCGACGGATGTTGCGTCAACGCCGGTCAGCGACGCCGCGACGGCGGAAACACCCCCTGCGATACCGCAACCGGCGCCTGCTGTCGGCGGGGAGATTGCACCGGTGGCCGAGGCGACCGCGCCAAGCGGGCCGCACAAGCTTTACATCTGGCAGTGGTGGAGCCGCGGCTGACACGCGAACTTGCCGATCAATAGGCGTCCGTCGTGCGGCGGATCACGCCATCTCGGCGCAGGTATTGCCGCGGAACAAAGCCAACCACGCCGTGCCACCGGATCCGGCAGAAACCGTCGCGGCACGGTCCGACGCAGCGGATCGCAGTTGCCCAGGCTGGCAGATCGTAGGTTACCGGACTGATTGGCGTGGGGGATGTGTGAACGCGCAGCGTCAACACGCCCCTCGGGAGTTTCGTCAGCGCGAAGGCTGCCTGCGACTCGTACGAGCATGCGGGCGCATCAGCGCGGGCAGCGGCGACATCCCCCAGGAGCGCAGAGCATGTCATGGCAAGGACGAGCGCGGCGCCAGCCCGGCTGCGGCGCGACCGGCGGGTTTCGTCCAAGAAACTTCGGATATAGCCAGGCATCGAACATCTCGCAATTTTCAACTTATGGTTGATTTACGCGAGGAAGGTAACCGCTTGCTTAACGCTGTCTGCTGCGGCAGGTGCGGGGCGACACTGGGAAATCTTGACCACGCCGGGTAGCAACGGGCGCCGGGTATCACTGGGCGCTGGGCATCACCGATCGGAACTTTCGCCAGCGCGGATCGATCGAGGGTGAGCGACAGGCAGTCCGGCAGTGCCGCGTCATCGACGACCGTGGCGGCGGGGCAGGTGTCGTCAGGCAAAGGACGGCGAGGCAACATGGACGCAGCATCAAATGAGACGGCGGCACGCGCACCGAGTGACGCCTCGACGCATCATCTTGTCTACGTCGGCGATCCGATGTGTTCGTGGTGCTGGGGGTTTGCCCCCGTGCTCACCCGCTTGCTCGAAACGTTCGGTGCGCGGCTTCTGACCCACGTCGTCGTCGGTGGGCTGCGCGCGTTCAATACCCGCGCGATGGATGCGGAGCAGAAATCGACGATCCGGGGGCACTGGGAACATGTGGCCGAGCGCACGGGTCAACCGTTCGACTATGCATTTTTCGAGCGGGACGGGTTCGTCTACGACACCGAGCCAGCATGCCGCGCAGTGGTCACTGCGAGGCTGATCGACCCGCGGCTGACGTTTGCGATGATGCATGCGGTGCATCGTGCGTTCTACGTCGAGGGAGCCGATACGAGGTCGGCGTCGGCGTTGCGCGCGGCAAGCGAGCAGGTCGGCATTGATGGCGCGGCGTTCGACGCGACGTTTGGCGCCGAGGCGACGAAAGCGCAGACGATGGCGGATTTTCAGACCGCGCAGCAGGCCGGGATTACCGGTTTCCCAACGCTCCTGCTTGGAGATAACGCGGGCGAGTTTCATGTGCTCTCGGCCGGGTATCAGGCGTACGAGCCTCTGGCTGAGCGTCTCGCCGAACTCATCGACACGCCATCGACCGCGGACTCAATGCTCCCGCATTGATCAGGTCGCCTTGCGTCGACCCCGGCGGGGGAAAAATAATCAGCCGGCGCGTGGGGAAAAAAATCCTACCCAGCGCGATGCTCGCCGACGACATATCACCCTATGCCGTCGGCGGGTCTTGTCAGGCGGCTACCTCAGTGCCGCCGGACGTGCCGGTGCGCTTTCTTCGACGCGGTTTTCGAGCCGATCAGTGCCGTGCGGATACGCTGCGCCGTGTGGGCCGCCTTGCGCTTTGCCGCGGTGTAGGCATGCGCCACCTTCTGCTTCGCGCGTTGCGCCAGCGTCTTGCGCGTGAAGGTCGTGACCTTGACCTTGCCATGCCCCGCCGCCTTGACCTTCACCTTCTTGCCGGAGGCAAGCTGTTTCTCAAAGCCGACCGTGCGGCCGTGACGGCGGATGCGTTTAACGTCCGCTTTGCCGGCACGCTCGAGCTTGCGCGCCTGATGCTTGAAGGCTTTCAGCGTTCCCTGCTTCGTCACGGTCGCGTGGTTGTACGTCTTGCCATGATGGGCGGCGGCACTTGATGGCGCGGCGAGAAGTGCACCTGCGGTGACGGCGGCTGCGAGCAAGGCGACATTGGCGCCCCGGGTCGTGGTCAGCATCGTGTTCTCCAATTCAGTCCGTTGAGCGGGCCGCGACCATCGCGGCTTCTGCAACGGATCATGGCGCGGCACGGCACCTTGCGACGTGACCGACGTCACGCCTCACGGTGAGGTGAGACGGGAGGAGAGGCGGGGTGGGCGAGGCGGCGCATGCAAGCGAAGCCCTCAAGGGCCAGCTGCACCAAGCTCAGTAGCCGCGGTCTCCGGCGCGCTGATGGGTGAACAACCCCGGTGCGACGGCGATCTTCCACGGCTGTTCCCGCCACCATGCGCTGTTGAGCTCGATCTCGATGTTCTTGAACCCGTTGACGCGGCGAGAGGTGTCAGCGCGCTCGACATAGGCCATCAGCTCATCGAGGAAGAACCGGCGGCTGATGACGAATGACTGGTTTGTCCAAGCCTTGTTTTGCGGAGAAATAATCCAGAACCCGCTTTCCTCGTGGCGTTCGATCTCGCGCGGGAAAAGTTTCTCCGGTTCCCGCGAAGCGTACGGCGCCGTGCCGACGAGGCGGGCACGTTTGTCCCGCCTGAACGTCCGCAGGATGAGACCGCGAAGGCGCGCGAGCAGCGACGCATTTTCCGGCGGAAAGAATCTTTCGTACTTGTCGAGCGTCGCGAAGTCTTCGCCCGGTTTGCCGGTATGGCGGAGAAAAACCATCTTTGCAGCGCCGCTCTCGACCACATCGAATGCTGCCGTCAGCTGGCGATCGACCTCGATCTCCGGCTCGATGACGAGAAGGTCGTTCTCGAGGAGCAAAACTGTATCGCTCGACAAGGCCTCGCCCAACGCGCGGAAGCCACCGAAGATCCCGAGGTTCGCCGGTGCGCCTTCGGCGCGGAAACCATACGCATCGGCGATCGCCCTCCCGGCATCGTCGATCTCGGGGAAGAAAATGACGCGCTCATCGAATAGCTCGGGCACGCCGACCTCAACGAGGCGCTCCAGCATGATGCGCAAACTCTGGTAGCCACGCCAGGAGAGGATGCCGATGCCGCGCGTGGGCTCGGCCGGGGGCATTCCATCGCCCCAACGGACCGGCAAAGGAGCGTTGCTCAACGCCAGTTCTCCATGATCCACGGCGTTGGGCGGACGTGCTTGTAGAGCCGTTTCCAACTTGCCGTCACAGGCCAGGCGCCGACCGCCGCCTCATCGGGGTCCGGCTTACCAGTGAAAGCAACCGTGCGCACGCTCGGCGGCAGCGCGGGCGTGCGGAAGAAATTCATCGGCCAGCGCGGAAGCAGGTCGTGTTTGAAGCTGACGCACCAGTCCCGCGGCCAGAAGCGCTGTGCCGCTATATCGCCGGAGATGTACTGCTGCTCGATATCGTACTGCGCGAGCACGCCTTCCGGGTCGCGGTTGAAGCGATCAAAAATCTCCGGATACTTCCCAACCGGCATGCGGAAAATCGATGTGTTGCCTATTTCCTGTCCGCGCTGGGTGAAGTTTTCGACGACGCAATAGTGCCCCGGCTCGTAGTCGAAGAATGCGTCGATGGGCCCGGTGATGACCATGTCGAGATCGAAGAACAGGACGTCGCCTGCGAGCTCCGGCAGGTCGTCGCGCCAGATCGCGATCTTGCGCCAGCCGGTCGTCGCAACGCGCTCCGGAATGTTGATTTCGGGGATCGGCGCGGTCGTGACCGACGGATCGATGCCCTGCGCGTCGTCGGTGTAACACACGAGCCGTGTCGGGCGCGCTGTGTGACGGTCGATCATCGACCACAGCCGGTTCACGTAGTCGGAGGGGTAGCGGGTGCCCCACTTCATGCATACGACAGTTTGCATCGGCCCGCCCCTCGCGGCTGCGCTTTCCAGCGCGTTCTCGGCTGTTCTTGCGCGGCTTTCAAGCGTTTGTGAGCCGCTGATCGCTGAAGTCGCTCACGGGCGCCCGCCGCTGCCGTCTTGTACCCTGCGCGCGCAGGCAGCGGCCGCACGGGCTACCTCGTCAGGCGCTTGCACCGGTCGGTGCGAACACGCCGGTTGCTTCGTCGGTGCTGATTTCATCAAGCTTGCGCGGCTCGGTGCGTCCCTCAGCGCGGGCCTGCTTCCGTGCGGCAGCCATCGCCTTGATCCGGTCCGCCACCTGCAGGCTGCTGCTCTGCAGACGGAGGAAAATCTCATAATTCAGCTTGGGGAGGCGCACCTTGCTCGTGGTGGTGAACGAGTAGTCGTAGACGCCCTCCTCGATCAACGCGATCTCACCGAAAAAGTCTCCCGTCGAGAGTTTCTGCTCGCCGGCCAGCGTGGTCAGCTTCACCGATCCCGATGCGATGAAGTACATCGATGTCGCGCGGGTCCCGGCGTGGATCACTTCCCAGTGCGGCGGATAATTATGCGCATGCAGGTGGGGCATCAGCTCGGCCACGGCGTTGGCATCCAGCTCGGCCAGCAGCGGGATGCGGGACATCAGCGACCACGTTACAACGAAATCGCGACGACCAAGCTCCTGGGCGAAACCCGTCGAGATGATCACGATCGGCAGCGCGAACAATCCGAGGCCGATGACCATCACCACGCTGCCAAAGATCTTGCCGAGCGGCGTATTGGGCGACACGTCGCCGTAACCGACGGTGGTCAACGTCGCCATGGTCCACCACGTAGCATCGGGGATCGCGCCGAACGCCTCCGGCTGCGCATTACGCTCGAGGAAATAAATTCCCGTCGAGGCGAACGTGAGCACCGCCATCATGAGCAACAGAGCACCGGAAAGCGCGCGCCGCTCGTTCACGAGCACACGAACGAGGGTGTGTATGGCGGGCGTATACCGCGCGAGCTTGAAGAAACGGAACAGGCGCAGCACGCGCCGGATGCGTAGGTCGACCGGCAGAATGAACTGCAGATAGAACAGCAGGATCGCGAGCAGATCGATGATCAGGTACGGGCGGCGGGCAAACCGCAGCCGCGCCTCGGTCGGCGAGAGGCGCTTGAGGAACGGTACCTCCACGCAGCTCCAGATGCGCAGCGCATATTCGACCGTGAAAAATCAGGACCGAGACAACGTCGAACCAGAACAATGCGCGGCCGTACTCGGCGGCAATGCTCGGCACGGTCTCCAGCGCGAAGGCGAACACGTTCGCGACAATCAGTGCGACGACGAGGCCGATCGACCAAAGTCCTTCCGGCGGTAATCCAAGCCAGCCGCCCATCGCCTACTCCGCCGCCTCATTGCGCCGCCGCTCATGCGGCTGCGCGTTGTCGGCGACGCTGGTCCGGCGCACTGCGCTTACGCCGCCGACGAGTTCGGTGACGGGCCGCAAGAACATCCGTGAAAGCAGCATCGAGCCGAGGGTGACCAGCAAGGTCAGCCCGGCTGCCATGATCAGAAGCAGACGCTGGAACGCGCGTTGCGGGGCGAGCGCCTCTTCCTAATCGATCTCCGCCATGAGGACCCAGTCGAGGTCCGGCACATCGACCGGACGATAGGCACTCAGCACCCTCACACCGCGGTAGTCGTCGAACACGTCCTGCCCGGTGAGGCCTTTAATCGCCGCATCGACGCCGGGTGTGTCGACGCCGACCTCGAACACGGTATCGCGACGTTCCATCGTGCGAATGAGCGTGACCGGCGATACCCCCGCCTCACGGAGCCGAGCCTCGAGCGCTTCAGGTTTCTCGATCATGAAGCGGGAGTTGGATCGCATCGTGCGATCGCTGCCGACCACATAGGTCTCGCCGCTCTTGCCGAGCCCTTCCTCGCGCCATTTTCCTCCCCGGTTCATCAGTTGATTGACCGCGTCGATTGAAACCTGCGCGGCGAGGACGCCGACGAACCGGCGCCCCGAGAAGACGGGCGTGGCGATGAAACCGGCTGGAGCGTTGAACGAGGGGGTGTAGCGGTCGTAGTCGATCAGGCGCACGCGGCCGGGGACCGACTCCGCCTTCACCTGGTTGTAAAGGCGGGCGGGCGAGCGAGGAATCCGCGTTCGCCCCCTCAACGAGATTGCTGCCAAAATCGACTTTTTTCTCGACGGAATAGACGACGATGTTCGTGCGCGCGTCGATCAGGAACACGTCAAAGAAATCGAACTTCTCGGCGATCTGCGTGGACCAGCCGTGATAGCTCGCGTGGACGAGGCCATAGTTCGAGAAGTCCGACGGGGCGAGGAGCTTGTACTTGTCGCCGAGCGGTTGCGGATTTTCGACGATGAACTTCGACTGCAGATAGCGGGCGCGCGCTGATTACGGCAGGTAGCTTTCGACAAACAAACTGCTCGATTCATTCGTCGTGACTTTGGGAATAAAATTGGTCGCGTAATAGGCACGCAACGCCGCCGACTGCTCGGGCGAAATCGCCTTGTCACCCAGCGCGTTGTAGGCGGAGGAAAACGCGATGATGTTCTGCGCGACGAGCGGGTTGGCACCGAGCACGCGCATCGTGTCGCGCATGTTGCCGAAATAATCTTCGAGGCGCTTGGTCTTCGAGGCACTGATCGCCTGCAGCCGGTCGAGTTGCTGGCGAAGCAGGGCGTCACGGCCGACGGAGTAGCTGACCAGCGCGACGAGCCCCATGCTCAGCAGGCTCGTGGCGAGGAGAATAATCAGAAACTTCGAGCGTACGGACAAGCCCTGCAGCCAGCCACCGAGCCCGGCGCGCGCCGTCGCTACGCTGACGGAACGCGCATCGTCTGTACCTTGCATGACCGTACTCTAGACCTGATGCCTCGGGAACGCATGTGCCCGCGGCGCACCGGGCACGTTCACACCCGCCCCTTCCCTCTAAAGCGAGCAACGAACCAGACCAACGGGTGGCGGGTCCCGGTCTCTGCGTCGGCCCGGGGCCGGCAAGGCCCGCGGCGGGCGCGCTGGCGAGCTGGCGCAGGCCGGGTGTCGGGGGCGCAGACGCGAGGCCCCGGCCGCGCACGGCAGTACAGACCGTGCAGGACGGCTACGCGACAGAGCGCGCGATGTCAGTTCAGGCGGAACTGCCCTTCGACCAGACGAAGCTCTGCCGGCGCCACGAGTTGGCGATGCGCGACGCGGACCGTGTGCAGCGGG
The DNA here is from genome assembly GCA_038523655.1 of Pseudomonadota bacterium. Taxonomy (GTDB): domain Bacteria; phylum Pseudomonadota; class Alphaproteobacteria; order Rhizobiales; family CALHAX01; genus CALHAX01. The sequence goes on along the minus strand of JBCBJG010000024.1, from coordinate 7,223 downwards.
CCGTCGAGGCTTTCGGTCCAAAAATCCAGAAACTTGCGCAGGCGGGGAAAGCGCGGGTGCATGTCGAATTCCTGCCAGATGAAAGTTTGCAGGAGCGTTGGGTGGTCGGGCAGGTGATACAGGATCTCCGCCGTGGTTAGACTGAAACCGGCGAGCGTGTCGGCAAAATCTCCGTGGCGCATCGTGTCGTACCTCCGTGAGCGCAGGTGGCCTATCCGGGGGGAACGCAGAGGCTAGCCGATTCAATACGGCATTTTTCAATTAAATCAGCATCTTAGCACCCGGGTGCGCTGAGTGCTGCCAGATCTCGAGTGCGTTGAGGCGCGAAATTTGAGATTAATCGGCGCTGCCATGGGAGCGTTGGCCCGGGACCTGAACCAACGATGGCGGCAGGATAGACGCACGCGCGATAGGCAAGAATTTCGCGGCGCGGGCGATTTTAAGTAAGCCCGCGTCGCTCGGTTTGATGCGAGGGCAGGCGCATCGACGTGCGCCTGCGGCCTACGGCTTCGGATCGCCCACACGAGCAAGAAGCTGCTCCCGGTCGAGTTGAAAACCGCTTTCAACCCACAACCGCGTCAGCCGTCTGATCTCATCACCGAGCGCCGGCCCTGCGGACCAACCACGATCCTGCAAATCATCACCAGTGACCGGAAATGATTTCCCGTCGAGCGCTGCGCGCGCTGCTTCTGTCGCCAAAATTATTGCGGGATCGTTGCTCCGCGCAGCGAGCAGAACGGCGGCGTCGGCTGCGGCGACAGGCCCCAGGTCGTGTACCCGAGCAAAGGCTACGCGTTGCACTTGTTCCGACACCGATTGCTTGGGATCGCCCCCGGTCTGAACTGCACCGTCAAGCTGCGGTGTGCTGACGGCTCGCGATGCGCCGCGTCGGCAGGCCGCGAGGTGCCGGTGCTCGGTCTTTGAAAGACGCAAACGTTCAGCAAGGGCGTCCAGGGTCGCTTGCGGCTTCGATCCGAGATCGAACAGCGCTGCGAGACGACGGATCGGTGCGGTGGGCGCGTCCTTTTCCTCTGTCATGGTCGCCTCGAGATCGAGCACCTCGCGAAGGTACGAGATCGCGGGCGTCAGCCCAAGTGTCGCTCCAAGCACGCCGCGCGCCGCCATGTCCTCGACTGCATCAAGCACCCGGGGCGCACTCAGCAGACGACGCAACTCTGCCCAGACCCGCTCACCGGAAAGGCCCGCCAGCGCGTCCCTTTCCGCATCGATCGCCGCGCCTGCCTCGGCATCGATCCCGCCCCGCTCGAAGCGCGCAAAGAACCGGTAGTATCGCAGGACCCGGAGATAATCCTCCCTGATCCGCTCACGCGCGCTGCCGATGAAGCGCACCTTACCTGCGCGCAGATCACCGATCCCGTCGAGGGGATCGAGCAGGTTCCCATGGCCATCGGCGTAAAAGGCATTGATCGTGAAGTCGCGACGCCGCGCATCCGCCCGCCAGTCGTCCGTGAAGACGACACGCGCATGACGCCCGTCCGTGTCGACGTCGCGGCGGAGCGTCGTAACCTCATGCGCGCCGGCATCGAAGACCAACGTCACGGTGCCGTGGTCTAGGCCGGTCGGGACGCATTTGATACGGGCGGCACGCGCCAGCGCGATGACCTCCTCGGGATGTGCGGGCGTGCAGAAATCCACGTCAGCACAGGCAAGCCCGAGCAGCGCATCCCGCACGCAACCGCCAACCGCGCGCACCTCGACGCCCGCGGAAGAGAATAATTCGAAGGTCTCTTGAACGGACGGCAATGCTCGCCAAGGCGCAGCAAGCAGCCGCGCATGCGCCGTGGCTAGGTCAAGGGTTGTCGGGACGTCCTCTAAGGCGTTCGCACCGGCGATATGTTGATGCTCATTCGACATGGCCGGGTACTACCACGCCATCCTCGATGCGCGGCGGTACATAGGTCTTTCCGGGCGCGCCGATCTGCGGCGACGTCAGCGCCAGTGTGAACAGCGTCCCGAGCACGAGCAGCGCGCCGGCCCCCGTCAACCAGGCGAGCGGAATGCGCGACCAGGCACTTTTCAACACCCGGCCGTCCGGGCCGCGATCAGCCGGCGCGGCGAGCATATCGGTCACCACCGCATAGATCGCGAACAGGGCGAATGGGAGAAAAAAGAGCAGCGCTGACATGACGAAAACGCGGATCATGAGGAGAACATCACCGTTTGAAGATTGCGCAGAATGCCCGCGGTTGCCCCCCAGATGTAGCGGCCCTGCCAGGGCATTGCGACGTAGCGGCGTTCACGGCCTTTCCAGACTGTGTGATGGGTCTGGTGGTTCGCGGCATCCATAAGGAATACCAAGGGGGCTTCGAACATGTCGGCCACCTCGCGCGCATCGAGTTCGAAGGACGCGTCAGCTTCGACCAGCGCAACGACCGGGACGATGCGGAAACCGGTCCCGGTTTGATAGGCGTCCAGATAGCCGAGCACGGTGACTTCGGCCGGCGACAATCCAATCTCTTCATCCGCCTCCCGCAATGCCGCGGCGCGGGGACCGTCATCGGCAGGCTCGATCTTGCCGCCAGGAAACGCGATCTGACCGGCGTGGGAGGGTAAATGCGCAGCGCGGGTTGTGAGCACTACGTGCAAGCCGTCCTGCCGCTCCACGACCGGGATCAGCACCGCTGCGGCGCGCGGTGGGGGGCCACTGGACACTTCGGCAAGCGCGGCCGCACGGTTGGTCGGCGCATCGAGTGCATGGTCGCCGTTGGCGAGGGGCACCTTCAGATCAAAGGCGTTGGCGGGCGGTGCGCGATGGAGCGTTTGGCGCGCCAGGTCGGCAAACGCCGCACCGCTCGTCAGTGCCTCTCCGGCGTGACCCGCTCCGGCAGTGATCGTCTCAGCCTGCGTCATCGAGAACGCCGGGAAGATCGGCGGCGCGAGCCATCGCAAAGAACGTGCCACCGGAGCGTAATCCGAACGTCGCGTCGCCATCGATGGTCTCGACCGTCGCCGCATCCACGAGCTCGTAGTACACTGCGCGGGCAACCCGCGCCTCCAACCGATCTCGAATGTGCACAATCGGCTTCAACCCGCCGTCCGGCCCATCCGGTTCGAACCGAACGGGATGCTCATCGCCGAGCACCACGACGTCGTCGACGGATGTGCGGAGAAGAATTTCAGGCCCGTCTGACGTTTCGCGACGTTCCATCTCCACGACCACGAACGGCGTCTCGGCGACGGTGATCGGCACCTTTTCCACCGGCGTGACGAGGAAATAACCTCCGTCGGACTGCGCAGTATCATCAGCCTCGTCGTGTCGCAGCACGCTGGCGAAAAGGCGTACAAGCTCTGCGCGTTCTATCGGGCTGTCCTGGTACCACCAGCGCCCATCGTACGAGATCGATAAGCCGACATCCTCGCGGGCCGGCGGATCCCACGTATGCACGGGTGGGCGGGATCGATCGGCAGTTTCGGCGAGCAGCTTTTCCAGCCGGGCAAGCGCGTCTTCACCAGTCGTAAAAGCGGGCGCGGACGCAACCTGTTCGGCGGGGTCGGAGGCGCCGGAGTTTGGGATCTGAGTAGGAGCTGTCATGCGCCGGATGTCATCGTTGCGCCGGGCTACGTCAAGCGACACGGAGGCACCGCGTCGCCGCAGCGTGAACGCGCCGGGCTAGCATCGCGGCGGCGTCTCACGGGCATTCAGTAGCGCGGCGGGCGTCTGCCAGCAGATCGCGTCGGCCAGCATTCGTCGCTAGCCGACACGATCCGCATCAAATCACCCCTTCGGCTGCTCGGTGAAGCGCAGGTACGGTTTCGGCTGGTCGAACTCACCAAAACGCTGCTTCGCGTCATCATCACTGACTGCCGGAGTGATGATCACCTTGTCGCCGGGCTGCCACTGCGCCGGCGTCGCGACCTGGTGCTTCGCGGTGAGCTGCATCGAATCGATCGCACGCAGGATCTCGTCGAAGTTCCGCCCGGTGGTCATCGGGTAGGTGAGCTGCAGCTTGATCTTCTTGTCCGGGCCGATGACGAACACGGTGCGGACTGTGGCGTTGTCGGCCGGGGTGCGACCCTCCGACGTGTCGCCCTCACTGGCGGGCAGCATGTCGTAAAGCTTCGCGACCTCAAGCTGCTCATCGCCGATCAGCGGATAATCCACCGCGTGGCCCGTGACGTCCTTAATGTCGGTCTTCCACTGCTTGTGGCTGTCGACCGGATCGACCGAGATACCGATGATCTTGACGCCGCGCTTGGCAAACTCGTCCTGCAAACCCGCCATGTACCCAAGCTCGGTCGTGCAGACCGGCGTGAAGTCTTTCGGGTGGGAAAACATCACGGCCCAGCCGTCGCCGATCCAGTCGTGAAAATCGATTTCACCGGCGGTCGTGTGGGCGTGGAAATCGGGGGCTTCGTCATTGATGCGAAGTGACATCGCGTCATCCGTTCAAGGTCTTGTTGCGGGGTTGGTCTGTATTACGTGTCGCAGCGGCCGCGGCGCAAGATCAGCCGCGCCGGGATGCGGGTTTCATCATGGCACATCATCCGCGGGTTTCGGCGGCTCGTCGCCTTGCGGCTGCACGCCAAGCGGGTTGTCGGTCGGCGCCTCGGATGGTGGGCCCGTTGGACCGCGGCCGACCAACGCGGCGCGGTATCGGTGCGGCGTGACGCCGAGGACGTCGCGAAACATCGCGGTCATATGCGCCTGTGACGTGAACCCCGCGGCGAGCGCGATATCGGCCAGAGACCGGTCGGTCGACCGCGATGCCTGGCGGTCGCTGCGCGGCACGTGGGGCGTCGGATCTGCCTCTTCCGACGCCGGCCGTTGCAGGTCGCGGGCAAGGAGATCGCGGGCGTGGTCGAGCCGCCGCTGGATGACATACTGGTACGGCGTCTCACGCATCACGCGCTTGAAGGTGCGCGCGAACCGGCCTTCGGACATCTCCGCCTCGCCTGCCAGTCTCCCGACTGAAATCGCGCCTGACAGATCGCGACGGACAAGACCGGCGATCCGTTGCATCGTCTCCGCCTTCGGCGTGCGGGTGAAAGCGCCCAGCTCGCGGCGATCATCAAGCGCGAGTGTCAGCAGACGCAAGACGAGTGCGTTGCCACTCGCCGCATCGCCGTCGCGTGTGCTGAGCAGGAACCGGCGGAGCGCCAACGCCGGAAACCGCAGCGCTTCGCTGACGACGAGCCGATTTTCTCTCTCCATCGCAAGGGACGCGATCAGCGCGTCACTCGCCGTCGGCTCGGCAGCGCGCGCTCCCGCGCCGAGCGCAATGCAAATAAACTCTGCGGTCCGCGGGGGCACCGTGCAGCGGATGCGGGTCCCGGCAGGATGAATAATAACGCTGTAGGGCTCCGCCATGAAGGGCGCCGGCACACACGTATCGAAGCTCGCGACACCTTCCTGAAGATCGTAGCGGACCGTCATCAGCGGGACGGGGGTTACGAAGTCGACGTCGAGGCCATCGCGATAATTCAGATCGAATGCGTGCGCGCCGATCTGTCGATGTTTGACGGTCGGCGGAATAGTCTCCGCGACACCGTCCGAAGAGGCGGCGGCAGGCGGAGAGGTGGCGCGCTCCTTACCGGGCGGGGTCGACATCGTTATCGGCTCTGCGTGCTCAGATCGGTACGTTGCCGGATCGTTCACGCAAACCGCTTCGGCGACCGTGTTGCCGGTCACACTTGTGCGCCAACGGGCAAGCACAGCGCATCACTGGACAACGCATCCGGGGACGGCGAGTTGAAACACCGTTGTGCGCGGGGGGTGGTCGACGAGCTGCAAACGTCCGCCGAGGGCGCGCGCGAGCCGTGCAGCAGTTGGAAGGCCGAGCCCGTGCTCCCCGGGCGGCCGTCGCAGCGAACGGGCAGTCGGGGGTATCCGCGTCAGCGCTGGGTCCGTAATGCGCGGAACGCTCTTGGTGCGCGGAACGCCTTGGACGCAGTGAACGCCCTGGCGTGCATAGTAAGCCAGGCGCTCCAGGATGATGTCTTCACAACCGTGCTCTCCACCGCGGCGCAGCCTTTCATCGACTGACGGAGGAAGAACTTGTGACCCGGAGCATGAATCAACCTCCCGACGCGACGCGGACGCACGGCCCGACCACGCGATATGACGCGAGCGCTGCGGACGGCCAAGAAGAGCGACGAGGCGGTCGCGGACGGGGAGCGGCAGCCCCGGCCCGTCATCCGCCACGGCGACCAATAGCGCCCGCCCGTGCGCCTCGGCACTCAGAGCAATCGTGCGCCCCTGCCCGGCGGCGGCGATCGCGGATGCTGCGTTCTGCGTCAGGTTGAGCAGGATGCGGTAGGTGAGTGCCGGGCAAATGCGCGCCTCGAGCCGGGGTGGGCACATAATCCGAACGTCGACACACGTCGGGATCCAGGGTGCGAGCACGGTGCCGACCGCATCGAGTACGTCCGCAACTTTCGTCGTCGCCCCGGATGATACCGGTGCCCGATCACGCTCGCGGGCAGCATCGAGCATTGCGGCACATCGCTCGACCGCGTTTGCGATCCGTTCAGCCCGGCGGGTGCGGGTTTCCGCGTCGACGCCAGACCCGGCAAGCGCGTCAGCTTCCAGCATGATCAACGTGAACATGCTTCGCAGGTCGTGGCGCAGCCCGGCGAACGACTGGTCATCCATGGCGCGCTCCCGCTCCCGTCAACTCCACCCATTGTCAATTTTGGTTTACAAGCCAACGCGCGACGGTTCTTTCAGATTTCCGTCCCTGATCGGCCGGCCGTCGCGGCAATCGCTTTGGCTTGCATCCCGGTGCGTCGAGCCGATCGCGTAGGGCATATGAGGAGCGCGCTGGGCTGAAGGTCGCATGCCGCGGCGCAACACGATTGTGACGAGATTGCGTGGCACGCGCATTCCCCCCGAGACGGCAAAGGCGTATAGCGGTCAGCATGAACCAAGTCAGAGAAGCCGACGAGACGATCGTCAGCGATATCGAGGACGCTGGCGCCCGCATGGCGCGGGTCCGCGAGGCGGCCTCAACGGTCATTTTCGGGCAGGAGCAAGTGATTGAGCGGACGCTCGTGACCTTGCTAGCCAACGGGCATGCACTGCTGATCGGCGTGCCGGGCGTCGCGAAGACACTGCTGGTCGAAACGCTCGGCCAACTGCTCGGCCTCCAGAACCGGCGCATCCAGTTCACGCCCGACCTGATGCCTTCTGACATCCTCGGTGCGGAAGTGCTCGACGAGGGCGAAGCCGGACAACGCACCTTCCGCTTCATCAAGGGGCCGAT